>SLDA01000424.1 GCA_007125545.1 Thermoflexales bacterium | reverse complement strand
TTGGGTGCTCACAGCATCGATCTCGCGCGCTATTTGGTCGGCGAAATCAACAGTGTTGCAGCGATGACGCGCATCTTCACGCCGGAGCGGCGCGAGGCCGACGGCTCAATGGGGACGGTCGATATCGACGATGCCTTCGTCGCAACGATTGGATTTGAGAATGGGGCGATCGGGACGCTGGAGGCGACCCGCTTCGCGGCGGGCCGCAAGAACCACCACGTCATCGAGATCAACGCCGAAAAGGGCAGCATCGAGTTCAGCCTGGAGCGGATGAACGAACTCAACGTCTATTGGGTCGGGCAGGAACCCGGAGAGACCCAGGGATTCACGAACGTGTTGGTGAGCGAACCCGATCATCCGTGGTGGTCGAACTGGTGGCCGCAGGGACATATGATCGGCTGGGAGCACACGTTTATCCACGAGCTGACTCACTTCCTGGACTGCGTCGTCAACGACAAGGAGGTCGCGCCAATTGGCGCCGACTTTGAAGACGGCTTCCGCGCCGACTGCGTAACCGCGGCCATTCAGGAATCCGCCAGGAAAAAGCAGCAGGTCGACGTCGCCTACGCGTGAGAGACCGTTGGGTACCAGCATAAAGCGGGGGGCGCAGGCCCCCCGCTTCTAGTTTTCCTGCTCGGCCGAGACCTATACCCTGCCGCGCGCCAACCCCGACCCCACGAGATAGGCATAGCTCTGCTCGACATCGGCCACCATGTCGCCGGCGGTCCGATCCTGCTCAACGATCAACCACTGGGGAATGTCACCGGCTGCCTCCAGGATGGCCGGGAAGTCCATCACGCCGCTGCCCACCGCCGTCATCGGGTCGGCCTGTACGGTGGGGCCATCCTTGATGTGCAACAGCGGGGCGCGTTCCCCCATCTCTTTAAGCACACTGATGACATCGACGCCCGCAGTCTGGACCCAGTAGGTGTCGACTTCAAAGAAGATGTCTCTGTCCAAGGTATCCAACATCACCTGGTAGGGCATCACCCCCTCCACCGGCGTGAACTCCCACCAGTGGTTGTGGATGCCAAAGGTCAGACCGGCATCGCGTGCGACGGCAGCGGCCTCGTTGAAGAGCTCGCAGGTGCGCTTGATCTTCTCGACCGAGTTGAAGGCATCGGGACCCTGTCCGGCAACGAGCCGCGAGCAGCCAATAGCTTTCATAGCCGATAAGACCTCATCCCGGCTCTCGCCCAACGGCATAGGCATATGCGCGCTGGGCACTTCAAGTCCCAACTCCTGAAAGAGCCGCCCGGCTTCTTCAGCCGTTGACCCGGGAAAACCTGCGGGTTCGACGCCCACGTAACCAATCTTGCTTACCAGGCGTACCATGGCCTCAAAATCCTCCTGCGCGATCTCGCGCAGGGTATAAAGTTGCAAAGCAATTGGTGCTTTCACGTAGATTCTCCTCAACCTAGCCCTCGTAGGGCTCCACATGCTCAACGGGCTCCGGACGATGACCGAAGGTCACCGTCGGGCCGCCAACGGGTGCCGCCCACCGTACTGCGTTCGCCAGAACCTGCTTAATCTCCGGCTGATAGAAGATGGGATAGCTCTCGTGACCGGGGCGGAAATAGAACACTTTGCCCATCCCGCGATGGTAGCAGCAGCCGCTTCTGAAGACCTCTCCACCCTCGAACCAGCTCAAAAAGACCAGGGTGTCCGGAGCAGGAATGTCAAAGCGCTCGCCATACATCTCCGAATGCGGTACCTCGAAATACTCCCCCAGCCCCTCAGCAATCGGGTGCCCGGGCTCGATCACGTAAACCCGCTCTTTTTCACCGATCTCGCGCCACTTCAGATTGCAGGTCGTGCCCATCAATGATGTGAAGATCTTGGAGAAGTGACCGGAGTGCAACACAATCAGGCCCATGCCTCCCAATATCCGCTCCTTCACCCGCGCCACGATCTCGTCTTGCACCTCGCGGTGTGCCATATGCCCCCACCAAATCAGGACATCAGTGTCGTCCAGAACATCGCTGGTCAGACCGTGCTCGGGTTGATCAAGTGTAGCTGTCTTGACGTCGAATCCCGCTGAGCGCAGCGACTCGGCGACGGCCTCATGAATTCCATCGGGGTAGATCTTTGCGACCGCCTCGTCCGTCTTTTCGTGACGAAACTCGTTCCATACCGTGACCTTGATCGAACTCATCAATCGGCTCCTTATGCTAAGGTAGAGGAAATTGTCAGAACCAATATACCACAGTTTGGTTTTAGCCTGAACTAGAGCCACCTCGTTTTGGCCCACGATCCGGCGCATCGTTGAGGGGAGTTCGCGAGCCAAGATGCTGGTTTTCCGCGCTTGAGGTGGATGCCAACGTGAAGGGCGCCGCAATGCACAGTAGCGGGGCGATGCGAACATCTTGCGTTGAGACTGGCCTCGCAAGCAAGGCTGCTTGCGCTACAAAGAGGTGGGCGCAAAATGTAGCGCAACCAGGGCTGGTTGCGTGGCCTCGCAGGACACAGTAGCGGGGCGATGCGAGCATCTTGCGTTGAGACTGGCCTCGCAAGCAAGGCTGCTTGCGCTACAAAGAGGTGGGCGCAAGATGTAGCGCAACGATTGAAAGGAGGTGCGCTTCCCCTAACCCGGCGATCTGTTGTATACTACGCCCATATGCAACCCATACTGACGGACGC
>SLDA01000347.1 GCA_007125545.1 Thermoflexales bacterium | reverse complement strand
CGATGACAACCACCCTCACCCCCGACCCAGAAGTGAATGTGATCATCCGCATCCTGGCAGCACGAGGCCGGGACGTGTTGGGCGACGAGGTGCTGGCAGACGAGCGCATTCCCATGCCGATACTGGCGGAGCATCCCGACACCATCGACACGTTTGCGCGCTTCATCACCCATAACGGCGGCGAATAGACCCGGAACCGAGCCTAGACCTTATATGTATAGGAGAGAATAGCGTATGACAACGCCCGAGAAGGAGATCGCACGTACGTGGATCGAGGACCACCGCGACCTGATTACCGATGCCCACCAACAGGCATGGGAACTCGCCGAGGTCGGACTGCAGGAAACCGAGACGAGCAGGCTGCTCGCCGATATCTTGGAAGACAATGGCTTCACGGTCGAGCGCGGTGTCGCCGGCATGCCCACCGCATTCGTCGCTACTTACGGTTCCGGCGGACCGGTCATTGGCGTGATGGCCGAACTTGATGCCCTGCCGGGTCTCAGCCAAGAAGCGGTGCCCTATCTCCAGCCTCGCAAGGGCGGTAACGCCCACGCCGCAGGCCATGGTTGTGGGCACTGCGGGTATGCCGCAACGGCGCTCGGCGCCGCGCTCGCGGTCAAGGCAGCGATAGAGGCCCACGGCTTGCCGGGCACGATTAAGTGCTTCGGCTGCCCGGCTGAGGAGACCCTCGTCGGCAAAGTCTTTATGGTACGCGATGGCGTCTTCGATGGACTTGATGCCTGCCTCGGACACCATCCGGGATCGGCCAATGCCGCGTCACTGGGAACCGGTGTGGCGATGAACTCGGTCAAGTTCGAGTTCTTCGGTAAGGCCAGCCACGCGGGCGGCTCTCCCGAGCAGGGCATCAGTGCCCTGGATGCCGTAGAGCTGATGAATGTTGGCGTCAACTATATGCGTGAGCACGTGGTGCAGGAAACGCGTATGCACTACGTGATCGAGGAAGGCGGGCACGAGCCCAATGTCGTTCCGGCCTACGCCCGCAGCTGGTACTACCTCCGCGCCCCAGAACGGGATCTGGTCGATCAATATTACGCCTGGCTGCTGCGTATTGCCGATGGCGCGGATCTCATGGCAGGTACAACGCATAAGGTCCGCTTCCTGACCGGGGCGCACAACAGCATTCCCAACCACCCGCTCGCAGAATGCGTTGTGGCCAACATGCGCGAAGTCGGAGCGCCAACTTATACCAAGGAGGAGGAGGCCTTTGCCGCAGAACTGGCAAAGTCTATCTCACCTGAAGAGAAGCGCGCCGCACTACGCAAGAGCCGACTACCGGACGCGTTAGAGTTGATGGATGTTAATATCAATCAGCGGATTTACGACCCCTACGGCGAGGGCCAGGTGAGCGGCGGCTCAACAGATGTGGCGGAGGTGTCATGGATAACGCCGACCGTCGAGTTCAGCACTGCCGCATTCGTGGTCGCGATGCCGGGCCACTCCTGGCAGCATACGGCTGTCTCGGGCACGAGCATCGCGCACAAATCGACGGTCTTCGCCGCCATGGTTATGGCAAGCACGGCGCTCGATCTCTTGACCGATCCGGAGATCCTGAACGATGTGCATAGGGATTGGAAGGCGCGGCTTGCCGGACGCAGCTACACGTCTCCCTTGCCGCCCGATCTTAATCCGCCACTCGATCAACTGGAGTCGCAGCACTAGCTCACAGGTAAACGAGCAAGAAACACGCATTCCGCATCAAGAGTCAAGAACCGTATACGGAGTTTACTGATGTCCAATAATAAGGCTGTTCCACTGCCACAGATCCCGTTTGGGGCATACTCGGTCTCGCGTCTGATCCTGGGCGCCAACCCGATCAACGGCGGCTCGCATCTCTCGCGCTTCGTGAATCAGCAGATGAAACGCTACTTCACTGCCGAGCAGGTGCAGCGCCTCCTTGCTCAATGTATGGCGGAGGGCATCAACACCTGGCAATCTGGCCCCGGCAGTAACCTGACGGCCTACAATGCCTTCCGCGCCGACATGCAGGAGGGAGCTGAACTGCACTACATCGCCCTGGCGTCGGAATCCGCGGATCATTCGACCATGCTCGAGGACGTCGTCGCGGGAGGCGCAATTGGCGTCGCGCACCACGGGGAAGTGACCGATGACTTCTGGCGACAGAACCGGATGGATCAGGTGCGGGAATACTGCAACAGAATCCGCGATGCAGGCGTCATGGTGGGCGTCTCCACCCACATTCCCGACGTCGTGGATCACGTCGTATCAGAGGATTGGGATGTAGACTTCTTTATGTGCTGTGTCTACGAGCGGCACCGCACGCGCGAGCAGTTGCTTGAGCTACTGGGCCACGTCCCCCTGCCCTTGAAGGAAGTCTATCTGGAGAGCGATCCGCCCCGGATGTACAAAGCTATGCAAGGCACCGACAAACCGTGTCTCGCATTCAAGATTCTCGCAGCGGGCCGGCTCTGTGACCAGCAGGAATGGGTTGAGGCTGCCTTCGAGGACGCCTTCCGGCAGATGAAACCCAACGATGCAGTAATTGTGGGGATGTATCCCGAGTACGAAGACCAGGTCGCACTCAACGCCGGCTACGTTCGTCGTTTCAACAATCTAAGCCGCACCCGCTAGCCCCCGCCTCTTTAGAAGCTGGCGGGAGAGCCAGGATTGGCGGTGGCTTTATGGCGACCATTCAGAAGGGCGCGACGCGTACAGACCGCGCAGCATTCACACGTTCAAGGAGGTTACAATGCATATCTTGATAGGACCTAACGGGTATGGTCTTGAAGAGGTTATCCCAGAGTTGTCCGCCCGACACCCGGAGCTGACCTTCACCTGCTGCGAAGACCAGGCGAGTGTGCTCGATGAGATCCCCCAGGCAGAGGTCTATTTCGGTTGGCTCAGCCCCGATGCACTGGCGGCAGCCGGCAAACTACGTTGGGTCCAGTCGCCCAGCACCGGCGTCGACGGGTTTCTCAAATTGCCAATGTTGCGCGACAGCGAGATTATCTTGACCAGCGCTCGCGGCACCCATGCGACCTGCTTGGCGGAGCACTGCCTCGCCATGATTCTGGCTTTCACACGAGGCATTAAGACATTCACGCTGCACCAACGGGAACACCGGTGGGAGGCACGCCAGCTACGCAACACGCTTGTCGAGCTAACCGGGAGCACCCTCGGCATCGTCGGCTTTGGTACGGTCGGGCAGGCGCTGGCGAAGCGAGCGCAGGCTTTTGATATGCGCATTCTCGCCGTAGATGTCTTGCCACGGGAAAAACCGGGCTACGTCGAGCGGATCGGCGGATTGGACACGCTTAATGACCTGCTGGCAACTTCCGACTATCTCGTGGTCACCGTACCCTACACGAACGAGACGGTGGGTATGATCGGTGCCGAGCAATTCGCGCTTATGAAGCCGAGCGTGATTGTGGTGGGGATCTCACGTGGTGGTGTCATCGACGAAAACGCCCTCATCGCCGCACTTAACACAAAGCAGATCGCGGCTGCCGCCCTTGACGTCTTCGAGCAGGAGCCGCTAGCTGCCGACAGCCCACTCTGGGATATGGAGAACGTTCTGATCACGCCTCACGCCGCGGGAGGTACCCAGTTCGAGTTCGAGTCCATCCGGGATATATTCACAGAAAACGTGGATCGCTTCGTGCGCGGCGAGTTTCCGCTCCGTAACCAGGTCGACAAGCAGCGGGGTTTCTAATGACAGTCAGATAGTCAGCTAACCGGCGGACCTCTCGAACGAGGTCCGCCGGTTTTTAGCGGTCCGCATTAGCGATGCCGCTCCTATGATCAACCCAGCCCGCAACTCCCGCACTAGAGATAGGTCAACCTTCCTCGATAGTGCTTGAGCCAGCGCTGATTATAAGCATCGCCACCATCCAGGTTGGCGCTCATAAACACAGGCGGATCGCCGGTCCGCTCCTGCAGTAGCTCGGCGACGCGGACCACCATAGCATTGAGTAGTGCTGCCCCCGTGACGGTCGAGCTAGGTCCTACCTTCTGGGCCAAACCCGGTATCGTGATCAGGGCATCCCCAACCGGCGCCCGATTATCAAGCACCAGATCGGCCACCTCAAACAGACGCGGCATGCCGTCCCCACGAGGCTCAACCGATTGCGAATACGTCAGCGAGGTCAGGGCAATGACGAACACGCCGCGCTCCTTCGCTCCCTGAGCCATCTCGACGGCGGCTGCGTTTCTTCCAGAGACGGAATGAACGATGAATACATCGCCCGTCTCAATGGGCAGCTCGGCGAGAACTTCGGCCGCAAGACCCGGCAACCGTTCCAGACGGGAGGTTAACGTCATCGGGCGAACATCGGTGACAAGACCGGGTGGCAGGACCGGGTTAATCGGCACGAGACCACCGGCCCGGTAGAAGAGCTCTTGCGCCAAGATGCCGGCGTGCGTAGCGCCGAATACGTAGATCATATGGTCGGCCTCGATAGCATCGGCTACGATCTCGGCCGCGCGTTCGATATGGTCGCCCTGAGTTTCAGCCACCTCTTGCAAAAGGCTAATGATCTCGTCGAAGTACTTCATCAATAACCTTTCTTGGCCGCCGCCTCTTCCACTTCGGCGACCAGGGCAGGACCGTTAGGTCGATTGACACTCGGGAACACGGTGGGCTTCAAACCCCGCGCCAACATGTCCTCGATAATGCCTGCTACGACGCCCCACAGCACTGCGACCGCACCGATTCCCGAGGCCGGGATAACAGGGTAGTCCAGGCCTTCTACCGTCAGCATCCCGTCTCCGAAGGGCGCGTGATTGTCCAAGACCAAGTCTGCGGCTTCGTAGAGACGTAGACCGGAAGGATGTTGCGACGTCAACGTAGGACTATAGGCCATGCCGGTGATAGCAATGACGGTCAACCCGTGCTTGCGCGCCTGCAGCGCCAACTCCACAACATTTGCACTCTTACCCGACACACTCCCCACAAACAGGACATCGCCTCGTCGTAGTTGATCGCTCTCGAAGATATGCTCGATATAGCCATAGGAGAGCGCGCTCCCCGCTTCGGCATCTCCTGCGGGCCTGGAGCGCACCAAATTGTCTATGTTGAGGCTAAACGCCAGCCGATTGAAGGCTACGAGTCCACCCGCACGGCGAATCAACTCGTGCGATACCAGATGTCCACTATCGAACACGTGGATCGCCCCACCTTGGGCCAGCGCCTCAGCACAAAGGCCGGCAGCTTTCTCAATGGGTTCAGTGTCTGCGGCGATCTCGTCGATCTTTGCCTTAAGGCTTGCGAAGTATTTCTCAATGAGCATAATCACTCCTTCTGATGAATGGGGCTAAAGTTATGATATCGGGCCAGCCTGCCCAGTGCAACAGCCGGATCCTCGTTCCCGAGGGCCAACTTGGCGCGGGGAAACTCTCTGGTGAATCCCTCCTT
This sequence comes from Thermoflexales bacterium, assembly GCA_007125545.1. Taxonomy (GTDB): domain Bacteria; phylum Chloroflexota; class Anaerolineae; order B4-G1; family SLSP01; genus PWVB01. Next base: position 4,843 of record SLDA01000347.1, on the reverse strand, counting down.
CAGGGGCGCGAACACCAAGTCACCCGCTTTGAGCAATCCACCGGCAACGGCCACATCAAACGCCTCTTGCGATTCGAACAACACGGCGGCTGTATCGAGAGCTAGCGAGGCCAGATCAACAGCGATCTCATGCGTGATCTGCAGAGCAACGGGATCTCCCTTGGCTGCCAGGTCGGTCGCGAGCGGAGCCAGTGCCGCGATCTCCGCACGACTGATGGGATTCCAGTACGCAATGTCGTACATACCCGTCCGGTATGTGGCTGCATCCAGTCCAAAGTGCTCCTGCAACACCTCGACCAGGCGCGTGTCTGCATCAACGCGCCCATCGAAGACTCTGGCTGCGGCACGAAGCATAGCCACACCGAGTGCATAGGCGCTCCCCTCATCGCCCAACAGGGTACCCCAACCTCCCATTGCCGCGCTACGACCGTCATCAGCACGCACAGCCCAGGCCGTAGCGCCGGTCGCGGCCACGACGGCCACACCGTGAGGCCGATATATATCGGCACGCGCGAAGACAACATCCCGTTCGCTGTAGTAATGATACGTTGCGTTTGGAATCAGCGCACCGAGGGCCTCAGAACCAAATCGCGGCCCGACCAATGCAGAGACACAATGCGTCACCCGTTCTCCCAGGACGCCGGCGGCCTCCAGGACACTCTCCACGGCCCGGACGACAGCCGCGCGCGAAGCCTCCAGCGTGACGAAATTGGTATTGACGGAGGTCGATTCCCGGGTCTCAAGCAAGGCCCCAGCGGGGTCAAAGAGGGCGGCCTGGCTGCGCGTGCCGCCTCCTTCCAAACACACTAGATAACCTTCACTCTCCAATGCAAACCTCTCTCTCCGACTTCGTGTTGCGGAAACCACCAGCACTGGCGATCGCAGACAGTGTAGTTACGGTAGGCGGGCGTGTCAAGCCAGTCAATCGTCATGAGTCACCCTTCCCATATGTGGTATTCTTGAATGTACCAGTGTGAATAACCGCGAAAGGAGACGGAATGGACACAGATAGCTATGAGATCCATGCACCGGAGACTCTGAAACAGCATCTGAGTAAGCCGAATATCGGTGCACACCCATTGGAAGAGCACGACTCCTTCCCAAATAACGCGAGGATCCCTTTGCTCCTCTATCAGGGCGTCGCCCAGCTACCATCCGACGATCCGGCACATATCTTCGAGGATCTGTTCCGCCATAATGGCTGGCACGGTGTCTGGCGCGACGGCATCTACGGATATCACCACTATCACAGTACCGCTCATGAGGTGCTGGGCGTCTATAGCGGCACCGCCACCGTCCAGCTCGGCGGACCTAATGGCATAACGGTCAGCCTCCAGCCCGGGGATGTCGTCATCATTCCCGCTGGAGTGGCGCACAAGAACCTGGGCAGCAGTCCCGACTTTGGTGTGGTCGGCGCCTACCCCGCAGGGCAAGAGTGGGACATGCAGTACGGTAGGTCTGGCGAACGCCCGCACACGGACGAGCACATCGCGCGCGTCCCCGTGCCGAGCACGGATCCTGTCTACGGTCCCGGTGGACCGCTCACCGAGTACTGGTCCCGATCAACGAGCTAGGCCGCAGCAGCGTTAGCCGGCAGCCTACTCGACCATCTGATGCGGGGTTGCGTTCTCCTCACGCCGGGACTCGCGAACGTCCGAGAACCGCAGCGACAGCTTCTGCTCCAGGAGCTGCCACTTCCCGCGGCTGCCGGTCCGGGGTATCCGATCAACCAGCTTGATGCGCACGTCGAACTGCTCCCTACCCAGGATCCGGTAGAGTTCTTCCTGGAGCTCTGAGACCACTTCCTGCTCGTCAAAGGCAGGGACTGCGACTACCATTGCAGTCAGTTCCCCTTCACGCTCCTGGCGCATCCTGATCTCCCTAATCTTTGGCCAGACAGGGGTGTGTCCGTCCACCATTAAGAGGACGGGCACGAGCCGGCCGGTCTTAGAAACAAGGTAGTCGCCGACACGCCCCTGGAATCCGGCAATGAGCGTCGTGTCCCTGCCACAAGCGCACGGGCCCGCGGCGTAAGAGGCCAGGTCGCTGGTAATGTACCTGAGCAAGGGCATCGCGTGGCTCCCGAAACCGGTCCCGACCACAGTGCCGAGAACGCCCGGCTCGTTGATGGGCTGCCCGTCCTCATCCACCAGCTCCTGAATGCCGTACTCCATATTGATATGATACCCCTCGTGCTGCCCGCACTGCACCGCATCGACTACCCGCTCGGTAAGACCGTAATGATCGAAGATCCGGCACCCCAGCTGCGACTCTATCAAGTCCCGCGTTCTCGGGTACAGGGTTTCGGAATCTGAGAACACAGCATCCAGCTTGATATCGTCAATCTGATGCCGTTGTAGGTAGCGGGCCAGGATCTCGGCGGAACTGGGATAAATGTACATGAACCGGGGGCGGAACTTGCGGATCAGATTGGTGAACTTGCGTATGTTGTTATCGTGCATCTCCGCCGTGGCGAGTGTCAACTCGTTGAAATCGGTCCGATAGTCCCATATTGCCGGGGTGCCGTCGAGGTCCGAGAGCGGGATCGTGTGGCGGGCCAGCGTGACATAGCGGTCGCCAAACCGGTAGCCACCCCACCCCCACTGCCGGTAATAGAAAGCCCACTCGCGGAGCTGGGACGTAGGGTGCTCGTGATAAACGCCCAATGGCTCGCCGGTAGAGCCTTCTGTCGTGTCGCGCTTGAGGCGTGCGGCATCCACATTGCGGGCGAGCAGTTCTTCCGCATTGGCGCGGATGTCCTCCTTTGTGAGCAAGGGGATCTTGCGCAGATCCTCCAGCGTCGCAATGTCTCGAGGCTTTAGCTTCTGCGCGTCGAAGACGCGCCGGTAATAGGGCACGTTCTCGTAAGCGTGGCGCACCAGCGCCTGCAACTGCGCCAACTGATACGTCTCAAACTGCGCCATAGACCACCACTGGCTCTCCTGAAGCCAGTCATAGGTCTCCCGGAAGTAAGCGTTGTCCCAGACTTTATGCCGGGAAACCCTAGCCCTCAGCCTCCCCAAGTTTACACGCAGTGAGAGCGGTGCCTGCTTACGGAGCATCATCAGTAAGGATCGTATGCGATCCATCATTCCCCCTCATCTCAGCTCGGACGATCACCGGATCGCAACACGTCGCGGCAAGTGCAGCCAGCAAGTGGGTGAAATATAAAGTCTTCAACGTCAGGCCAGCTCCTATCTGGAATTTGAGTTCTCCTCCGCCATCGGGGTCTCCTCACTCGAGGATTGGCGAACGTCCGCGAGCCGGAGCGGTAGCTTCTGTTCCAGAATCGCGAGCTTCAGTCTTTCGCCTGTCCGGGGAATAGAATCAACCAGTTCAACATAGACAGCAAACTCGTCTTCATCCAAATACGTGTACAGCTCATCCCGAACCTCTTCTGCGAGTTCCTTCTCATCAAACGAAGAAGCGGGGGCCACGATCGCTGTTAATTCGCCCTCACGTTCTTGCCGGAACTTGATCTCTCGGACCTTGGACCAGACCAGGCTGTGACCGCCCAGCAGCATGTTTACAGTGATAAGCTTGCCTGTGTTCGAGACGATGAAGTCACCGACCCGTCCGCGGAACTCCTGAATCCTGGCGGTGTCTCTTCCGCAGCGACATGTGCCTGAAGCAAAAGATGCCAGATCATTGGTTCGATAGCGAAGAAGCGGCATGCTGTAGTTCCCGAAACCGGTACCCACCACGGTCCCCAAGCTCCCGGTCTGCGTGACGGGTCTGAACTCCTCATCCACCAGCTCCAGTATGCCATATTCCATATTGACGTGATAGCCATCACACCACTCACACTGGACTGCATCCGCTACGTACTCCGTGAGGCCATAGTGGTCGTAGATCTTGCAGCCGAAACCGGACTCCGCCAGCTCACGCGTGCTGGGATAGAGCATCTCGGAATCAGAGAAGATACCCTGCAGCTTTATGTCGGTAATGCTGTGCCGCTGTAGGAATCGCCCCAGGATCAGGGCCGAATTGGGGTACAAGCACAGAAACCGGGGCTTGAACTTACGTATCAGGTCCATATATTTGTGCAGGTACTCATCGTGCATCTTAGTTGAGGAGAGGAGAAGTTCATTGAGATCGGTGGCGTAGTCCCAACTCGCCCGTTCTCCATTCATCTTGATCCTCTCGATCATACCTCGGGCCATCTTAGCGTACCTATCTCCAAACCGATAGCCCGCCCACCCCCATTGCCGGTAGTGAAACGCCCATTCGCGCAGATTCGTCCTGGGTTGCTCGTGATACACACCGAGGGGCTCGCCCGTGGAGCCCCCGGTTGTGGTATACTCCAGGCGTCTCCGATCCACGTTGCGAGCGACCAAGCCCTCGATATTCTTTCTGACATCCTCCTTCGTCAGCAAAGGTATCTTCACCAGGTCATCGAGCGTGGCAATATCACGAGGCTTCAGCTTTATCTCATCGAACACACGCCGGTAATAGGGCACGTTTTCGTAGGCGTGGCGCACCAGAGCCTGAAGCTGCTCGAGCTGATACTGCTCAAGCTGATCCCTGGACCACCATTGAGTCTCCTGGAGCCAGTTGTAGGTGTCTATGAAATACGCGTTGTCCCAGATTCGATGAGGAGCGACCTTCCGTCGTACCCAACCGATGTGAGCCCGAAGTGACAGTGGCAGTTGCTTACGAAGCGCTGCGACTGAAACGTGCATAACAGATCTATCCCCCCGAAGCTCAACGTACTCCGACAACCACGGTACCGCCTAAGTCTCTGCTCAAACATCAATCTACTACTAAATGAGAACTAGTGTGATTGGCGTTTGTTTGTTTTTCGTTCGTGAACAAACGCGCGAGCACCCACAGTTGGAGTCGG
>SLDA01000534.1 GCA_007125545.1 Thermoflexales bacterium | reverse complement strand
GGCGTTTCATCGAACTCCGGGTACTCGGTAAGCAGCGGGAATGTCTGATCCTTCCACGACTGGTGGCCCAGACACTGAAACTGGGGGATAAGACGCACCTTGTGCGCGCGGCACGCATCGACGAGTCGTGCGGCCCCCTCTCGTGTGATGGGCTCTTCGGCTCGCAGCTCCGGATGCGACGCGTATGCGAACCCGTAGTTCACCTCCACTACAAGCACGTTTATCCCCATTTGAACCAGCGCCGGGAGTTCCTCAATCAGCTTATCGACTCCCGCATCGTGTGCCAACCCTAAATGAACCCCAAGCCAATGTGTCGTCATATCTACCTCCATCTGTGAGTGGACATACTTGCTTCCTGTTGAGCAATTCTTCGGGGCCGTCGTCGCGGGTTCTGCTCGCGACCACTGATGTTGTTAACTCCCCAGCCAGCTACCACCGGTGACTGCGTAGCTTGACCGTGTATCACCCGTATCCACAGTGTAGGATTGAATGCACCCGAGCGCAAATGCAGGCACGGACGGGCGTTGCTTACTCCCGGCGATCTGCCAAAGGCATGCCTGCGTCGAGGCGCATCGTCGAAATCGCACTGTGCTCGGAGTGCTCTTGCTGAAAGAAATTCCCTGGAAAAACCCTTGCTTTCCGCAGGATAGAGGGGTATAATCCTGTTCGTGAAAAAAATCACGAACCAAGGAGAGCGGTGATGAGATCTATCCCAAAGCCCAGTTTGGCTCGACTGCCGCTGTACTATCGTTGCCTAATGGAAGCTCTGCGGCAGAACATCACGTATCTTTCGTCATCTGAGCTGGGGGAGCGATGCGGCGTCCCTGCCGTGCAGGTGCGCAAGGACTTGAGCTACCTTTCGCAGAAGGGGCGCTCGGGCGTAGGCTACAACGTCGCTGATCTGGTTGCTCATCTGGAAGCATATCTGGGCCTGGCGAACGAGAAGGATGCCGCGCTGGTCGGGGTAGGTAGCCTGGGGCGTGCTCTCGCTCTCTATCCGGGGTTTGGCAGCTATGGATTACAGATCGTCACACTCTTTGACAACGATCCTTTGAAAGTCGGAAGCGAAGTGGGCGGGCGGACAGTGTTTTCGGTTGACCGGCTCACCAACCTGGTGAGGCGACTGGGGATTCGCATTGGCATTATCACGACACCCGCGGCTGTTGCACAAGCAGTAGCCGAGGAGATGGTTGCCGGTGATATCAAGGCGATCTGGAACTTCGCTCCCGTTCTCCTTGATGTGCCTGATGATATCTTCGTCAAGCAGGAGGATCTTGCCGCATCCTTGGCGGTCTTGTCGCATCATATTCGCCAACTCAAGGTCGTGTCGGAACACGATGAGATCGAGGTCACAGCGAGCAATGCGTGTGGATAAAGGGGAGACTTTGAACCAGCCACCGGCTCTCTTTCTTTGTATGGGCTCGAGCTGCTACAAGCTGGGTGCGCAGAGGGTGTTGCACCGAATGCAGGTCTTACTGGATACCTACGGGCTTGGGGATCTGGTGGAGCTAAAAGGCTCCTTTTGCCTGGGGCCTTGTGGAGAGGGGATTGTCATACGGTTTGGCGATACATACTTCACCCAGCTCTCCCCAGACAGTATCGATGAGCGGTTCGTGCAGGACATTCTACCTGCGATTCGTGTGGTTCAGCAGCTATCCGTGGAGGGATGATGACGGACACAACCAAATCTCTGTGGGAGCTTTTGTGGGATTACGACCCCAATGGCCTCGTGGTCCTGGATCGGGCGATGCGCATCCGCGCCATCAACGCAGCTTTCTGCCGGATGTTTCGCTGTGATCAAGATACCGCTGTGGGTCGCAGAGCTGAGGAGATTCTTGGCGATGTAACGGATTTCCGGCGGGTCCTGGAGACCGATACAGTGATCAAGGCCAAGGAAGTCTGCTATCCCGAGTATGAGTTGTGTGTGCGGAAGGTCACGTTTCCAATTCGCGCTGAAGGAATTGTGGCGTGCATTATGGTTGATCTTTCCCACGAGTTTCAAGCGCGGCAGGAGCTTGAGCGCCTGAAGCGGGAGACCCTGGAAAAGGTCCATCAGGTGGTGGATCGCCACATGCAGGTAGCGCAGGAGATCGCAGGCCTCTTGGGCGAGACTACGGCAGAGACAAAGGTGAGTCTCTTGAAGCTGCAGCAAGTGCTGGAACAGGAGATCCCTGAGTGAACCACTTCCTTGACCTGTCCGTCGCTGCGCTGAATAAAGCCGGCGAGGAACTGTGCGGGGATCAGGTCCGTGTGCTGCGCACCGCCGACAAGACACGCGTGGTGCTTTCGGATGGGTTGGGAAGTGGGGTGAAGGCCAGTATCCTAGCCACGTTGACGTCGGGCATCATCATTACTATGTTGCGAGAGGATGTGCCCCTCGTCGATGTCATCGAGACCGTGGCCGGGACACTGCCGGTCTGCCAGATGCGTAAATTGGCCTATGCCACCTTCACCATTATTGAGGTCGACCATCGTACCTACGATGTGCGCATCATCAATTTCGACAATCCGCCCGTCTTCTACTTCCGCGAGGGTTGTCTGTCAGATCTGAAGACCTGGACAGAGACGATTCTCGGCAGGCGGATGACCTTCTCCGAGGGACGGCTGCAAAATGGAGACTTTCTTGCGGCCATCAGCGACGGCGTTTGGTATGCAGGACTGGGCCAAACCTACAACTTCGGCTGGGGCTGGGAGAACGTGGCGTCTTATATGGAGGCAATCCTGTCACGCCGGATTCGCGTGGCACAGACGGTTGTGGACGAAGTGATGAATCATACGCGCGCACTCTATGGCGATGCGCCGGGCGACGACGCGAGCTTGGTCGGCCTGTTGCTCCGCGGACGGCAGTCGGCTATGGTCTTTACCGGTCCGCCGATCGACAAGGCCCAAGACGCTGTTTATGCCCGTCGCCTGCTGGACTTTCCCGGGCGCCGCATCGTCTGCGGTGGGACGACGGCGAACATTGTGGCTCGGCAAGTGGGCAAAGAGGTGGATGTCTTGCTCTCAAGCCTTGATGAGGACGTGCCTCCTATGGGCCGGTTGCCCGGTGTGCATCTTGTGACGGAGGGTATTCTGACGCTGAACCAGGCGATCCGGGAGATCGAGGCAGCGCAAGGTGATCTTGTGAACCTGCCGGATGAACATAACGGTGCCATCATGCTGGCGCTAGAGCTGTTGGCGGCGGACGATATCACGTTCGTCGTTGGGCAGCAGGTGAACGCTTTCTACCAGAATCCGAAGCTGCCCAATAGTGTGTCGATTCGGCCAAATCTGGTGAGACGTCTGGTCGCTATGCTCCAGGATCTGCACAAGCAGGTTACGGTCCAATACTGTTAAGCCTTGGATAGGAATACTGGGAGAAAGGCTATGAAGATACGAGACAGAATCTATCGGGTCGTGGGAGGGTTGTTGCTCCTGACCACACTACTCTCAGGCTGTGGCGTTGCCGCACCCCTCGCGCTGGCGCAAAAGGATACTGCGGCGTCTACAATCAGGATTTACGCCCCGGCAACACCTTCATCCGTTCCAGTGCTGTTGGCGGCAGAGCAGATGGACGAGGCAGACGTAACGATTTTCACGGATCACGCGCAGGCACACACTCTTTTCCTGCGGGGTGACGTCGATATGTTGGTTACGGGTCTGTCGGTGGGTGTCGAGTTCTTTGCGCAGGGCGTGCCGGTTCAGGTCGTCAATAGCTACGTCGCCGGTTTGACCTATCTTGTGACGCACGATCAGCAGGTCGAAACGATTGCCGACTTGCGGGGCCATCAGGTGGTGTTGCCGTTCGAGGGATCGCCTATCGAGCAGGTCACGCGCTATTTCGTCGAAGCATCCGGATTAACGTGGGGCGAAGACGTGGTGCCGACCTATTCGCCTTTTCCTTCGTCAGTGGAACTGCTCAGGGCAGGGAAGGTAGACGTCGTGGCGCTGCCCGAACCCTTTGTCTCGCAGGTATCGGGACTGCCCTCCGTGAACGTGGTGTTGAGCTATGAGGATGCCTGGAATGCGCTGACTGACAGCACCGGGGGATACCCACAGGTTGGTGTCTTCGTGCTCGAAAGTTGGGCGATGGAGCACGGTGCCGAGATTGAGGCGTTCAACCGGGAGCTGGAGAACGCCGTGACGATCATACAGCAGGATCCCGAAGTGGCGTTTGCGACGGCGCAATCGGTGATGCAGTTCCCGGCGGAGATCCTGACCGCTGCATTGGCACGCACCAGCTTCGCGCCTCGCTCAGGTGCTGAGTTGGAGCAGATAGTCCGCAATTACTATAACGAGATTGGAGAGCCGTTGGATGATACACACCAGCCCTTTTTCTACCGACCTTAGACGCCCGGCGGCGAGGCGCGCTCAGCGCAAGCAAATACGGGCTATCGAGGCGCCCGCGGTCGCACCGCTGTTGCGTCGTAACCTGGTTGGGTTCGGGCTTTTTCTCACGGCGTGGGCAGCGGCGGCGCTCTTCTTCCCTGCTTACATCCTACCGTCGCCGTGGGCCGTACTCGGATCGATGCCTGCCCGTCTGAACCCTGCCTTTCTGCACCATCTTGGCCTGACCCTCGGGCGCGTCGGGATGGGTTTTGGTGCATCCTTTATCATTGGGACTGTGCTAGGTATTGCCGGTCATCTGCTGAATGTGACCGAGCAGCTCCGTACAGTGATGTCGGCGCAGCAGGTGATCCCTGGCACCATCCTGGGCATTATCTTTCTGCTGCTCTTCGGTGTGGGTGGGGGAACCGCCATCGCGCTGGTCGGCGTTCTGACGCTACCCCTTGTCGCCATTAACACGGCGAGCGGGTTGGCCAAAACCGACCCGGATCTGATTGAAGTCTTGGTCTCGCTGGGAGGGGGAAAGTGCGATTTGGTGCGCTATCTATATCTACCCACCCTTCTGACCTCCTTTCAGGGCACCTTGACACTGGGTTTCGGCTTGGCGCTGAAGGTAGCCATTTTGGGTGAATTTGTGGGGGCCGGGGACGGATTAGGGTATCTGCTCAATGTGGCCCGGGTGTATTTCAGAATGGACGAGGTTTTTTTCTACCTTTTCATCGTCCTGCTTCTCACCCTGGCCTTTCAGATGCTCCAGAGCCTTATCTTCTCTTTCGGGCTACGACGGTATCTTGAGGGAGTATAGGTGTGAAACGTCCAAGAAACCTGCGACGTCGGAGTTGGAATCATGATCTCACTTTATTCGGGAGGCAAAATAACTATGGCAAGGATTAACCCAGAACCCAAAGAACGGTTGCTGGCGACCGAAGGATACGCCGAACTCGATGCGTATATCGACGGGCTGCACCTTGAGCCTGAAGCACCGCGGCGCAAGGATACGCTGATTCAGGCACTCCACCGAGCGCAGATCATTTTCGGCTATCTGCCGGATGAAGTTCAGCTTCATATTGCCAACCGGTTCTACATACCCCACGCGGAGGTGTCTGGGGTGGTCGGCTTCTACAACTTCTTCACCACCGAGCCCAAGGGGCAGTACCAGGTGAGCGTATGTATGGGCACCGCTTGCTATGTGCTAGGCGCAGATAAGGTCCTTCAGGAGTTTGAGCGGTTGCTGGGTATCAGGTCCGGTGAAATCAGCGACAACGGCAAATTCTCTCTCGATAGCCTGCGTTGTGTCGGCGCATGCGGGCTCGCGCCTGTCGTCACGATCAATGATCGCGTCTACGGCAAGGTAAAGCCCGATGCGGTCGAGGGAATCGTTGAACATTATCTGGTTGAAGAAGCGCAGGAGGCATAGCCGATGACAAGGATCAACACATATCAAGAACTAGTTGAGGCGCACATCCGGCTGCGCCCACTACTTGATAACCGTCTTCAGGGAGATGGCAACACCGGGGCGTCGCAGCTGATCCTGGTCTGTGGTGGCACCGGCTGCCACGCTGCCAGGAGTCAGGCCATCGTCACAAATCTTCACGACCGGATTGCCGAGGCCGGCCTCGAGGAGACCGTATCGGCGAGCATCTCCGGCTGCTTCGGCTTTTGTGAGAAGGGGCCTGTTGTCAAGGTGTTCCCCGATGATGTCTTCTACGTTGAGGTGACACCTGAGGACGCCGCCGACATTATCGACGACCACATCGTGGGCGGTCAGGTCGTGGAACGGTTGCTCTACAGGGAGCCACAGTCTGACACGACGGTCATGACCCAGCATGAGATGGGATTTTACAAGAAGCAGCAGCGTATCGCGCTTCGCAACTGCGGTGTGATCAATCCGGAGGACATCCGCGAGTACATCGCTCACGAGGGCTATTTGGGGTTGGGTAAGGCGCTGGCGGAAATGACACCAGAGGAGGTCATCGAGGAAATCAAGCGTTCGGGTCTGCGGGGCCGGGGCGGGGGTGGTTTTCTGACCGGGTTAAAGTGGGAGTTGGCAAGCCGCTATGCCGCCGATGAGAAATTTATCATCTGCAATGCCGATGAGGGCGATCCAGGGGCCTTTATGGACCGTGCCATTATGGAGGGCGATGCTCACGCTGTGCTTGAAGGAATGGCCATCGCCGGCTACGCCGTCGGCGCCAATATGGGATACATCTACATTCGCGCAGAATATCCCCTTGCGATACACCGGTTGGAGATCGCGATGCGGGAGGCGCTGGAGTGGGGCTTTATCGGCAAAAACATCCTGGGGTCCGGCTTCGATTTCGACGTTGAGATCAAGTTCGGGGCGGGCGCCTTTGTCTGTGGAGAAGAGACGGCGCTCATCCACTCTATCGAGGGAGAGCGGGGCGAGCCAACAAATAAGCCACCCTATCCCGCGCAGAGTGGTCTCTGGGGCAAGCCTACGGTTATCAACAACGTCGAGACGTTGGCCAACATAGCCCGGATCACCCTGCTGGGAGGCGATTGGTACGGTCAGTTTGGTACGGAGTTGTCGAAGGGTACCAAAGTCTTCGCCCTGGCCGGTCAAATCAACAACGTGGGCTTGGTCGAAGTCCCGATGGGCATTCCTCTGCGAGAGATCATCTACGACATCGGGGGCGGCTTGCGCGATGGCGCCGAATTCAAGGCCGTTCAGACTGGCGGTCCCTCCGGGGGTTGCATACCGGCGGCGTTCTTGGATACGCGCATTGACTATGAGTCGCTTAAGGAAATCGGTTCGATGATGGGCTCGGGCGGTATGATCGTTATGAGTGACGCGACTTGTATGGTCAATATCGCCAAATTCTATCTGGAGTTCACCGTAGAGGAGTCCTGCGGGCGCTGTACCCCGTGCCGGATAGGCAACAAACGCATGCTTGAGATCCTGGAGAGGGTCACGGACGGACGGGGTACGGAACGGGACTTGGATGAGCTAAAGGATCTCTCGCAGATCATTATGGACACGTCGCTCTGTGGCCTGGGCCAGACTGCACCCAACCCGGTGATCAGCACGATGCAGTACTTTTGGGACGAATACGAAGCACACGTCAATGATAAGCGCTGCCCTGCCGGTACTTGCGCGAACCTCATCCGTTACCTGATCGACGAGGTCGCGTGCAAGGGGTGTACGGCCTGCGCCCGTGTCTGCCCGGTGAACGCGATCACAGGCAAGGTCAAGGAGTTGCACATCATTGATCAGAACACCTGTATCAAATGCGGCGTGTGTATGGAAAAATGCAGATTCGGCGCCATCAGTCGAAACTGATCGGAGGAGAACAGCGATGACAAAGACGAGCGTGATAATCGACGGCAGGGCCGTCACTGTAGACGAAGGAGCAACGATTCTGGAGGCCGCCAAGACGATCAACGTCCGCGTTCCGACCTTGTGCCACCTGCATCTGGAGGACTTGCAGATGGTAAACCAGGTCGCGTCGTGCCGCCTCTGCGTGGTTGAGGTTGCCGGGCGCAAGCCACTCTTGCCTGCCTGCGCCACCCCGGTTGCCGAGGGCATGGAGGTGCGCACCAATTCGAAGCGGGTGCTGGCGGCCCGACGCGCGGTGCTGGAACTGCTGCTCTCGGATCACCCGACCGATTGCCTGATCTGTGTGAAGTCGACCAACTGCGAACTACAGAAGCTGGCCCACGACTTCGCCATCGACCGTGAGCGGTTCCGGTGGGAAGTCAACGACTACCCGGAGGATACGGGCAGCCGAGCGCTAAAACGCGATCCCAATAAATGCATTATGTGCCGGCGCTGCGAGACGATGTGCAGTGAGATTCAGACGGTTGGGGTTCTCACGGCTAATGGTCGGGGCTTTGAGGCCATCGTCGGCCCGGCAGGGATGAAGCCGGTTCTGGACACAAACTGCACCTTTTGTGGGCAATGTGTGACGGTCTGCCCCACCGGCGCCCTCACAGGCGTAAGCTATGTGCAGGACGTCTGGGAGGCGCTCTTCGATACCAGCAAGACGGTGGTCGTGCAAGTTGCGCCGGCCATTCGGGCTGCCATCGGTGAGGAGTTCGGCATGGCGCCGGGAACGGCCATTCCGGGGCGATTGGCGGCGGGGCTGCGCCGTCTGGGGTTCGATGCTGTCTTCGACACCACGTTCGGTGCCGACCTCACGATTATGGAGGAGTCACGGGAGATCGTCGAGCGTCTCCACGATCAGCACCATCTGCCGCTCTTGACCTCTTGCTGTCCCGGTTGGATCAACTTCCTGGAGTTCCAGTTCCCCGACCTTCGGGATATCGCCTCCACTTGTAAGTCGCCGCAGCAGATGGTCGGCACGATTGCCAAGACCTACTACGCCGAGCGCATAGGAAAGCGCGCCGAGGACATTGTGATGGTGGCGGTGATGCCGTGCTTGGCTAAGAAATACGAGGCGGCTCGCCCGGAGCATACCGACAGTGGCGTGCCCGATGTGGACTATGTCATCACGACTCGCGAGCTGAGCAAGATGCTCAAGGAGGCCGGCATCGACCTACGCTATATCGAGGATGAGTCGTTTGATAATCCGTTGGGCGAGTCAACCGGAGCCGGCGTGATCTTTGGCGCTACCGGTGGCGTGCTGGAAGCGGCACTTCGCACGGTGTACGAACAGGTCAACGAGAGGGAGCTGGAGGATGTAAACTTCACGGCCGTGCGCGGGATGCAGGGTGTGAAGGAAGCCGAGATTCGACTCAACGGCAAAGTTGTGCGCGTCGCGGCGGCCTCGGGATTGGGCAACGCTCGCAAGCTGCTCACCAAGATCGAAAAAGGCGAATCGACCTATGATGTGATCGAAATCATGGCTTGCCCTGGCGGTTGCATCAATGGGGGTGGTCAACCTTACAGCCAAGAGCGAGCCGAACGCATTCAGGCGCGGATCGAAGCGCTCTATGCCGTCGATAAGGGACAGGCCGTGCGCAAGTCGCACGAGAATCCCTCCGTACAGCGGCTCTACGAAGAATTCCTGGGAGAACCCGGCAGCGAGAAGGCCCACAAACTCCTGCACACGGTTTACTTCCGTCGCTAACTCAAGCTTCTCTACGACGCCCGCCGCTCGATCGGCAAACAGCATAAGAGCGGCGGGCGATGCTTAATCGGACCAGGCCCGTCCCTGTCTACGTGTAAGGCGTATAAGCAATCTCTTGGTACGGAATCTCGCCTGCGCAGACATCCACAAACGGCTTCCCGTCTTTCACCCCCACGGTGCCATAGCCCGTCGCCGTGGCCAGGAAAGCCCGGAAGTCACCGGCAATGCGCGGCTGCAGGTAGAGCGTCTTCTCCACCGCATCATAGCGCGCACCAGTCAATCCCTGTATCAGGCCATAGCTTGCCATCGCACGCGCGTACCAGTGCCCGCACTCGTACTCGTCAAACGGATTGCGAACGTGGCTACCGTACCGGTCCCGTGCTGTTCGCACTATTTCACACCCCTCATTCACCTGCCCCGCGAACATCAGGTGTGAGGCCACCTGGTATTCAATGCCCGTCCACACCTCGTCGGAGTAGACGAAGGGCAGCGACAGTGCCCCGCCCTTGGGCCACGTGCACAGGAGTAGACCCCCGTCCTCACCCAGCGCGAAAGTGGGCCGTTGCGGATTGGCGTGATCGAGGAGATCGTGTTTGAGATTGTAACGGTGAATGGCGAGCAGGTGGCTGCGCACCTTCTCCTCGTCGAGAAAGGCCGGGACACCACACACCTCCGCGATCCACGCGCCCAGTACCCCATCAGAGAGGCAGCCGATACCGTATTGATACTTCGGCCCCTCCTCCTGCAGCAGTGCCACCGCCTCCGGTGAGTAGTTGACGTTCCACGCATCCGTCCCTGTGGGATCGGCGGCTCGCAGTCCTTCCCACTGAATCTTCTGGATGAAGTACTCACCATCCCACAGCTCCGTCTCCATATAAGCGACGCCCTT
>SLDA01000129.1 GCA_007125545.1 Thermoflexales bacterium | reverse complement strand
GGGCTGGGCGGGTGGGGTAGCGGGCGTGGGCTGCGTGGCGGTTCTGGTTTTCGAGTATGGGTGATGCGGAAAGCTGACATGCACCACCATTGTCGCGCGATATTGACTTGAGGGTGCACTAACCTATACTGGTCCCGTGCGTGGCTCGCGGTGTGCAAGGGTCAGGGAGGACTGCGCCCGCGGTTCATCCATCCCAACACGGCTATTGGTCGTGAAGGTGTCCGCAGACAGATCAAGGGGGAGGTATATTGCATGAGCAAACGGCCTGGTGGTGAATTGGCGTCGCGTCCGCTGCACTTCATCTGGATCGCGGACTGTTCGGGCTCGATGAAGTCGGATGGCAAGATTCAGTCGCTGAATATGGCGATTCGTGAGGCGATTCCGCATATGCAACAGGTGGCATCCGAGAATCCGAACGCTCAAGTGCTCGTGCGCGCGATCAAGTTCTCCAGCAATGCGCAATGGCATATCTCACAGCCGACCCCGGTAGAAGACTTCAAGTGGGTCGATCTTAAGGCTGACGGCGTTACCGATATGGGTAAGGCTTTGTCGATGGTTGCCGAGCAGCTCCGAATTCCGCCGATGACCGATCGTGCGCTGCCTCCGGTTCTGGTGCTGATCTCGGATGGCCAGCCGACGGACAGTTTCGAAAAGGGGCTTTCAGAGCTTATGGAGCAGGCTTGGGGCAAGAAGGCTGTCCGGATCGCTATTGCGATCGGTTCGGACGCGGATCACGACGTGCTTCAGAAGTTCATCGGGCACCCGGAAATCACACCCCTGCACGCCAACAGTCCCGAATCTTTGGTGAATTACATCAAGTGGGTCTCCACCGCGGTCCTGAAGTCCGCGTCATCACCCGCGAGCCAGACCTCCGGGACGATTGCGGGCTCCAATGTGCCGGTGCCCACTGCCCCTACGGCCCCGGGTGCGTCCGCCGCAGCTGGGGTGACCGGACCAGACTCTGCCGAAGACGTCTGGTAATCGCAGCTGACGTGCGCCGATGACAACGAGGCATCCATCCCAGTGGCACCTCATCGGGCAGTCGGTTCGTGGGGCATCTCACGTTCGCTCCGGACTGCCGAATCAGGACGCGATCCTCTGGGGGCCGGAGTCTGGAATAGGCCCGCCGCTCATCGTGGCGCTCTCTGACGGCCACGGGAGCAGCAAGAGCTTCCGAAGTCATCTGGGCTCGGCCCTCGCCGTCGAGAGCATCGTAGAGCTACTCCGGGAGTTCGTCGACCTTCTCGAGCAGGGTTCAAAGTCGCTAACGGCGATCAAGCGGACGGCGGAGGAGCGCTTGCCTCAGGAGCTGGTCCGTCGCTGGCAAACGGCGGTGGACTCGCACCTGTTGGCGCATCCTTTTACTCCGGAAGAGCTAGCATGCCTGGCTCGCGACCGGGGCGAGCAAGCCAGCGATGAGGTGCTCGAGCACCCGCGCCTGGCGTACGGCGCTACGCTCCTGACCGTGCTGGCTACTGACGCGTTTTTGCTCTTCCTGCAGCTTGGTGATGGCGACATCCTGCTGGTCGCCGAAACCGGGGAGGTCACGCGTCCCCTGACCCGCGATCCCCGGTTGATCGCGAACGAGACGACCTCGCTTTGCACCGAGCGAGCCTGGCAGGAAGTTCGTCTCTGCTTCCGCGCCCGCCACGGTGATCCTCCCGCTCTCATCATCATCGCCACCGATGGGTATGCCAACTCTTTCATCAATGAGGACGCATTTCTGAAGGTGGGTTCGGATCTGCTCGAGATTCTGCAGACGGAGGGTGTAGTCTGGGTCGAGGAGAATTTGCCTTCCTGGCTGGAGGAGGCTTCGGCAATGGGGAGTGGCGATGACATCACATTGGGCATTCTCTTGAGAGTCGACGAGGAGACGCGTGCACGACATTCCGCGTGAGAAGCTGCAGGAAATCGTCGCCTCCTACGGGCGCGAGGTTCTCTATGACCCGCGTCGTTGTCGCGCCTTGCTGATGGATTTCTGTGGGGAGTTCCGTGGCGAGATCAATATCCTGGAGATGGCCCTGCGCGAAAACGTGATTCGCGATCTGACCGAGGGCCCCCAAGGCTTGCCGCAGTCCCTGGTGGTCGCACGCCTGGCCCAAAGGCTGCAGGATGCCTACTACTTGCCGGCTGACGCTGCGCGGTGGGCCGTCGAGTCGTGTGTGGCAGCGCTTGATGGACGCGTGCCGGAGAGCAGGGGGCGCGTCTTCAGCTCACGCGTGCCGTGCACGGTGCTGGCTCGCGGGTGGCTGGAAGCCGAGACGCAGTGGCTGCCGATCGGGTCCACGCCGGGCGAGATTGCCATACCGGCGGACGTGGCGGTGGGGATCAGGACCCACCCGGGCTGGAGCCTTGATGAGGTACTGGTAGATGATCTGCGGCGCCTTGGACCGGTACAGTACATCAACTGTGCGGCTGCTGAGATAGGTGACCTTGAGGTCGCGCGACTCGCTGATGTGGAAGGGTTGTTGCAGGTCGATCTCTCGGGGACGCATGTGAGCAATGAGGGCCTCTCGACTCTGGCCGCGCATCCCCAGCTCTTGGTGCTCGACCTGGGCTCCTGCAAGCGGATCACGGATCAGGGACTGCGAGTTTTGGAGGCATTGCCACAACTCGAACGGTTGGGGTTGGATGGCTGCCAGGGCGTGAGCAGTGCTG
>SLDA01000458.1 GCA_007125545.1 Thermoflexales bacterium | reverse complement strand
GCCGAACCGGATCTTTAGTTGCGGTTTAGATGTCGTAATAGAGCTCAAACTCGTAAGGGTGGGGGCGCATACGTATCGGATCGACCTCTGCCGTGTACTTATAGCGGATATAGGCCTCAAGCAGGTCAGACGTGAAGACGTCCCCTTTGAGCAGAAAGTCGTGATCGGCCTCCAGTGCCTGAAGGACTGCTGCGAGCGAGCCCGGAACCTGCTTGACCTTGGCAGCTTCCTCCGCGGGCAGATCGTAGAGGTCCTTATCCATTGGCTCTCCAGGATCAATTTGATTCTGGACCCCATCGAGGCCGGCCATTAGCAACGCGGCGAAGCAGAGATAGGGATTGCAGGCGGGGTCGGGTGCACGGAACTCAACCCGCTTAGCCTTGGGACTCTTGGAGTAGACAGGGATACGGCACACGGCAGAGCGGTTACGCTGTGAGTAGGCGAGGTTGACAGGCGCCTCAAAGCCGGGCACGAGCCGCCGGTACGAGTTTGTTGTGGGCGCAGCAATGGCGAGCAGAGCGGGCGCGTGTGCCAACAGCCCGCCGATATAATACTTGGCGGTGTCTGAAAGCTGCGCGTAGCCCGCCTCATCAAAAAAGACGTTCGAGTCTCCACGCCAAAGGCTTGAATGCACGTGCATACCGCTGCCGTTGTCATTGAAGAGAGGCTTGGGCATAAAGGTCGCCGTGAGCCCGTTCTGGCGCGCGACGTTCTTGACCAGGTATTTGTAGATCTGAATGCTGTCTGCCATCCGCACCAAGGTGCCATAGTGCATATCGATCTCAGCCTGTCCGGCGGTGGCGACCTCGTGATGATGCAATTCGACGGGAACACCAGCAGCTTCCAAAGCCATAACGATGCGACTACGGACGTCTTGCGTGGTATCAGTCGGCGGTACGGGGAAGTACCCACGTTTCGCCGGAATCTGCCCCCCCTTACCACCGGCAAGCCCGCTGTTCCACCACCCTTCGGCGCTATCGATATGGTAGTAGGCTTCATTGGTTCCCCCACCGTAGCGCACGCTATCGAAGAGGAAGAACTCTGCCTCGGGGCCCCAGTAGCTGATATCCGCGATCCCGGTCTGCTTGAGATAAGTCTCAGCTTTCTTGGCAACATAGCGGGCATCACGCGTGTAAGGCTGGCGCGTGATCGGGTCATAGATATCGCAGAGAATGACCATCGTCGGGACCGCGAAAACCGCATCGAGGAACGCGGTAGAGGGGTCTGGAATCAGAATCATATCTGACTCGTGGATCTCCTGAAACGCGCGAATTGAGGAGCCATCAAAGCCGATGCCCTCCTCGAAGAGCTCTTCCGTCAGTTCCCGTGCCGGCAGCGTGAAGTGGTGCCACAATCCCATCAGATCCGTGAAACGCAGATCTACCATATCTACGTCTTTGCCCATCTTCAATACATCCGCAACAGTGTCTAGCATCGTCCTTTTCCTCCTCGTGCTGGTTCCGATAATTTATCCCGGAAGCTCAGGGGTTCTCGCGCTTACATTCCCATTGTACGGGGTGTAGGAGATCACGTCTATGACCCAAACGGGTCATCTTTCGCGTTCGGAGGCCAGCTTCGTTGACAAGAGGCGCCGGCTTCTTATAATGACGGCACAGAGCGTTCGTTGGCAACAGGTGGTCGGTTGGGTCAGAGAAGCTTGGGAGGAGATAATACCGTGGGAATGGCGCCGGGTGTTTATCAGGAATCGCGGGAACTCCTCGCCGGGCATATGAGCCGCGAAGAGATACGCGCTTCGCTCGTGATGGTTGGCTTCACCGAATGGGAGGCCGGCTATGAACGCCTCCTGCGGATCGCTGACCATCCTGGTGCCAAGCCAGCTTTCATCCAATTGCTGCCCTACCTTCTGACCATGCTCGCCGATACGAGCCAACCGGATCACGTCCTGATCAACCTGGAACGCTTCCTGCAGAACTGCACCGCTACCGGCTTGGCTTCCGTCGAGGAGCAGATCGTGTACCTCTCCCGTAACTTACGCGCGACCGAGATTCTGACTAAGCTCTTCTCCGGCAGCCAATTCCTGACGGAGATCCTGCTACGGAATCCCGAATACTTTGACCTGCTGGTCGAATACCGCCGCCTGGCACAGCCCAAATCTGTGGAGCAGTTCTGCGCCGATATGCCACAAACGGCAGCCTGCGCAGCTGATCGTTTGGATGCTCTGCGCCGGTTTCAACGTTGGGAGCTCCTGCGCATTGGTGTCTGTGATTTGCTCGGCCTCTTCGATCTCCCGCTGGTCACAGAGCAGCTCTCGAACCTTGCGGACAGCCTGATCGAAGAGTGTCTGTCGATAGCAGCCGCCGATCCGGATGAGGGGAGAGGAACCAGTCCCACAGGATTCGTCGTCCTTGCCATGGGCAAGCTGGGAGGGCAGGAATTGAACTACAGCTCGGACATCGATCTGCTCTTCATCTCCGAGCATAGCACCGACCAGTCGCGGGCTCTTGGAGAGCGCCTGATCGAAGCCCTTACCGAAGTCACCGAAGAGGGGTTTCTCTATCGGGTTGATATGCGACTGCGGCCCTGGGGCAGGACCGGTCCGCTGGTGACCTCGCTCAACGGATATTTGCGCTATCTGAGTCAGCACGCGCGCATCTGGGAGAAGCAGGCCCTGCTAAAAGCGCGGGTCGTCGCCGGAGATG
>SLDA01000324.1 GCA_007125545.1 Thermoflexales bacterium | reverse complement strand
AGGGGAGTTGGCTCACCGTGGACGAGGTCCTGGGTCTGAGCCTCCTCTACGGTGGGGACGAACTGCTGATCCACCGCTCTCACGAGCGGCGCGGCGGTCGCTATCACTCGCTCTATGTGGAGGAGATCACTATACCGCCACTTGGGGGCGGACCGGATGGCGGTCGCCGCCGTGCAGGCCCCCTGCACGCGTCCCGCCCGCGGCCCACGCAGCCGGGTGAGATCCTGGTCGACCTCGGCTTTGCCGTGCTCTCGGGTGTAGGCGCGGAGGAAACTGCCGCGGTAACCGGCGGCGTGCTCGATCTGGGCGCGGAGATGGCACGCGGGGTATGGGTCACCGGGGCGGAGAGTCAGCGCTACGCCGTGGTCGCGAACTTCGGGGCGGAGGCGATAATGGCGGAGGCCTTCGGCGAGAGCGTGACGTTAGCGCCCGGGACGTGCCGGGTGGTGGCAGCGCAGGGCCCCTAGCCGGGTGTCGGCGATCAGATCCGCAGGCCAATCCGGGCGAGGGCGCCGATGACCCATGGGAGGGCGCGTTGCATTCCGATGGCGACAAGCACGACGGGCGCGGCCAACGCGAGCACGCGCAGCCGTTGCGAACCGGTTCGAGGCAGCACGATGAGAAGCAGTCCCGCCGCGGCGACATCGAAGAGCACCTGTAATACGTACCGTGGTAGGACCCAGCGGAAGCTGAACGCCTCTGCAAGGAGCAATCCTATCGGGAGAGCCGCGGCCACAGCCGCCCCCCACCCTTGCCGGCGCGAAGGCCAGACAAGCAGAGCGAAGAGCGGCGCCATAAGGAGGGCAGCTGCCGCCCAGGCGAGAAAGTAGGGCACAGGAAAGACACCGAAGAGCCTGTAGGTGGCCACATAGTACGCGGCGACCATCGCGAGCATAAAGGCACCGACCCGGATTGCCGCCAGGTGGGGAGCGGGGCTCCAGGCGGCGATCACGGTTGCCAGCAGCACCCAGAGACCGAGGTAGGTGCCGAGGTCTGCGACTCCGGCGACGGTGGAAGTGTCGGCGAGCTTGGCCAGAATACCAACGATGGCTCCGCCGATCGACGCAGCGACGAGCGATATCCAGATCGCGCGGGCGGGCGAGGAGGGAACTTGAGTCATCGATTCACCTTCTTTGTTTGTACCGTTGGAGAGAGAGTTTTTTCACCACTGAGACACAGAGAAACACAGAGAAACACGGAGAAGAAACATCAAGCCCCTTTCTTTCAGCGGCGCCGAGAATGTTCTGTGACCTGTGCATTGTACCGCAGATGTCGTGGTTGGAGGCCGTCTCTTTCCCTGAGGCCACATTTCCCATTTCGCGCGGCCGGGTGTACCCTGTCATCAACACAATAGTGAGAGGAGATGGACTTGATGGAAACCACTGCGCTGGTGACCGGCGCCGACCGCGGGCTTGGCTTCGGTCTGACCCAAGGCTTGCTCCAGCGGGGCTACCGGGTCTTCGCCGGTCAGTATATGCCCGACTGGACGGAATTGGATGGACTCGCCGGTGAATACCCGGATACACTGCACCTTGTCCCGCTCGACGTCGGGCAGACCGACTCGTGCTACGCGGCGGCGGCGACCGTGGCTGCGATGACCGATAGGATCGATGTCCTGATCAACAACGCCGGCATTACCGGCGGACGGGGTGAGATTGGCGAGGGGCTGGATTATGAGGCGATTCAGCGGGCCTACAACGTCAACGCTCTGGGCCCGATTCGCGTCGTCGAAGCTTTCCTGTCGCTCACAAAGCCAGGTCTCCGCCGCCTCTGCTTCGTCTCGTCGGAGGCAGGCAGCATCGCGAACTCCTATCGAACGAGCGGCTTCGGCTACTATATGTCGAAGGCTGCGGTGAATATGGGGGTCAAGATCACGTTCAACCGCCTGCGCCCCGACGGATATACCTTCAGGCTTTACCACCCCGGCTGGGTGCGCGGCTATATGGGCGGCAAGAAGGGGACCCACGCCGACCTGGAGCCCGATGTGGCTGCCGAGTACGCGCTGCCCTTCTTCCTGAACGAGCGCGAGGATGAGGACCGCCTCGTGCTGATCGATAACTTGGGGCGGGAGTGGCCCTTCTAGGGCCCCGGGAAAGGATACCGAAAATGAACACGACAACTCCCACATCACCTATCGCGCTGGTCACCGGCGCGGATCGTGGCCTGGGTCTCGCCCTGGCGGCGAACTTGCTGGAAAAAGGCTGGCGAGTCTTCGCCGGTCAGTATATGCCCGACTGGACCGAGCTGACCGCGCTGAAGGCCGGGTATGCCGACCAACTGACGGCCCTCCCTCTGGACGTCACCGACATCGATTCGGTTCGATCTGCGGCCGCCAGAGTTGGGCAAGACGTGGACCACGTCGACCTGGTCATCAATAACGCGGGCGTGATCTCGCCCACTATCGTGCACCCCATCCAGGAAGCGCAGGACTATGACGAAATGCACCGGATGTACGATATCAACGCTGTGGGCCCGCTGCGCGTGATCGACGCCTTCCTGCCGCTCGTTGCCGCAGGTGGACTGAAGCGGCTCGCGTTCGTCTCCTCAGAGGCAGCGAGTATCAACCGCTGCAAGCGCGACGCATGGTACGGCTATTGCATGTCGAAGACAGCGTTGAATATGGCGATTAGCGTGCTGTTCAACCGGCTGCGGTCTGAAAGCTACACCTTCAGGGTCTACCATCCCGGCTGGATGCGCTCCTACATGGGCGGCACAAAGAACAACACGGCTGATCTGGAGCCCGAGGAGGCTGCCGTGCCCGCCATCACCTACTTCCTGCGCGACCGTGCCGACGAGGATCGCCTCGTCATGCGCGACTGGCAGGGACACGAGTGGCCCTGGTAAGCGAAGTGCTGGGCTGACCTTGTGTCCATCGATAACACCTCGCACACCTGACAGGAGAGTTTACAGATGTCATTAACTGTTCCACCCGTAACCCCAAGCGGACACCAGACGTTCACCGTCGCTATCTACGCCCGTGCCTATGAGGTGCAGGAGATGGCCGATCTGGATTGGCTCGCTGCCCAGTTCGACCTGATGACCCGCCACTTGAAGGTCGACAAGATCTATCTGGAGACCCACCGCGACACCGTCATGCCGGACGAGGCGACGATCAAAGGCGCCTGCCGCTTCTTCGCAGACCGGGGTATCAAGACTGCGGGCGGCATCACCTACACGGTCAACGAGCGCAACCGCTTCCAGACCTACTGCTACAGGCTCCCCGACGATCGCAAGAAAGTCCGCGAGATTGCCGAGTACACGGCCCGCTTCTTCGACGAGATGATCCTCGACGACTTCTTCTTCACGAACTGCAAGTGCCCGGAATGTATCGAGGCCAAGGGCGACCGCTCCTGGACCAACTACCGGCTGGCGCTGATGACCAAGGCGGCTGAGGACCTGGTGATCAAGCCCGCACGTGCCGTCAATCCGAACGTGAAGGTTGTCATCAAATACCCGAATTGGTACGAGCACTTCCACGGATTGGGCTTCAACCTGGAGACCCAGCCTGCGATGTTTGACGGGCTCTACACCGGCACCGAGACGCGCGATCCGGTGCTGTCGAATCAGCACTTGCAGCCCTACCACGGCTACCTCATCACCCGCTATTTTGAGAATCTGAAGCCGGGCGCTAACGGCGGTGGTTGGGTCGATACCGGCGGGATGCGGTTTGTGGACCGTTATGCCGAGCAGCTCTGGATAACGCTCTTCGCGAAAGCCCCGGAGGTCACGCTCTTCGACTTCCGGCAGTTGGAGTGGGCGCTGAAGCCGGAGCACCGAGCGCCCTGGCAGGACCTTTCGGATCGCCAGGGCATTGGTGTCGATTTCGACGCGATGATCGCGCCGGCTCTGCAGGAGGATGGTACGTGGGGCGAGGATGCAACGGTAGCGCTCGCAGCCCACCATGCCTTCGCCCAAGTCGAGCCGGTGCTACGTGAGCTCGGTGAACCCGTCGGCATTCCCAGCTACCGTCCCCACCACGCGACAGGCGAGGACTTCCTGCAGGCGTACCTCGGTATGCTCGGCCTCCCCATCGATCTGCAGCCCAATTTCCCCGAGGGACCGGGCACGATCCTGCTGACCGAAGCAGCAAAACGAGACGCGCAGGTCGCATCCAAGATCCAGCAGCATCTGCTCGCGGGGAATAACGTCGTGGTCACCTCGGGCCTCTATCGCGCGCTGCAGGGCCGGGCGCCCGGCTCGGGTACGCGGATCGAGGACATCGTCGAGATGGAGGTTACGGGACAGAAGGCACTCGTCGGCGATTACCTGATGGGTTGGCGCGAGCGCGCGAAGGGCGACGCGGACGCGCAGATCCTGGTGCCCCACATCCGCTATCTGACCAACGATAGCTGGGAGCTCGTTTCCGGTCTCACGGAGACGACCGGGCACCCGATCCTGCTGGACGCGAGCTATGCCGGCGCCCACTTGTATGTGCTCACCATTCCCGACAACTTCAACGACCTGTACAAGCTGCCGCAGGAGGTGCTGGGACGGATCAGGAGCGTACTGGCGCAGGACCTGCCGGTTCGCCTGGACGCTCCGGCGCAGGTGATGCTCTTCCTTTACGACAACAACACGTTCGTCGTGGAATCCTTCCTGGATGACCCGGTCGAGGTTGGGCTCGTGCTCCGTGGCGAGACACCGAGCCTGCGGGACGTGACGACCGGAGAGACTTTGTCGGGCGAGGGCCTGATGGACTGGCTCGGGAAGCCCTCCGGCGAGGTCAGCTTCAGCGCTATCATCGGCCCTCACGCCTTCCGCGTTTTCCGCTTTGACGGAGATTCCTGAAGCAGCAGCCTACTATGAAGGGTCGCAGGACCTTGCGTTCTGCGATCGAAGGTGCAGAAGCCAAGGTTATTAAAAACTCAATCGTAAGGAGTGACTAACATGCGTGTTCTAGTTTTATGTGATGATCGGTGGCATCCGGCGGAGGTCGTACGCGGCGGGCTGGCGCCCCTGGAGGGCGAGGTCGATTTCGAGTGGATCGAAAATGCCGGTGACTGGTCGGCGGAGAAGCTTGCCGACTACCCGGTCGTGATCTTTAGCAAGTCGAACAACGTATCTCAAGAAGATCAGAGCCACTGGATGACCGAGGAGGTCCAGCAGGCTTTCCACGACTACGTGCACAACGGTGGGGGGTTTTTCGTCATCCACTCCGGGACCGCCGGGTATCGGGACACCTCGGTCCTGCGCGCGCTCATGGGTGGCGTCTTCGAGCATCACCCACCACAGTGCCCGGTCACGATGCATCCCGAGGCAGGCCACCCACTCGTGGAAGGCGCGGAGCCCTTCACCTTGATGGACGAGCACTACTTTATGCAGCTCGATGACACCGATGCGGACGTCTACCTGACGACCACCTCGGAGCACGGCGAGCAGCCGGGTGCCTGGACGCTCTCCAGAGGCGCGGGGCGCGTCTGTGTGCTCACGCCCGGCCATAACGTCGAGGTCTGGCTGCACCCCTCTTTCCAGGCACTCCTCCGCAACGGCCTGCAGTGGTGCGCGGGCGAATGATACGGAGACGATGATTATGACAGCATCACCGCCACAGACAGCCTCCTATGACGAGCAAGCGGCACCGACCGCGGGCCAGGTCAAGATCACCGCGATCAAAGCCCTGGAGCCACGGCGGGGCGCAACCCTGATCAAAGTCGAAACCGACGCCGGGGTATCCGGCTATGGTCCCTGCCACGGCAGCGGCCCGTTCGTGCGCGCTGCCATCGCCGGGCTCGAGGGCCCCCGGCTGCCCCACCTGGGCTTGATCGGCAAGGACCCCTTGGCGATTGAGGTGCACTTTCAGAACATGTTCTACAGCTACCCGCAGCGGGGACGCGTCGTGGGTGTGCTCAGCGCCATCGACATCGCGCTCTGGGACCTGGCGGGTAAGCTGCTCGACCTGCCGGTCTGCCGGCTTCTGGGCGGCCCCTTCAGGGAGAGGATCAAGCTCTACTCCCACTGCGGCGGCGGCGACTTTCTTAACCGGGCGGAGTGGCGGGCCCGGGCGCAAAGTATGCGCGAGGATCCACACGGCTTCACGGCCTATAAGATCGACATTCACCACGCGCTGCGGGGGCATATGCAACAGACGGTTCCCAGCATCGGCGTGCAAGAGGCGCGGGATGTGAGCAAAGCCTATGCCCTGGCACGCGAAGAGCTGGGCGACGAGATCGACATTATCGTACATTGCCATAACGAGCTCGACCTGCCCAGCGCCATTAAGGTGGCCGAGGCCATCGAGCCGATCTGGCCGCTGTACTACGAGGATGCGATCGCGCCACGCTTCTCCGAGGCGTGGGTCGCATTACGAAGGACCACGCGACTGCCGCTGCTGACCGGCGAGAACCTGGTGCTGAGCGAGGAGGTGTTGCCCTTCCTGCAGGCTCATGCTGTGGACTGCCTGCAACCCGACCTGATCAACTGCGGCGGCATCACGGGGGCGAAGCGCATCGCGGATCTGGCCGCGCTCTACCAGACGCCTATCCAATTACACAACGTCAGCGGTTATGTGCTGAATATGGCGTCGCAGCAGGTCTCCGCCGCACTCTTCAACTGTCCGATGCTGGAATGCACGCGCAATGCCGCTGATGCACCTGAAGCAACAGGCGAGAAGCTTGTGATCAGAGATGGCTATATGCACGTCGCGATGCGTCCGGGCCTGGGCCTGGAGCTGGACTTCGACTACCTGAAGGCCAATCGCGCCGAGGACGAGCCCTGGTGGGGAGACGATAGCGCATAGACGTCGGTCGTGGAGGTTGGGGTAGGGAGACTGTCTTGGGACAGGGAGACTGTCCCCAACCTCCTCCCAGCCGGTCTGGTGTTGGCCCCGTCCGTTTACAGGGCGACCGGCACAGGCTTCACCGATCGGTCTCCTGCGAGCTGCGAAGTAGCTCCTTGACGGCAGGGAGATGCGGCTGTGCCGTTCGCAACCCACTCCACAGCAGGTAAACCGACACAATAATGGACCCCAGAATATCCACATAGTGCGCTGCCGGATGTCCAGGGGCGACGGCGATGACGCCCAGTGCGGTCACCACACCCACATCAACCGAGGTCTTGGCGCGATATAGCTTCCGTTGTGCCTCCATCACCGTACTTTGCTTTTCGCGCGCGAAACGCCCGTAGCGCCGCCAGAATGCGCCGTTTACGATCACGCCCAGCGTGGCGATCGTCAGCCCGAGGGTGACATTGCCGCCGGGCTCGAACTCGGATAGCCGTGACAACGCCACGACCAGCAGGGCGGTACCGGAAGCGGTCATCGCGGTCGCGGTAGTCATTCCCGCTGCAAGCTCCAGCTTTGTCCGGCGCGCTGCGTCTGGCGCTTTATCTTGGTGAAGGCGACGGAAGACACACCAGGCGACAAAGAGAGCGGTCAGTTCTATGGAGCGTCTGATAAAGTCGGCAAGCTGGGTTGTGGACTGGCTCATGATGAAGGCGATGCCCGTCACCAGCGGTGCCGGCGAGCTCAGCAGCACAGAGGTCAACAGCGTCTTCTCGCGGCTGGATTTTTCCGGTGTGGAGAGGTCGTGCACAGGCTATGCTCCCGGGAAGGAGATAAGCCACAGCAGAGACAGGACTGCCAGTCCCGCGGAGATGGGTACCGTCAGCGTGTCCATCCCGTCTCGGGAGAACAACTCGACGACGGCGCAGATGGGTGCGGCGAGTAGCCCGACAACGAGACTGACGTCCCAGCGCTCTCCCGCATAGAACCGGAGCGTCAGAAAGACTGCGAGTGCAGCCACGACGAACATTGCATACGTCCCTTCCATCGTCTTCGATCCTTCGACCTGCGGATGCTCGATGTGCCGGCGCCCGAGATACTTGCCCACCAAGGCGGCTGCAGCGTCGCCAGTCCCCCAAGCCATCACGGCTGCCACTGCGACGAATCGCCACTCGCTTCCCAGCAAGCCCCAGAATACGGAGATCAGCAGGGCCATTGAGAGTTGGGTGATGACGAGGCTGCTCTTGAACTCACCACCCTCGCGCTCAACGGCAAATCGCCTGAAAAGCGCGGTGTGTTCCAGCAGTGCGAGCGCCGGATGGCCAACGAACACGAAGACCAAGATTGCCAGCACGGCCATGTACCACGTGCTGAACAGGCTCACCAGAGCGAAGATCGACAGGGCGAACATAAAGTGATACACCTTGCGGATCACTTCGAAAGGCACACGGAAGATCACTTTGACCAGTATCACCGGCAGCATCAGGGCCGCGATGAAGCCAAGGTATAGTCCTATCCCTATCAGATCAGTATGCGGCACCTTTACCCTCCCCCTTTGTCTTCATCTACATAAGATTATTCTAACCTATATCGCGTAAAACACGGGCGCCGTGATACCAGGATGGTCGCGAGGGAAATGACATCCCGCCGAAGACGATCGTAGAGGTCGAGCGGCAGAGACAGAGGCGGCGCCAACAGAGGGGCGTACATGGATTCAACTGCCCGGTTTCCGCAAGCCGCGGGTCAGCGCCCACATGCCAGGGAGATGCGGTTCTGCCATTTGCAGGCCGCTCCATAATAGGTAGCCTGCAACCGTGAGGGACCCCAGGATGTCCACATAGTGGGTCGCCAGATGATTAGGGGCGACGGCGACCACTGCCAGTGCGATAAAAACGCACAGATCCAACCACGTCTTGGCACGGTAAAGTTGCTGCTGCGCCGTGATCACAGCACTGTACTGCTCGCCGGTCAAAATGGCGTAGCGCCGCCAGAACCAAGCGTGTACTACCAGGCCCAGTGCGGCAACCGTCAGGCCCAAAGTGACGTTACCTCCAGGCTCGAAGACGGATAGCCGCGACAGGGCCACCCCCAGCAGCACAAAACCGGAACCGGCCATCGCACCGGCCGTACTCAACGCCGCCGACCGTTCCAGTGCGGACCGATGGGCCGCGTCGGGCTCGGCATTCCGCTGCAGCCGGTGGAAGACCCACCAGGCGACAAAGACCGCCACCAGTTCCATGCTTCGCCGCACAAAATCAGCAAGCTGCGTGGTGGAACGACTGCTGACCAGGGCGAAGCCCGTCACTAGCGGTCCGAATGCGCTCAGCAGCAGTGATATCAACAGCGTCTTTTCGCGGCTGGATGATTGTGCTTTCGAGAGATTGCTCACCAGTTATGCTCCCAGGACCGAAAAGAGCGACATCAATGACAATACGGTCAGACCCGCCGAGATCGGCACAGTCAGAGTGTCCATTCCCCGGTTGGAGAAAAGTTCAACGACGGCGGAGACCGGCGCGGCGAGTAGGGCCGCTGCGAGGCTCACATCCCAGGGCTGGCCGGCATAGAGCAGGAGGGCAAGAAACACCGCCAGCCCGGCTACAGCACACATCGCCTGGGTTCCCTCCATCGTCTTGGTCCCCTCGATCCGCGGGTGCCGGATCCGGTGTCGCCCAAAACGCTTTCCGACCAACGCGGCTGCAGCATCACCAAACCCCCACGCCATCACCGCCACAACGGCAACATAGTGCCATTCTCTCCCCAGCAGACCCCAAAATACGAAGAGCAGCAAAGAGAGCGATACCTGAGCGACGATAAGACTTCGCTTGAATTCGCCGCCCTGGCGCTCAACAGCAAGCCGCTTGTAGAAAGCGCTCTTATCCACCAGCGCGAGAAGCGGATACGCGATGAGGACGAGCACCATTGCCGCCAGGACGGCCATATACCAGGTGCTGAACAACATAACCAGTGGGAAAATGGACAAGGTAATCACCATATGATAGATCTTGCGCATCAGCTCGAAGGGCACATCGAAGCACACCTTGAGTAGTATTGCCGGCAGGCCCATGGCCAGAATGCAGCCGATGTACAAGCCTACAGCAACCAGATCGCTATGCGGCATCTATACCCTCCAGCTCCTTCTTGGCCTGTGCACGCCTCAAGTTCTCAGACATCCGACCGAACAGGTTGACGAAACAATCAAGTTCTTCCCGGGAAATGCCGTGCATCGCCAGAAGATAGAGCTGCTCGTAAGCCTGCTCAACGGCTGGGCCAATCTCTCGTGCTCTACCCGTCAGCCGGACCCGATACGCGCGCCGGTCACTCGGGTCCTGCCGGCGGATAACGAAGCCCTTGGCCTCCAATGAGTTGAGGGCGCGCGATATGGCCGGTTTACTGACATCGAGTTCTTCGACGAGCTGTTCCTGCCCCATCTCGTCGCCCTGTGTGAGCAGATGGAGCAGGATGTTGCCCTCGGAGCTACTGAGGTTCAGCGGACGCAGGCTCTCATTGACGATCTGCCTGGCGGAGCGAATCATATGATGAGCGCGGAGCCACACATCTCGAATTCCCGTCATATACTGCACTCT
>SLDA01000029.1 GCA_007125545.1 Thermoflexales bacterium | reverse complement strand
TCGACATCGTCATAGGTGAGCGGCGTATCCATGGTTACGCGCCGCAGCAGGCGGGCTCCTTTTGCCAGGCCAAGCGGCAGCAGCCGGTCCGCCTTGGCGACCTCATAGCGATCGATCGAGCTGTAGTAGGTCGTCCCCCCAATCCCATCCAGCTCGGTACCCGGTTCCAACTCTTGTTTCGCCACGGCAAACACCTCCGAGACAAGCCGGTCGAGAGGCGCCATGTTCGATTGCCTTCGAATGGCCAGCATCGCGCACGTGAGCGGGACCTCTATACTGCAGAGGTGATAGGGGCGGAAGAGCGTGTAGTAGGGCCCGTTGCCCATATCCCGCAGCACCATCGCCTCGCGCAGCCGGGGATGGTCTGTGCGCACGATCAGGAAAACGCCTGGGGCCACCTTCCCCACGCCGAAGTCGACGACACCCATCTGACTGAGAATGCCGCCGTCTTCCTTGAGTCGGAAGACCTGTTCCAGAATCTCGCGGTGCGTGACCGGTCCGTGCATGCCCCGCACATCAGGCACCAACCCCGTGGCATTGGAGACGGCGGCCATTTCGACCATGGTCTTGCTGCCGTCCACGAACTCGATGAGCATATTGGGGCTCAGTCCGCGGCGTGCAGCCTCCTTCGCCCAGGCAGCGTCGGTCGGCTTGGCATGCCGGTCGAGCGGGTTGTTCTTGCCCTTGCCTGCCGCCACGATCGTGAAGCCCAACGCGTCGGCAAAGTCATAGAGTTCCTTGCAAGCAGCCGGCTCGTCCCCGGCAGCGAGGGCGTAGAGCACGCCCTTCTGCTCGGCGTACCAGCGCAACACCGGGCCCACCGTAATGTCCGTCTCGACGTTCATCATCGCCAGATCCTGCCCGTGCCGCGCCGACCGCAGCGCAGCGCGCGACCCAATCTCGGGGACGCCCGTCGCCTCCAGCATCACGTCGACCGACACCATATCGGTCACAACCCGGTAGTCGGTGGCAAACACGCGCTTGCCGGCGGCGACCGTTCTATCAGCATCGGCAGCCGACGAAGCCTCGACCACCTCGTCTTCGATACGCGCGATGCGGTAGGCCTCACGTGCGCGGTCGCGGTCGATATCGGCAACCGCGACAATCTCAATGCCCTGCATCATCTGTGTTTCCGCGACCACATCAGTGCCCATCTGTCCGGCACCGATAAGGCCCACACGCACCGGCTCTCCAGCTGCCGCTCTCGCCGCCAGTTCTGCATTCAGCCCTATCATCGGCATTTCCCCTTCACGCACTCACCTTCACGGTTGGATCACGACCTTCAGCCCGGCGCCTGCCGCCGCGGTGGCAAAGGCAGTCTCGACCTCATCCAGGGGGAAGGTGTGCGTGATCAAGTGATCGGCGGGGACCAAGCCTCGCTTCAACACATCCAGCGCCAGCTCGTGCATCGTGGGATGATAAGAGAACGCCCCCACGACCATAATGTCGCCGTAGTGAATGAGATTGCTGTCCAACGTCGTCATCGGGTTGGCCTTGGGCAAGCCGCCAAAGAGCACCACCCGCCCGTTCTTACGCACCGCCTGCACCGCCTCTGCCTGCGCGGCAGCGGATGCATTCGCACAGACCACGATGTCCGCGCCGATCCCATCCGTCAACTCGCGCACCCGGGTGACAAAATCCTCATCGGTCGCACTGATCACCGCGTCCGGCTCGAAGTGCTCCGCCAACGCCAGCCGGGTCTTGCTACGCTGCGAGATGAAGACCCGAGCGCCGCGAGCCTTGGCCACCGCGATATGCAGGCAGCCGATGGGTCCGGCGCCCATCACCGCTACCGTGTGCTGCAGGCTGGTTCCCGCTTTGTCATGCGAGGCCAGGACCGAGCTCATCGGCTCCGCCAGAGCCGCGTGAAGGCTGGACACGCCCTCGGGAATGCGGTGCACAATCCCCAATGTGAGCACCTCGTGCGTGAGCAGCAGCTTCTCGGCGAACCCGCCGGGGTAGCCGGGCGTAATTCCCAGGAAGTGCAGTTCATCGCAGAGGTTATACATCCCGCGGCGGCAGTAGTAACAGGTGCCGCAGTGAATGTCCGGAGCGATGGCGAGGCGGTCTCCTACCCGGTAGCCCGGCACCTTCTCACCGACCGCGATCACGGTGCCGCCGATCTCGTGCCCCGACACAATGCCGTCCATGTCTTCATAACTGCCCGCCCCGGCGGGCGGACCCTCGCGCCAACGCCGTAGATCCGACCCACAGACTCCGCACGCTTCCACCGCCAAAACCAGCCCATCCTCCGGCGCCACAGGCTCCGGAATGTCGCGGATCTCGTGCTGCTGCTTACCAACCAGGAACGCTGCTTTCATCTACTCACTCCCATAGGTCCCAAGTCTCGTAGTCTGATCAACGCTGTTTGGCGAGTTGCTGACCCACAGCGCCTGAGGGATGGGTTGCGCCGAATGCCTCCTGCGAATAACCGCGCAGTTCCAGCAGCAGAACGCAGAGAACGTCCCCGGCTGCCCCGTTGACTAGCGAACTACCGGTCGCGATCATCCCGTAAGGATCGACGTCACCCTGCGTCCTGACCAGGAACACAGCATCGCTCTTCTCCGCCAGCAACGACGCCGGGTTCTCCGTCTGTGCCACGACCTTGGCACCGCGCTGCTTGGCGATGTCGACGAATTGGTTGACCTCGGCGCTCTGCCCGCCCTTCGAGATCAC
>SLDA01000028.1 GCA_007125545.1 Thermoflexales bacterium | reverse complement strand
TCGGGACGATTACTGCGGTCAAAATGCCGTTTAGCCCCATGCCCAGGCCTGCGAAGGCGCCGCTCTCTTCATCGATCATAAAAGCTCGCGCGGTACCCAGGCCATGTGCCGCCAGGCCGGTGGCGAAGCCGCGCACGCTTGGCTCCTCGATACGCAAGATGTCGAGAACGTACTTTGCCCCGACAGCCCCTATAATTCCCGTGATAATCACCAGCACGGCGGTAAGGGATGGGATGCCGCCGATCTGTTCCGAGACCCCCATCGCGATGGGGGTGGTGACCGACTTGGGTGCCAGCGAGAGCAGGGTGGGGGATGACGCCCCCAGCAGGCTCGCGAGCCCTACCGCCGAGATGATAGCGGCCAATGAGCCAACCAATAGCCCGATCATGATGGGTGCAAACAATTGCTGCACCTTTCGAATGCGGTTATAAAGGGGCACGGCTAGCGCGACTGTGGCCGGCCCGAGCATGAAGTGGATCAACTGGGTGCCCGCGAAGTAAGTGTCGTAAGGGGTACGCGTGACCACGAGAATGACGGAGAGGGCCGCGATCGCTGTCAGGACCGGGTTTAGCCAGGTAATTCCCGTTCGCCTGTAGATCCAATCGGCGATGGCATAGACACCGAGTGTGACTGAAAGCCAGAGCAACCCCGAGTGCGTGGGCAAAATCTCGTTAGCCAGGGTTGCCCAGAATGCACGCACTGTCTCCAGGATAGTTTCGAGGATCATAACTGGCCTTCCTCCCTGTTCGGAAAGCCGGCTTCAGGCGACTTGCCTGGTGCGGGAGCAGGTTTTCCGCGCCGCATGATAGCCCGCATCGTGAGTGCTGTCACGCCTATGGCGATCGCCGTGCTTCCGATGAGGGCCACTGTGATGGCCAACCATTCTTGCTGGATGAGCGCGAAGTAAACTACGATGCCTGTGCCGGCAGGGACAAAGAAGAGTGCCAGGTGCTTGAGCAGCGCCTGGCTGGCAGTTTCCAGCCCAGGGCACATCGCACAGGCATCCCTGCCCTTGCGGCCGGCCACTATCAGTATCACTAACAACAGCACCATTCCGACGACCTGTCCTGGTATGGGCAGGTTGAAGAGATCGGCGATGACCTCTCCCAGGAGCTGTGCGATCAGGAGCAGCGCTAGCCCGCTGATCATCGATACCGTGACCTCACGCCATAACCTACAAAAGCCGCGGAGGCGTAATCCTGCCATATAGGATCAAGGCCGATGGAAGCATTGTCGCCGTAATAGCCGGCCACGAACCCACCCTCACCGCGCCAGAGGCGGTCCAGCATCTCCCGCGCCTTCTCCTCGATCGTGGCGCGATCCTTTGTCTGTAGCGTAATTTGGATGTCTACCGGGCACCAGAAGGTGATGGTCTTGTCCTGCGCGCGCGCTTCCTTCTGCCGGGCCTCAAGCAGATCGAGCGTGTGCAGATCCGGCTGATCGAACTGGAGGAGGTCGATGCCTGCTTCGATCAGTCCCGGCACAATGCCCTGGATCTGTCCACAGGAGTGCATAAAGACCTTGATCCCGCTCTCGTGCGCTACGTCGCACAGCCGTGCGAAACGCGGGAAGAACTCCTGCCGCCAGAGCCGCGGGCTGATGAGCGTCTGCTTCTGTGTGCCCCAGTCCTCCGGGAACATCACTGCATCCACGCCGGCGGCGGCGTAGTTCCGTATCATACTCTCCAACGTGTCATCGATGCGGTCGTGAAGCCGTGCGATGCGCTCCCGGTCTAGCAGAATGTCCATCAGGTACTGCTCGAACCGCCGCATCTTTCGTGCGATGTTGAAGGCAAAGCCGGGAAGGCCGCCGATCAGCCACCTATCCGGATGCCCCGCACGTTGCTCGCGGACTGCCAGGTAGTCCTCAGGCCGGCTGAAGTCCGGAAACTCGTAGCTCTCGATCATATCCAGATCATCGAGGACCCCACGCGCGACCTCGCCCTTCGACGTCGGATCGATACGGCGCCAGACGTTACCCCACTCATCGATGCGTGTCCATACCTCAGACGCCGGAGCGCCCACTCTCTCCCACTCCGTCGCGTAAGTGGACGCGGTGGTATGGGCGCTCACAAAATCTGATGGTGAGAAGGAGCGCGCCACCCGCTCCGGTCCCGTGTGGTCCAGCGTGGCGGCCACGATCTCACGCGATGTCATTGTCTTCACCATAGTCCTCCTTAGCTCGAGCCCAGACTCATCGTGACGCCCTCTCACAGATCGTCCAGATGATTACGGGCCTGGGTGCACCAACTTCCCGGTACAATCATAGGGCTTGCCTGCCGAAGTGCAACTTTGCGATGTTATCGGTCAGCTGCCGGCATCGAGCTATCGCCAAGCATCGCACCGCGCACTTTGGGCGTCACTGTGAAGATCAGGGTGCCCAAAGTGCGCGGTCCTCTTGGCCTGCGAGGCGGCGGGTCGCTAAGGAGTGGGGTTAATCCGACCGTTCAACCGTCGACTGTGTCAAAAACCCACCATTCCTCCTCGTTACGGTCAGCCCATATTCTCTAGCGCAAACTCCCAGTTTAGCAGCTTGTCGATCACCGCATCCAGAAAGTCGGCACGCCGGTTTTGATAGTCCAGGTAGTAAGCATGCTCCCAGACGTCGATAGTGAGCAGCGGCTTCACGCCCATGGTGAGAGGATTCTCGGCATTGGGTGTCTTGATTACCTTGAGCGTGTCGCCATCCATGACGAGCCAAGCCCAGCCACTCCCGAACTGTCCAGTGCCCGCGCTCTTGAGCTCCTTGCAGCAGGCATCCACGCTGTCGAAGGAGGCCTCGATTTTCTGCTTCAGTGCGGCGGGCGGTTCGCCTCCTCCGCCCGATCTCAAGCTGTGCCAAAAGAACGAATGGTTCCAGACTTGCGCTGCGTTGTTAAAGATCTTGGCTTTGTCTGCCTGGCCGCCGGTGCCGGTGATGATCTCCTCCAACGACCTGTCAGCATATTCTGTTCCTTTAACCAGGTCATTGAGAGTATTCACGTAGCTATTGTGGTGCTTACCGTGGTGGAAATTCAGCGTCTTGGCTGAAATCACCGGGTCCAGTGCGTCTTCGTCATAGGGTAGGGGCGGCAGGTCGTAGGGCGGGGTTGCTTGAAGCACGGCCGAGGGATCACCTTTGCTCATGTTGTTCATATCAGTCTCCTTACAGTTCATATGTGGCACGCGGGTAAGTACTCTCAGTGCGTGGCCTGAATGCGGATGCGTGCATCTCCGCCTCAAGCACCCTTCCCATGACGATGGCTAGGTGCTTCTCATTGAAGTTCTGCGAGGAGGGTCCGGTGAATGGCTTTTTCGGACAACATCAATGTCCCGCGCCGAGACGAAGATCATCGACCCCCTTCTGTCGCGGCGAGTTCCTATGGTCATTATAGAACATAATGAGATGTTATGCCAATAGGCAAGGTATCGCGAATCATCCTAACCAGGGCTACCTGGACCTTTCGCTTCGTATTCACTCGGATTTTTCCGAAAAACCCGAAATTACCCCTTGACAACAGGTAAGTCCTTTGGTATAATAGTGTCACTCTAAGGGAGGACGCGGAGGAAACAAAGCGAAGCCCCAAAGAGTAAGGGAGTCCCGAGTAATTGGATGACTACCTTATCAAAGCAGAAGCTTAAGACGTGAATTGGAAGTTTCGAAAACACACCTGAAAGGGTGCTGAAATTCCAAAACACGAGGAAAGCAGAAGCGATCTCAAAGCGAAGAGCTTTAGAGACAACAGACCCGAGATGTGGCTCTAATAAAGTCACAACAGAGGAAAGAAGTCAAAAAAGCAGCGCAGAGAGAAGACAAGTAAGCCTTTTAGTTGACCTGAACGTGAAAACGGGAAGGTAAGAGAAGAGGCTGAACGAAAGATAAGGAAGCCAAGAAGGTTACTTGGGACCCCTTCTTTTTTGCCCCCCTGCCGGCTCCCGTCAATCGACCTCGTCCTGAAAGACTTCCGGTTTCAACAGCCCGACAAAGGGTAGATTACGGTAACGTTCGCGGAAGTCCAGACCACATCCAACTACCAATCGGTCAGGTACATCGAATCCCTTATACTTCAACGGAATCTCGATGAGACGGCGCCCTGGTTTGTTGAGTAGGACGCAGACATCCAGGCTTGCCGGCTCCCGTGCTCGAAGCGAGCGCAGTAGGTAGTTGAGCGTGAGGCCGGTATCGATCACGTCTTCGACGAACAGCACGTGCCGCCCCGCGATCGGCAGGTTGAGGTCCTTCTCCAACCGCACCCTACCTCGGTTACGAGCCTCTGCGTCATAGCTCGTGACCGCCAGGTAGTCGACTTCGACCGGAATCGTGATCGTGCGCAGCAGGTCCGCCATAAAGGGTACGACGCCTTTGAGCACGCCCACCAAAAGCGGATCGCGTCCCGCATAGTCTCTTGAGATGCTCGCGCCAATCTCCAGCGTACGGCGGTGGATCTCCTCTGCCGAGATCAGCACCTCGCGGATTCCCTCATTGAGCTCGCCGTAAGCTTCCGGTGGATACCAGATGCAGTTTGGATCTGCGCCACTCATTGTGCCTCTCCATCCAGGATGTCGCGCGCCTGCTCGTCGATGCCGTACTTGATCATCATGTCACGGACGTGGCGCCGCTTGAAGAGTTTGATGTTGACCTCCGGATAGAGTTCCTTCATACGGCGGATCTTGTGATTCTTGATCCGATTGAGTTTGGGCCTTAACGTCGTTAGCTCAATGAAGAGGTCCTGTTCGGGTAGATAGAAGTCGGGTGAGAAGGCTTCACGGATATTGCCTGCTTCATCTCGTTCGAGGATGAAGGTGCGGGGTTCATACTCCCACATAATACCGTAGTAATCCAGTATGCGCGCGAACTCAGCTTCCGAGGGGTGGGAGAAGGCCGGTTCCTGCTTTGCGATTTCGGTCAAGCTAAGTGTCCTTTCAATGTCAATGTCGAGCTGTTTTCTGCGTCACAGCGTCGGGCGTGTCGGTTACATTATCGGCCGGCTTTGCGGAATTCGGCAGGGCTGCCAGCACAACGGTAGTCGCCATATCGGCGGTGAGGTGCGTCGTGTTGATGACCAGGTCATAGAGTTCGGCGTCGTCCCAGTCGATACGGTAGTTGCGACGCAGATAGTTGCGTCGTGTCTTGTCACTGCTCTGGATCCGGGCCCGTGCGGCTGCCGTGCTGATACCCTCAGCGGCGGCGACGCGTTCGATGCGCAGCGGACTCGGGGCTGTTATACGCACGTGGAGTACATCAGGGCGATCTCGCAGGATCCATTGCCCTGCGCGGCCCACGATGACGACTTGCCCCTCGTCGGCCATCTCTTGCAGGATTTGCCTCACCGCCTCGTGGTACGCCCGGCGAGCACGAAAAGATGGCCGCAGGTCCAGAAGCTTCAGTTCATCGATGTCGGCCAACGCCACCTCCGGCTCACCCGACCGCGCAGCTGCTTCGTTGATGATCTTGCGCGAGACCAGATGGTAGCCGAGCGCTTGTGCGATTTGTTCTGCGGTCTGGTTACCCAAACTGCCCAACTTCCGGGAGATGGTAATGGTAGTCATCCTCACCCCCTATGCTGCAAGCATACTCCGATCGAAATTCCGCTGTGTTCGACCCCAATCCTACTCCTTATTATATAACATTGTGTGCGTTATCCTACCCAGCCGGCACATTTCGTGTAGGTATTGTCTCTCCGCGAACCCCTTGTACAATGGCGTCAGAAGCATGCGACATCTTGGCGATCGGGGACAGCGCACCAAGGAGGAGGTAGTATGATTGATGCGGAAAGCGCGGAAGGCTTACTGATGGAGGTGAAACAATCAGAGGCGGCCGCTAAGCTTAGGCAACGGGTGTTGCGTATTGCCGGGCTGATCCTGGCGATCGCGATCACAATCACGGTCTATCTATTGCGCGATCGGTTGCAGGATGTTGCCGGCTACGGCTACTTGGGTCTCTTCATCATCAGCATCCTCGGCTATGCAACGATCATCCTGCCCGTGCCGACCTTGTTGGCGGCCTATCTGGGTGGCGGCATCCTGAATCCGGTGCTCGTCGGCGTCATTTCGGCGGCCGGCGCGAGCATCGGGGAGCTCACCGGCTATCTGGCGGGTTACGGTGGGCAGGCCATCGTGGAGAACCGCGAGTTATATGAGCGCTTCCAGGGATGGATGCAACGCTACGGTGTTTTCGCCCTCTTCGTTCTTGCTGCGGTTCCCAACCCCTTCTTCGATATTGCGGGGATCATCGCCGGTATGACACGGATGAAGGTGTGGACCTTTATGATCGTGGTGTGGGCGGGCAACATCGTGAAGTTTATGTTGTTTGCCTATCTCGGTGCCGGCTCTGTGGAGTTGCTTGACCGGTTCCTCGGTCGTTAGCCGCTCATAGAGTAAGTTTCAACTGACTTTGAATCTAACCCTCTGACATAAAGGCGCAAAGAAGAGCCAATCCTCTTCTTCGCGCCTTTCAAGTTCTGCGAAAGAGTTCCCGACCTCTACGTAACGGGCGTGAGCCACCCGTAGCGGTCTTCTTGCTCCCCCGTTGTAATCGCGAAGAAGGCTTCCTGAAGAGCCTTGGTCATCGGCCCGCGTCCCCCTTCACCGACGGGGATCCGGTCGATGGAGCGTATCGGCGTCACCTCCGCAGCCGTGCCCGTGAAGAAGACCTCATCCGCCATGTACAGCGTTTCACGCGGAATGAACTCCTCCCTCACCGGGTATCCTAGCTCTTGTGCCAGCGTGATCACGCATTGGCGCGTGATGCCGCGTAGAATGCTCGAGGCGAGCGGCGGCGTGATGATCACACCATCGCGAATGACGAAGATGTTCTCGCCGCTGCCCTCGCTCACAAATCCGTTCGAGTCGATGGCAATGCCCTCGGCATAGCCGTTCTCCACCGCTTCCATCTTGATCAACTGCGAGTTGATGTACTGCCCGCCGATTTTCGCCGACCCCGGGAAGGTATTGAGCGCCATCCGGCCCCACGAGCTGACACAGACGTCCACCCCCTGCTCAACGGCCTCGGGCCCCAGGTAACGGCCCAGATAGAGGGTGAAGATTGTCACGTGTACCGGGCAGGGGCGCGGATCTACGCCAATCGTGCCGGCACCGCGAAAAACCAGGGGGCGAATGTAGGCAGCGGGCAACTGGTTGCGTTTCACGGTCTCGATGCAGGCAGCCTTGAGCTGCTCAGCGGTATAACCGATCTCCATACGATAAACTTTGCACGAATCGTAAAGTCGGCGAATGTGGGCATCCAGACAAAAGATCGCCGGTGTGCCCTGCACATTGTACGCGCGGATGCCTTCAAAGGCGTTGGATCCATAGTGTAGGGCGTGGACCGAGACGTGCACAGTTGCTTCGTCCCAGGGTATAAACTCGCCATCCATCCAGATATAGCGTGTGGGCTCAATGGCCATGCGTTGTTCCTCTCTAGCAGGTTAACAGTGTTTAGTAGGTAAGAAGTGGAGCCGAGGGAGTAAGCTCGATTTGTTTACTCCCTCGTTATCGCTCCCTAGGTAAGAATTGCGCCTTCGCTTGCTGACGAGACGTGAACAGCGTAGCGGGCCAGATAGCCGCTCTTGATCTTGAGTTCTTGCCCGGCTCCATCTTGCACCCAGCGCTCGCGCCGTTGCGCCAACTCCGCATCGTCTACGTGTAGAGTCAGCGTCCGCCCGGCGATGTCGATTTCTATCTCGTCGCCTTCCTCGACCAGCGCCAGCGGTCCACCGCCCGCAGCTTCCGGCGAGATGTGGCCGATCGCCGCGCCGCGTGTCGCACCCGAGAAGCGACCATCGGTCATCAATGCGACCTGTTCGTCGAGTCCCATTCCGGCGAGCGCCGATGTGGGCATCAGCATCTCGCGCATCCCCGGGCCCCCACGCGGTCCTTCGTAGCGAATGACGACCACGTCTCCTGCCTTGATCTCGCTGTTGAGAATCGCTGCCATTGTCAGCTCTTCGCTATTGAACACGCGGGCGGGTCCGCGGTGATGCATCATACCCGGTGCCACCGCAGCCGCCTTGACCACAGCTCCATCCGGAGCCAGGTTTCCCCTCAGGATCGCGATACCACCGCTCTCACTGTAGGGATTGTCTGTCGGACGGATGACTCGGCTCACGTTAACGGGGCCGAAGCGACCCTCGGCTCCCTTGACATTCTCGGCGACAGTCTTGCCCGTCACAGTGGGCAAGTCGCCGTGTACCACGCCCTTGTCGATCAACGCTCCCATAACGGCGGGTATACCACCGGCTTCATCCAGGTCCTGCATATGATGCGGTCCGGATGGACTCAGCTTCACCAGATAGGGCGTCCGGCTACTAATTTCGTCGAAGACGTCCAGAGGTAGCCGGAAACCGGCGTCGTGGGCAATAGCCGGGAGGTGGAGCACGGTGTTGGTCGACCCGCCGATCGCCATGTCGGTGGCGATCGCGTTCTCGAAGGCCGCTTGCGTCATGATGTCGCGCGGGCAGATACCCGCCTCGACCAGGGGTAGGATCTGCATACCGGCTTCTTTCGCCAGCCGCAGCCGCGCACCGGTCACCGCCGGGACGGTGCCGTTCCCCGGAAGCCCCATCCCCAACGCTTCGGTCAAGCAGTTCATTGTGTTGGCGGTAAAGAGCCCGGCACAGGATCCGCATCCGGGGCATGCAGCGTACTCCAGTGCTTGCACCTCTTCCTCTTCCATACGACCGGCCTTGTAGCGGCCCACCGCCTCGAACATTGTCTTAAGGTCGATATCCTCCTCCCCATAGCGCCCCGCCATCATCGGCCCGCCGCTGATGAAGATCGAAGGAATGTTTAGCCGCCCCGCGGCCATCAGCATCCCCGGCACGATCTTGTCACAGTTGGGAATGAAGACGAGACCG
Organism: Thermoflexales bacterium; assembly: GCA_007125545.1. GTDB lineage: Bacteria > Chloroflexota > Anaerolineae > B4-G1 > SLSP01 > PWVB01. The sequence goes on along the minus strand of SLDA01000028.1, from coordinate 1,508 downwards.
TCGAAGGCATGTCCAAGCGCCATGGACTCGACCGAGTCCGCCACCAGCTCTCGGCTGGGCAACGAGTAGTGCATACCGATATGGCCCATCGCGATCCCGTCGCAGACGCCGATAACGTTGAACTCCAGCGGCGTTCCCCCGGCCATTCGCACGCCTGCCTTCACCGCATCCGCGATTTTGTCCAGATGTGTATGTCCCGGCACGACCTCGTTAAAGGCGTTCGCAATCCCGATAATGGGCCGGCTCAGCTCCTCCGGCGTAAGTCCGTTCGCATAGAAGAGGCTTCGATGCGGCGCCCGCTCGAACCCCTTTTTCACTTGATCGCTACGCATAATCGCTCCTTCTTCCCATTCCCCTTATTAATCCCACTCCTCAGAGTCTTCCCAGACTCCAAGATCCGTCCCTTCACACTATTTCCTAACCCGCATTCCCAAGCATCGCCGCCACTACGTGATCCCCCATCTCTCCGGTGCTCACCCGCTGCGTGTCGGGGCCGGCAATATCCGGAGTTCGGTAGCCTGCCTCCAGCACTGCCGAAACAGCATCCTCAACGGCCCCGGCTTCTTCTTCCAACCCCAGCGAATATCGCAGGAGCATGGCCACGCTCAGAATGGTAGCCAGCGGGTTGGCGATCCCTTGCCCGGCGATGTCCGGCGCGCTGCCGTGGATGGGTTCATAGACGCCCTGCGTGCCCTCGCCCAGCGAAGCTGACGCCAGCATCCCCATAGAGCCCGCCAGCATCGATGCCTCGTCAGTCAGAATGTCGCCGAACATGTTGCCCATCACCATGACATCAAAGTCCGCCGGGCGCCGCAGCAAGTGCATTGTGGCGGCATCGACCAGCATATGCTCCAGCGTCACGTCGGGGTACTCGTGGCCGACCTCGATGACAACCTTCCGCCAAAGGCGCGAGACCGCCAGCACATTGGCCTTGTCCACCGATGTCACCTTGTTGCGCCGCCCACGGGCCAGTTCAAACGCCCGCACCGTGATGCGCCGGATTTCGTCCGCCGTGTAGATCATCGTGTCGTACGCTTCGCGCACCTCCGCCGTCGCTTCCTGGCGTGCCCCAAAGTAGATACCCCCGGTCAACTCCCGCACCACCACGAGATCGACACCCTCCAGGCGCTCGGGTCGCAGCGGAGAGGCCGCTTGCAGCATAGGATAGATCTTCACCGGGCGCAGGTTGGCGTAGAGTCCCATCTCCTTCCGCAGTCCCAACAGGCCCTGCTCGGGGCGCACCGGCGCACTGGGATCCGACCACTTCGGCCCGCCGACAGCGCCGAGGAGCACGGCATCCGCCTTTTGACACGCCTCCAGTGTCGCCGCAGGAAGCGGGTTGCCGAAGTCATCGATAGCTGTGCCTCCGATGGGCTGCTCGTCAAAGCCAAATGTATGACCGAAAACCTCCGCGACGCGACGCAGGACCTTCACGCCCTCCGTGACAACTTCCACGCCAATCCCATCTCCGGGAAGCGTGACAATGTGTGCTTGCATACTGACTCCTT
>SLDA01000405.1 GCA_007125545.1 Thermoflexales bacterium | reverse complement strand
GAGGGCGCAGATCTCAGGATCTGCGCCCTCTCGATCAGCGGTGTTTGACGATCAGGGGAAGCGCGATGTGATAGGGGTTGACTAGGACAGTGACCGAGGCTTCGTCGATGAGGGTGTCACCGTGACGTAGCGTGGCGACGTTGGTCAAGACGGCGCGTGCGGGCGCGGTGACCTCGGTCTGGTACGAGAGGGTCACAACCGTGCCGGTGGACGGAGCGTCGTTCCAGGTCAAGCGGTGGGCCTCGCTGTCGTAGGTGGGAGCGGCGGAGGTACCGGACCAAGTCAAGGCTGTCGGCGCGCCTACACCCACGGGTAGGGTATCTATGAGGGTGAGGGACTTGCCGTCGCCGGCGATGCTCAGTGTGTACGTGATCACATCACCCGCATATGCTGTGCGTGTGACCGCGGTTTTCCTCAGGTTTGCCAGCGGACTCCCCCAGACGACGGTCAGCGTGGGCCGCCCCGCTCCGTCGCCCCCGATGTTAGAGCTGAAGAAGTACTTACCGCTGTGGAAGGGCCCGTCGGCCGAATAGAGCGCCAGCCGGAGGGGTTGGCCAGCAGCGTGAGCTTCGGCAACGGCCCCACCCACATCCCACTGCCTGGGAATGCCGGGCCACGGCGGGGGTGTACTGTCCAGAGGATTCACCCGGGCCGATGCGACTAAGTCGCCTGCCAGCGGTGCGTTGTTCCACGTCAGCGTGCTCTCATTCCAATCTTCATAAATGCTGAAGACTTGGATCAGCGAGGGCTGGGGACCGGGACTCTCATTCTCACCCGCATGACCGGATTGGTAGAGGGTCAGGGAGGCCGAAAGCACGACTGTACCCTCCGGAACGCTATCCAGGGGGAAGGTCACGTAGTATTTCGAGAAGCAGGGCCATTCGCTGATAGGATCCACGCGCTGAACGTTGAGGAATACCTTGCCTGCATAGTTCAGCTCGCCCCAGCCCAGGAAGTAGTTGGAACTGGCCTCTGAGCCGCACATGCTGCTCCCCCCGACATCCGCATCGATCACCCGTGCACCGTTGAGTCCGTGGCGGATGACCGCGGTGCCCTGGGGTTGGGCTGAGGCGGGCACGTAAGCCGGTTTCAAGCCGAAGACAAGCTCCCCCCAGGTAGCCGGACGCGTTGAGAGCATCGTTTCAGGCCATATCTGGGTTGCGAGCGGCGGCCCCGCCTGACTGTCGCGGTCGTGAACCGCCACCGCGAGCCCCCAGACCGTGCCCTGCGCGGGTGGGCCGCTGAGGCCCAGGCTCGCGAAAGGAATCTCGTACCAGAGCATCCAGCCGTGGGCATCTCTGTCATTGTTGGGGCCCGTCGTGCTATTCCAATCGGCTGCTGTCATAAAAGGCACGGGCGTCAGGGCCCATTGGCTTCCATTGCCGCGGTAAGCAGCCTGGTAGAGGGTCCGATCTACCCCTCCCCGACTCAGTTGCGCATCGAAACGGTAGCTGGCGGCGTCCGGGGTTGCTCCGGTGGCGCCGCCCGGCCTCAGGTAGAGAGAAACCGCATCCCACGAGGTCAGATCGGAGGGAGAGGGGTTGGGATTATACCAGAGCCGACGATCGATGATCCCCAAGTTTACCAGCACCCCATTGTCTGTGTAGCGGACGCGCACATCCGTGTAGTTCTCACTGGGTGTTACACGTCCGAACCAGAAGACGGTGGCTTCAGTTTGCGGTACATTGTGCGGCATATAAACGCGCCGCTGCGGGCTCTGCGTCACCGCTGCTTCCGCGTTCGTCCCGTTCCGAAGGTCCGACGACATCACATTCAGACGAGTTGCAGACACGCTGAGCCCGCTGAGCAGCAATACGCAGGCCAGCACCAGCAACCGTAGCAGCTCCTGCCGGTGAGGTTGGCGTCGCATAGCCCTACACCCGCCGGGCCAGAAGAGCGCGTGGATGCCCGTCCGGATCGGATCGTGTCTCGATGGCGCCATACTCGCTGGAACGCTCGAGCCTGCGCCGGATGAGGTCCCCCTGTCCCAGCCCGACTTCGAAGCAGAGCCAACCTCCGGGCTTGAGGTAGCGTGGAGCCTCGGCGATCAGCCGGACCAGGATCGAGACGCCAAAGGGGCCACCGTCAAAGGCCAGACGCGGCTCGTAGTCGCTCACCTCGGCTGCCATCTCGTCCACCCGCCGGCTCGAGATGTAGGGCGGGTTACAGATCACAATATCGACCCGGCCCACGAACCGCGCGTCGTCGAAGGGTTCGAAGAGGTCGCCCACCGCGAAAGTCACGCGCTCCTGAATCGCCGGGCTCTGCGGGGCCAGATACTCGGCGTTTCTGCGCGCCAAGTCCACCGCCTCCGGCGAGAGATCGGCAGCAAACACCTGACAGGCCGGCTCGTGGTAAGCCAGGGCCAGCGCCAGATTGCCGCAGCCGGTGCATAGGTCGATCACAAGTGCGTTTCCGTTGGCCGCCGCCGTTTCTCGCAGCACGTCCAGCGCGGCACCTCCGAGAATCTCCGTCTCCTTACGCGGGATCAGCGCCTCGGGTCCGGCGAGCATCTCGATCCCCATAGAGCACTGGGGTCCGGTGAGGTGGGCTAGCAGAGTGCCCTGCACCGGCGCGCATTGGTTCGCGCGCAGGGCGTTCGCCGCCGACTCCTCCGGTTTGTCCATAGGATAAGTGCGTACGCTCTCGATCTCGCGGGGTGAGTTGCTGTACAGCTCACTCGGGTTC
>SLDA01000199.1 GCA_007125545.1 Thermoflexales bacterium | reverse complement strand
CGATACCTCAACGGGGTGCCCATTGAGCGTAACGCCACCTCCCCGGTAGGCCGCAAACATCTCGTCCTTGACGGGGTCGTAGACAGCGCCCACTACCATCCTGTCACCGGACCGAAGCCCGATTGACACGGCGAAATGGGGTAGTCCGTGCGCGAAGTTGTTAGTACCATCGATAGGATCGACCAACCAGGCAGGCACATCAGCAGCCCCCCCAGTCTGACCAGATTCCTCTCCAAGCACAGTATGTCCGGGAAACGTCGCACGCAAGCGGGTCAGGATCAAATCCTCGGCCGCACGATCGACCTCTGTCACGGGGTTGACAGCTCCCTTGAACTCAACTTGGGTGCCTGAGCCGAAACTGTCGCAAATGAGAGCCCCGGCCTCACGCGCAATGTCGATGGTGATGCTCAGGATCTCATCAAGAGGTCGATCGAGGGACACCGGCACGGTCATTCACCCAGCAGCGTCCGCCACCATTGCAGCCAGAAGGGGACGGGTTCAGGCGTCGGTGTTGCCTCCACAGGTGGGGCAACCGGGACAGGGGACGGCGTGGCCTGGACGAGAATGACCAGCGTCTCGTCTTGTCGTGCCATTCGCGCGTGGGTCTGCGACCACGACTCCACATACTCGTCCGATTGGACATAGGCCAGTTGCGTCTGCAACATTTGCTGTTCGGCCATCGCAGCAGTAAGCATGGGTTTCAGGGTACTCAGTTCAGAACGCAAGCCGCGGTTCGTGTCCCAGGCCCTATAGAATGCAGAGCCCAGCAGTAAAGCCACCACTGCAATCCCAACACCGATTAACCACACAAAGCGCTGTGGAAGGATTTCCTTGGACATCTCACTCCATTCCTAGTTCTGGGACTTGGCCCTGGAGGCTGTTTGCCCGAAGGCTGTTTGCCCGAGGGCTGTCTGCCCAAAAACCTGTGCTCGATTGTTCTTTCAGTATATCACCCTCCACCTACAGCACAAAAACGACCTACCGAGATTGGAAGGGTTTGGATAGGTATCTTTTCCTGGCGGAAAGCTTCTTGTTAGGTCACTGTGGTTAACTATCAAAGCAAACTCATCGAGGCCACAAAGGAGACGCATGCTTTACGCGAATAGTCCGATCCCTTTATACAAGCAGCTCTATCGACAGTTCCGGCAGGCCATTGACGAAGGAGAACTTCCCGTAGGCGAGAAACTGCCCTCGGAACGCAAAGTTGCGGCTGATTATGGAATCAGTCGTATCACGGCGCGCAAAGCATACGACATCCTGAGGCAGGAAGGCTACGTCCGTGCATTCCAGGGCAAGGGCGCGTTTGTGGCACAGAGCCTTACTCACGCCTACAACCACACCCCGGTCCGAGGCTTTTCGGAAGTTATCCTCACCATGGGTATGACCCCGAGCAGCAAGGTGTTGAGTTGTGACGTCGTTCCCGTGAACAGCGAGATCGCTCACCATCTCAATGTGGGCAATCTGGACCAGGCTATCAAGATTAGACGGCTCCGGCTCGCAAACGGCGTTCCCATGGCGCTTGAATCGACATATCTTTCCTATCCCCTCTGCGCGCCGATCCTGAAGGTCAATCTGGAGAAGAGTTCGCTCTATCGGACGCTTCGAGAGGTAGCGGGCATCCGCCTAGACCACGCCGACCAGAGCCTTCAATGCATTCTCACAAGCGATCGTGACATCCAGCTTCTCAGCCTTGTGCCTCCGAGTGCTGTCGTCAAGCTAAAGCGCCGGACATACGATGTAGGGGGCCATATTGTCGAATACGTGGAATCGATTTACCAGGGGGAAGTGGAAAGCCTGAAGGCCTTCGCCGGCTTTGGCAGCGGATAGGCTCCAGTGACGTTCGCATCTCTGCCACCTCGCCTAAGCTGTAAGGGCTTCTGCATGGCTTCCATTCTGTTGCTGTGCTTATAGCCCTGCAGTCTGGCGATTAAGCACCCACGACTTAATCCCCGAAGTCCAACCCTGGTCAAGGTTTGGCTGCATTCACCGTTAAGACTGCACCCACCGAGACTGCCCTGCCACCCCGCACCTTGTCGCCACCTTCATTCCCAGTACAATTCAGTCAGGTACCCATTAAGAGTACTCACCGATCTTACTCCAAGGGAATGTTATAGGTATGCCTGAATCAACTGTCGCTTCGATCATTCTTGCCGCGGGGGGAGGGACTCGCTTCGGCGAAGCCAAACAGCTCCTCGACTGGGAAGGCCAATCTCTGATCGCCCACACTGCCGATACCGCGTGGATGGCGGGCCTGGAGCCGGTTATCGCCGTCGTTGGCGCCGCAGCCGACGCGGTTGCGCCGGTCTTGGCATCTCGTCCGGTCCAGGTTGTCCGCAACTACCGGTGGGAAGAAGGGCTAAGCAGTAGTCTCTTCACCGGCATTGCAGCCCTGCCCACGGAAACTGACGCGGCTATCTTTATGTCCGTCGACCAGCCGCGTATTACCCCGAGGCTCTTACAACGGTTCATTGAGCGCCGCCACGAATCGGGTCGCGGTATTATCGTGCCACAGACACCGGATGGCCAACCAGGCAACCCGGTCCTCTTCGCCAGCCGGTACTTTCCTGAACTTGCCAGGCTCACCGGCGATGTGGGCGGGAGAGTATTGCTTGAGCGCTACGCTGACGACATCGCCTACTTGCCGGTCGACGATCCCTACACCTTGATGGATGTTGACACCCCGGACGCCTACCGCCGGATGAAGGATTACGCCGGCTCCCACGAACGCGCTTTGCCGTTCGACGAAATCCGGAGCCTGATCTGCGATATGGACGGCGTCCTGTGGCGCGGAGATACGCCGCTGCCCGGGCTGCACGACCTGACTGCCCTCCTCGATGATCGGGGAATGGAGTACGTATGGGTGACAAATAACTCCAGCCGGACGCCCGGGGAGTATGTGCAAAAGCTGGCGCACATGGGTGTGACGACAACGGAGGAGCATATACTCACGGCTTCTGTAGCCACGGCGCAGTATGTCGCCGATCAACGTCCCGGCGCTACCGTCTTCAGCATCGGCGGGAATGGCGTGCGGGAAGCATTGGCGGCTGAAGGGCTCATCTGTTGCGATGAGTTGAATGCGAGCGAGATTGATGTGGTGGTCGTAGGATGGGATCAACAATTGACGTGGCAGAAGCTGGCAACTGCAACCCGGCTGATCCTCGAAGGGGCAACGTTCATTGCCACGAATCCCGATCTGACCTTCCCCTTGGAGAGCTCTGTTGCGCCCGGTAATGGCGCGCAGATCGCTGCTCTGGAGGCTGCCACCGGCGTGAAAGCTCAGATCATCGGTAAGCCGGCCCCGCCGCTCTACCGGAAAGCGCTCGCTCGTATGGGAGCAGCGCCGGATACGACTCTAGTCGTGGGAGATCGATTGGACACAGATATTCTCGGTGGCGTGCGTTTAGGTATGCCCACCGCGCTCGTCCTGACAGGCATCGCAGACCGTGAGGGTATGGTGGGTTCGCCCATCCGACCCACTGCCGTCTTTGATAGTCTCGCAGTGTTGATAGAGGCGTGGCGAGCTGCAGTGACTGTTCATGTATGATTACCTGCCTGCATAGTGCGCGGCAGAGAGAAGGGAAGTATGGCGAAAAATAAGGTGAATCTGTACGATCTGGATCTCGATGAGCTTCAGAACTTGCTCAAGCAGTGGGGCGAACCTCGCTATCGCGCCGATCAAATCTGGGTCTGGCTTTACAAGCACCTGGCTACCGAGATTGCTGAAATGACTTCACTGCCCAAAGCGCTCCGCGCCAAGCTGGAAGCAGAGACGACGCTCGAAGTGCCTCAAGTGGTCGCGGTTCAGGAATCTATCGATGGCGAGACTCGTAAGGATCTTCTGCAATTTCGGGATGGAGAGCAGGTGGAAGTTGTGCTGATGCGTTACATCGAGCGGCGCACCGCTTGCATTTCCACCCAAATCGGTTGCCCGTTGAAGTGCACCTTCTGCGCGACCGGACAGATGGGGTTTAGACGGAATTTGACCAGTGGTGAGATCGTCGCACAGGCCCTGCACTTTGAGCGCGAGTTACAGGCGCAGGATCAACGCTTGACAAACATCGTCCTGATGGGGATGGGCGAGCCTTTCTATAACTATGACGCCACTGTGGCGGCTTTACGCCGGCTTATGCACCCCGACGGGCTGCAAATGGGCCAGCGCCGCATGACGGTGAGCACGGCAGGCATCGCTCCCGGCATTCGGCAATTCGCCGACGAGGATACGCAGGTCAACCTCGCCGTCTCTCTGCACGCAGCGACCGATGATTTGCGGGACGAGCTGATGCCCATTAACCGCCGCTATAACCTGGATGCTCTCTTCCTTGCCGTTAACGAGTACATTAAGAAGACCAACCGGCAGGTTACCTTCGAATGGGTGCTCATCGACGAGGTCAATGATACCGCCGAGCAAGCTATCGCGCTGGCAGCGCGGATCTCCGGAATGCTTATTCACATGAATCTCATACCGCTCAACCCTACGATGGGTTTCGAAGGGCGGCCCTCCTCCCCCGAACGCATCGAGGCCTTTACGGATATCTTGACCCGAAGGCACATACCGTTTACTTTGCGCCTCCGCCGCGGGACGGACATCAGTGCGGGCTGCGGGCAACTCCGGGCCCAGGCGTCGGAAAAGGATAGCGGGTAGCCCGGTAAACCGTCAGGCCCCACCCTGAGCCGGTTCGGCACAATTCGTCAGCCAAGCGTCAGATTCACGTCAAGTAGCAAGGTATGGAATGGGTATACTCATCCTACGGAGTCGGGGCCGTAAAATAGAGATTCTCCTCCTTCTGAAGAACCGGGGGTACTGGGACGCCCCCGGTTCTGCTTTGCTCCGAATCAGCAGACCCCTTGAACACGACTTACGGAGCTTCTTCGCTTGCCTCAAACAACATCCGTGATAGACTACCCATACCGTGGGAGGCGTACAACACATGGCGCAAGCGTTGTATCGTAAGTGGCGTCCACAGACCTTTGATGATGTCGTGGGCCAGGAACACATCATACAGACCCTGCAATATGCCCTACGCACAGGGCATACCCATCATGCCTACCTACTGGCAGGTCCTCGCGGGACCGGAAAGACTACCACCGCCCGACTGATCGCCAAGGCTGTCAATTGCCTGGCGCCGGCGCAGGAGCGCCCCTGCAACCAGTGCGAAATCTGCAACGCCGTCAACGAAGGACGACTGATGGATCTGAGCGAGATCGATGCAGCGTCCAACACCGGCGTCGACAACATTCGCGATCTCCTGGAAAAAGTGGGATTCCGACCTGCTCAAGCTACCTATAAAGTGTACGTGATCGATGAAGTGCACATGCTCTCCACCGCTGCCTTTAATGCCCTCCTCAAAACACTGGAGGAACCTCCCGAGCACGTCCTCTTCGTCCTCGCGACAACTGAGGTCCACAAAATCCCCGAAACCATCCTCTCCCGGTGCCAGCGATTTGAGTTCCGTCGCATTCCGCTGTCCGGAATCGTAAAGCGACTCGAAGCGATCGCGGCATCTGAGGCCGTCACGGCAGAGCTCGAGGCCCTGGAGTTGATCGCCAGGGCAGCGACAGGCAGTATGCGAGACGCAATCAGCCTTTTCGATCAAATGGCCGCGAGCGGTTCTATCAGAGCAGACCATGTGCGCCTGATGTTAGGCGCGGAACGGCGCGAAGTTGTGCAGTCGCTACTGGCTGCCTGGGTGGACCGTGACCTTACCGAGGGCTTGCGCGTAATCAATCAAGCGGTCGACGGCGGCGCAGATCCTCGCCAGCTCGCGCGCCAGACTGCGGACTTTCTCCGCGGATTGCTTCTGATGCGGTTGGGCGCGGGCCACACGTGGACCGATCCCACAGCCGAGGAACGGATCGTGCTCAACGACATGGCCGCCAGAGCCGAACCGGATCGTCTGGTCGATGCGGTGCGGCGATTCAGTGACGTAGCGGCAAAGCAGCGTGCCGGCTGGCAGCCACAGCTTCCCCTGGAACTAGCGTTTGTCGAGGCCGCGCTACAATCGGAACCGGCATACCCGCATCCAGGGGCTGTCCCTTCCGGGAATCAGGGCATGCCCACCCAGACCGTGGGTGCGCCCACACAAAGCGCGGGAGTACAGAATGCGGGCCAGACGCCTGCAAAAAGCGCACCCTCTTCCGGAGCAGCGCCATCGCGGGCCGCGTCCGTATCTCCACGCCCCGTTGGAGCTGGCGTGGCGGCTACCGACACGCCGAAGTCGCAGTCCTCAAACGATGAATCCCGCAACAGTATGCAGAGCCCCCGGGTCCGAGAGACGCAGGCATCGGTCACAGGCGCGAGCGAGTCCGAGCTGAAGATACCCGATATCCCGAAGTCACCACAAGCGAGCGAGCTCAAGCCGGCTACAGGTGAGCTTGATGCAGGATTGGTCAATACCATCAAGACCAACTGGTCCGACATTGTCGCGCAGTTCCCACCCGTCCCCGTAGGCGCCCTTTTGAAGGACGCCGGCGTCGGCGGAGTAGACAACGACGGACGCCTGGTTCTGGTGTTCCGCCACGCCTTTCATCAGAGTAGAGTGGCCGAAAACGAGAACCGGCGCATCGTAGAGGAGAAATTGGAGCAGATCTTCCAGACGTCTGTCCTTATCCGCTGCCTGCTCGCGGAGGACTGGCAAACCTCAGCCGGCTCGACACCCGCGCGGAAGTCAAAGACGGCGAGCAGCCCTAATGGGATCCCGCCAGAAGAGGACGAGTTGATCCGACGCGCTCAGGAGGAATTGGGCGCCGTTCCCAAGATACCCAACTAAAGTCGCTCCTGTCGGTGCAGCTTTAGTCAGGGAAAGCGCTTCGATCCAGAGTCAGTTGAAACTATTAAGGAGGCAATATGTCCCGTCGTAAAGGTGGTGGTGGTGGTTTCGGCAGGCCGCAGGTCAACCCCAACGATCTGATGCGCCAGGTCCAGCAAATGCAGTCACAGATGGAGTCTATTCAGGAAGAAGCTAACAAGGAAGTGATCGAGGTCTCTACCGGCGGCGGTATGGTCACCGTCGCGATCAACGGTGCCCTCGAGGTGCAGAAAATCGAGATCAAACCCGAGGTTGTGGACCCTGAAGATGTCGACATGCTCCAGGATCTGGTTCTGGCTGGGGTCAATGAGGCCATTACGAAGGCACAGGAAATGGTTGCGGACCGGATGTCGGCATTGACCGGCGGCATGGGAATACCGGGCCTTTAGCCCTGGATTGGAGTTTGGCTAACCATTTATGGCGAATGCAGCCGTCCCACCTTCAGTTACCACATTGATCGATACGCTCGCGGAATTGCCCGGTATCGGTCCCAAGACTGCCTCACGCCTGGCCTTCTTTTTACTACGGGGAAAGTCCGAGCTCGCCCTGCGCCTGTCGGCGTCACTGCAGGGTCTCGTCGATAATACCCGCTTTTGCTCGATCTGCTATAACGTTACCGAGCAAGATCCCTGCCCCATATGCGGGGACCCGATGCGGGATCAGAGTCAGGTATGCGTCATCGAAGAACCGATGGACTTGCTCTCAATGGAGCGAACTGAAGATTACCGGGGTGTCTACCATGTGCTCCACGGCGCCCTCTCACCCCTGGAGGGCATCTTCGCGGAGGATTTACGGATTGCCGAGCTGGAGAAGCGCGTGCGAGAAGGTGAATTGAAGGAGATCATTCTGGCGACCAATCCCACCAGTGAGGGCGACTATACGGCGGCTTACCTAGTGCAGCGTCTAAAACCGCAAGGGGTCAAGGTGACGCGGCTGGGCCGCGGATTGCCCGTGGGCGGGGACTTGGAGTACGCGGATGCCGTGACCCTGTCTCGCGCCCTTGAGTCGAGACAGGAGCTCTAGGCTTATGCTTAGCAGAGTGGACCGTGGATAACACCTGGAGTCTGAACGTTCGACTGGGCTGGATAGTGGGGCTAGCCATTGCCGTGGTCCTCATCGCAGCAACTGTTGGACTTGTGATTGGAGCGGTCGTCACACCGCTCTCTTTTCGCGTGTTCTTGATGGGCATAGGGGCATTCATCACGCTGGGGCTTACCGCACGGGTCCTCTACCAGCTCTGGGGCTTGGTGAACGCCAACTATGAGCTGGATCGCAACGCGTTAACCATCAACTGGGGCCCGGTCGCGCACCAAATCCCTATGGGTTCGGTGCGGGAGGTCTTCTCCGGTAGTAAACTGGCCGACCTTCGCGTTCGTCCCAGTCTGCGCTGGCCCGGATACTTCGTGGGCCTGGGAAAGGCGACGGTCGCAGCGTCGGTCGCTGAGGAAGCCCCGATCGGAAACACCATACTCGACCCGGTTCTCTTCTATGGCACAGGACGTCCGCAGAATCACGTGGTGGTCCGGACGGAGGGCATTGCCTATGCCATCTCACCCGATGACGTTGAGAGATTTTTGGTAGCTCTCCGCGAACGGTTGGAGATGGGTCCCACGCAAGAGGTAGAGGAACGCTCGACGCGTCCCGCGTTTCTCGAGTGGGCGTTCTGGCGAGACCGGTGGTCCACTTCAATGCTCTCCGCCGCGGTACTGGCCTTAATCGCGTTGGTGGGCGTGCTCACATGGCGGTATCCCTACCTGCCCTCAGAGATCGCGCTGCGTTTCACGCCGAGTGGCGAACCGCTCCTGTTGGGTGACCCCCGTCGCATTTTCTACTTTGCGTTCCTCGGCACCGCATTTGTCTTGATCAACGGTGTCGGCGGTCTCTTATTCTATCGCCGGGAGCGTCCGATTGCCTACTTTCTCTGGAGTGGTCTTCTTGCTTCACTGGGAGGGCTGTGGGCGGCGGCCGTATCCATCCTACTCATGAACGGGAATTGATCCCCTATTTCACAAAGAGAGGTATTCGCTGGCTGCTTCAATCGTCTCCATTCGCGATCCAGAGGCTCTTGAATACGCGGTCAGTCTTATGGAAGCCGGCGAACCTGTCATCGTGCCCACCGACACCATCTATGGGATCGCTACCAAGATGGTCGGAGAAGATGTCATCAACCGCCTCTACACTATCCGTGGTCGAGAACGCGAACCCGCGTTGCCCTTCCTGGCAGCCAGCACCGGGGCTATCGCCGGCTTGGTTCGATTCAGCAGCACGGCCCAACGTTTGGCACAGACTTTCTGGCCTGGAACTCTGACCTTGATCCTGCCTCCAGCCGCCGATTTGCCTGTCTTTGCTCGCGCACTCCCCATCGCGGTTCGGGTTCCGAATTACCTCCCGCTGTTACCGCTATTTGGACTTCTCGGGGGATATGTGTTGGCTACGGGCGCCATCCGCTCGGGATTTCCTCCTGCCATTACGGCGAAGGAAGCTGCCGAACTCTTCGGAGATGACATTTCGCTGATACTTGATGCCGGACCTTCTCCCTACGGTATCCCTTCTACCATTGTGGACTGTCTTACCGATCCTCCACTCATTATAAGGCGAGGGGCCATCCCTGAAAGCAGCATCTGGCAAGCGTTGGACCTGGAGGCGGGCTCATCCCCTATCGAAGGTCTATGAGTCACACCCCCACACGGTATAGGTCCCAGCCCACGCTTAGCCAATGGGCCCCGCTTGTCCTGATTCTGCTATTGGCTACGGGTCTCCGCTTTCACGCCTTGGATGCTCAATCCTTTTGGAATGACGAGGGCAATACCGCCCGTCTCGTCGAACGCCCGATCGCGTTGATCCTTGAGGGCGCAGCCGGAGACATACATCCACCCGGCTACTATCTTATCCTGCACCTATGGCGGCTTGCAGCGGGACAGAGCGAAGTGGCTCTGCGCGCTTACTCGGCGCTCTGCGGCGTTCTCACTGTCGCGGTAGCAGCAGCGACGAGCCGGCGTCTGGGCAGTTCGTGGCGCCGTGCCTGGTTTGCCAGTTGGGTCGTCGCGGGCCTCCTGGCGATACACCCACTCGCGATTTACTACAGCCAGGAAGCGCGGATGTACGCACAATTGGGCCTCATTTCCGTCCTGACGCTCTGGATAGCCCTGGCGCTGGTCGGAAATGGACGCAGACGCCACAGACTGAGAGCGCGCAGGTTGTCGACCTTGGGGCTCGCCGCTTGCATCGCGGCGGGTCTCTACACCCAATACACGTATGTGCTGGTCCTGTTAGGCCTGAACCTCGCCTTTGGCCTTTATTGGACTCTACAGCGGCCCTGGAGAGGCCCTCTGCTCTTTCGCTGGATGGCGGCGCACGCGGTTGGGGGCTTACTCTTCCTGCCGTGGGCACCGATCGCCATCGGGGCGGGCGGGTGGCGTCCCCCGGATCTAGACTCCAACGCCGCATTCATGGCGCTTGGACGCGCACTGCTCGTCGGCGTGACAGCCCCTCGCCCGCCCGGAGGACTGGCGGTACTGGCAGCCGGAATGCTGGCCGGGGCAGCGTTGCTGGTCTCGCTCCGCGCATCTCACGCAGGGTTACCCCGATT
>SLDA01000337.1 GCA_007125545.1 Thermoflexales bacterium | reverse complement strand
GAGATTCACGGAACCTGGCTACGCACGACAACGACCTTTGCATCCGGGCGACCCACAGTATATCGCGCCCGGGCGTTTGCGTCAACGGTGGGGGAAAGGCGGGGGTGGGTCACATTTCGCATGATCGGACCAATCCTGAGAATAGGCATGGCCCCTGCATCCGCCGCTATGCAGAGCGGACAGGATGTCCGCGCTCCGGCAGAGCGGCTGGCGCGGTCAGCCGGGTAGGTATCGAGGATAGGTGTGCTTCGCGGCGTCTGCAGCCGCCAGATCAATCCGCACCGTTTGGAAGGGCGTGTCAGCGTCCGTCAGCGCCAGCAGCTTGGCCTCCGGGTCGGTCACCCAGCCCGCGCCGCCGAATGTCCCGACCTCGATTCCGCTGCCACACAGGTTCGACGACAGGCAGTACGCACCCGCGACCACACCGGCCACTCTGCCCCCTGCAATCCACTTGTCGACCGAGCTGTGGGGTGTGGCCCGAGGTACCGCCAACAGATGCACGCCCTGCGCCATATACGCGCGCGCGTGGGCGTAGAACCACAACTCGGAACAGATCAGGAAGCCAATCCGGATCCCCGCCACCTCTGTCACCCTGAAATCGCCAGGCCCCCTCTCATACCAGGAGGCTTCCCAGAACCCTTCCTCATCCGGCAGATGAAACTTGGCGTGCACGCCCCGGAGCCCGGTCTCCGCCGTCCAGACGAACCCTTCATTCATCCGACGTCCGTTGCGCAGAATGGGGCGTGTGCCCACCACGATCGGAGCGCGCCGCGCCGAGCCTAGCTCCGGCAGCCTCGCCAGCCACGCCGCATGCGCGCGCATCGCTTCCTCCCAGCCCTGCGTCGACTCGGCCTCATCCTCAGGCGGCGGTGTCGCCGCCGGCCACGGAGAGAACGGCATCTCCGGCAGCAACACCAGGTCCGATCCAGCGTCCCTGACATGCTGCACCAGGGCCGTCCAGTCGGCCTCCAGCGTGGCAGGCTGTTCGTGCAATTCGCAGACCGTCACAGTGATAGCGCTCACCATCTTGCATACCTCCAGTATGACGATAGGGTTGGGTCCTCATTCCCGCGCATAGCGCAGGGTAATCTGGCGCGCGTGGTCCTCCATCGAGAGCCGCAAAGCGCGCGGTGCGAGCACTTCAACCGCGCCACCGTATGCCAGTAGCCGGCTTCGCGCTGCCTCGAGGGAGCCAAACACCAGGGTCAGGATAGGCCACCCATCCGCATCGGGCTCAGTCGCGTCTTCCGGCGTATCCCGTGCCGATGTTCGTCCCCACACCCCGAGCAGCTCCGGTGCGACACGCACCCGCACCCTGTAGACCGCCTGTTCGGCCTCGTGTGCCGCACACCAACGCCGCCAGAACGCCGGCAGATCGAAGTCGTCGGGGCGGGTAAATCTCACGGGCAACACTCGCACTCCCGTCAGATCCGCGACCCGCATGACGCGTGGTGTCGCCCCGTCGGACCCAGGCGGTGAATCCGGCGTGCCGTAGACGAGGTGCCACATCCCGCCCTTCGACACCAGCGCATAGGGCAACACCTCCACCTCCACCTCGGCAGCCCGCGGACCGAATCGGAAGCGCAGCGCCACGCGTTGATCGTGCCACACGGCGCCCTCCAACAAGCGCAGGAGCGGGTTCCCTGCGTCGTCCTGATCCCAGTTGAACGCGTCGAGGTAAAACCGCTGACGGACGCGCTGCTCGTCGGACCGGTGCTGCTCGGAAACCGCAACTGAGAGCTTCACAAGCGCTCCCTTCAGCGAGGCGCCCATCCCAAGCGCATCCAGGGGCGCCTGCGTCGCCAGCACCAGGAGCGCCCGCGCCTCCTCTGCCGACAGCCCGGTCAGGTCGGTACGATAGGGCTCGAGCAGCGCGTACCCGCCTTCGGGGCCGGGTTCCCCGTAGACCGGAATCCCCGCGGTCGAGAGCGCGTCCATATCCCGATAGATCGTGCGCTCCGACACCTCCAACGCCTGTGCCAACGTGCGGGCCGTCTGCCGACCCTCCTTCTGCAGCAGCAACAGAATCGAGAGCAACCGATCCGCGCGCATACGCACCTCCGCTCTTCACAAACCTGCCCCCAGTTTACCACAACCCTGACATAAGGTGTCAGGGTTGTGGCGGTACACTGACAATGAAACCACAGCTCACCAGGAAGACGAAACCCATTAAGCAAGGAGCAGGACTATGAGCACACCCGACGTGAAGATCATCGAGTTGGAACCGTTGCACATCGCCGGCTTTCACAGCTTCGGCACCGAACCGGAGAGTGGCGCCTTTGCCAAGCTCAAAGCGTGGCTCACGAAGCACGATCGGATGGCCACTGTGCACGAGCAGCGGATATTCGGGTTCAACAACCCCTCGCCCTCCACCGGATCGCCGAACTACGGCTATGAAGTGTGGATTACGGTTGAGCCCGAGCTGGAGGCAGAGGACGAGATGGAGGTGAAGGACTTCGAGGGCGGCCTCTATGCCATCTTGGCGTGCCAGGTCGAGAGCGGGGAGGAGATTCCCGACCACTGGCAACAGCTGCTTAACTGGCTCGCGGCGAGCCCATACAACCAAGCCACGCACCAGTGGCTCGAGGAGCACCACTGGTCCGGCGAAGGCGAAGACCCCTTCGGGGGACAGCTCACCCTGGATCTCTACGCCCCCGTCAGTAAGTAGCGGCCCAGCAGCACAAAAACAAAGACCCCGGACT
>SLDA01000600.1 GCA_007125545.1 Thermoflexales bacterium | reverse complement strand
TGTTTGAGCAGCGCCTGATCCATATCTTCATGAATGCGGAGGGCGATGTTGGTGGGGATGCGAATGCGATGCATCGCCTCCAAGATCAGGAATGACATTTTACTCGTCAGGTCGTGACCGTCGGGCGCCTGCCCGCCGATCTGCGAGTAGTGGGGATCGTTGAAGAAGAAGCTGCAGAGATGCCAGATCACCGACTCGTCGGTCTCCCGCCCTGCGGCGATATCGGCTTCGTAGAAGGGGCGCAGAAGCTCGTCGAGCTGGCCCAGGGCGCCACCCAGAGCCCACATCCGGTCGACGCACTGGAACCAGGCAAGGAACTGAATCGCCTCCCGCAGGGTACGAGGTGCGCCGTCGATCAGGTACTCGTTGACGTCGGCGATGGCCAAGAGGTTGTCCCGAATCTCTGGATCCTGCTCTCCTGCTGCCATCTCGCGTGCCAGGTCGACGTGACGGCGGATCCACGTCTGGATGCCCAGGAGCAGGGCCTCGTGCCCGTCATAGAAACCGGTGTCGGGAGGCCGGTTGAGGTCACGATAATGCCGGACCTTTTCTAGCAGACCACCCCAACCGAGTTTCAGCCCGATCGTCATGTCAGGGCCGATGTGATTTGCATTCCCAATGCCGGGACTGTAGGTATTGTACTTCCGGTGGAGCTCCGTGAGATGAGTCGGACGATCTTCGGGCTTCCACTTCGCCGGGTAGTCATCCAGCGCCTTCAGTTTCTTTGGCGGCTTCGGCTTCTCCGGGTCTTCCATCTGCTCCGGCAGCTCGAAGCCGCCGAGGCCGGGGATACCCTTGAGCACGTAAGCCCCTGCAATCGAGCTCATAGGATGAATGTAAAGAGGATGGACCTCCAGCCACCGGCGGAAGTTCTCGCCGATGCAGCGAGCGCCATAGCAGCCACCCGAGGGGTGATTGGGTTCGACTTCGAAGGGGATCGGCTCAAGCCACGGTATGTAGCCGTGATCGTCGGTGTCGAAGTATCCGTAGATCTTGACCTTTAGATCTGTGTGCTCCTTCTTCGTCGCATGGAGGGCGTCGATGCGCTTCTGGTAGGCGACACGTTGGGTTGTAGGATTCGCTTTCATCTCGGTTCTCCTTAAGCCATAGACAAACAATAGAACAATAAGATTAATAGGATTAGGTGCTGAAATCCAACCTTAACATAGTATCATCGAGCCGAATGTCCATATGCTCGGCTGGAAAGCCTACTGTGCAGTAAGGCGTGGCATAGTGAAGTTGCGTTGACGGTTCGCCGGGCGACGCGCCTGGCTTGTCACTATCCAGCGTCAGGCCGCCCTCCCAGTCCAAGGTCAGAGTCTCGCCGCGGAGGGTCGACCAACGCACGCTCTGCATCCCAAACATCAGCGGCAGCGCCTGGACCGCCTTCTGGAATCTGACAAAGTCGCCGTCCTCTTCGGCAGTTCCCAGTTGGCACACCCACGTCGTGAAGCCGTTCCCAGCGCGCAGCTCGCGATAGGCGCCGGGGCCCACGGTTGGAACGCTCACCGGGCTTGAGGCCGTGACGGCGACGTAGGCTTTTCCCTTGCGTGCAAAGGCCCAGCCGTTGCAGAGGAGGTGTTCGTCAAACGCATAGAGGGGAAAGCGAGCGTGAGTAAAGCCCATGGGATCATTTTCAAGCACATCGTACTGAGCCAGGAGTGAATCCCCTCGCTGGACGAGGTGCGGTACGGTTCGGTCGCCACGCCAGAAGCCAAGTCCCTCAAGCTCCGCGCGCCCGGCATGGACCGGGTGATTAACGCTGACCACGGCCTCGGGGCCTAGTACGGCTCGCCACATGCCGGAAAGGTTTCCCGCCTCGCTGCATACGGTTGAGGTCAAGACACTCTCCGGCGTCCGGTAAAGGATGCGGTCGCAGGCCCAGGTGCCTTCCGGATCGAGGTGGTGCTCCTCTTGAACGAACGGTTCCAGGTCTTCGCGGGCCAGAACGTGTACGATATCGGCCATAAGGGGTGGGATGGGGTACGCCCGGGCGTTGGCCAGACCGACGATGGCCCAGAGGTGGGGACTCAGGACCCCCGTGCCCCAGAGCACCCGTGCCAGACTTGTCATCGTTCCGTGCAAGCCATTCGGGCCGATTCCGCGGAAGGTGTTGATGGCCACCGTGAACAGAATCTTGTCGAGCAAGACTGCGGCGAGTTCGCGGGTCAGCGACTCTGCAGCCAGGTCAGCCAGATGGCTAAGGCTGAAGATCAAGGTGTCGAGGGCGTCGCCATCATCCGTCAAGGTGCGCAGTCCATATCGGCCCTTCGTAAAAAGCCAGTCTTGCATCGCACCTTCTGCGCTGGCATGTAGTTCCTTGTATTCAGGGTAGACCTGTCCCGACAGGATTTCGAGCGTGCCGCGTAGACAAGTGGCGACCTCATCTGCGGGCGTGGAAAGGATTGAGGGTAGCGTGGCGAAGGCAGCATCGATGTCGTCAATCAGACCGTCCGGGAAGGCCGGATCCTGACTGAAGCGCACGCGTATGCCCAGTAACGCCAGGAGCTGGCGCTCGCGATCGATGGCTCCTAACTGCACCGTCTGGATGTGCTCGCGCATACTATCAGCATCGACGAAGCGCCAGGCGCCAAGGGTCATCGCTGCCAATGGGGAGAGGAGACCGATCTTCAGGCGCATCGCCATCTGCACGCCCTGATAGAGGCGCTTCACATACGCGCTCTCTTCGTTGCTGCCGACCGACTCGACTACGGGCGTACTAAAGACGTCCACGTCAAAGACGCGGCGCGTGCGGACGCGATCGATGGCGTAAGCTTCGGGTGGCGGCATCAGAACCGCCTGGTAGGTGCCGGTTAGCACATGATGCCCGGGTACCGTCTCCGTTAGCTCCCCGGGACGGGGACTTCCGCGAGTCTCGGCGTAGATGCGCCCATCGGGTTTCTGCAGACGCAAAAGAATCCCAGCATCGGGCGGAATCCCCAGCGCGTTTGCTTGCTCATGAAGGTCTGCGGGCCAACGGATAGCGATGTTAGCGTCGGACGTGAAGAGGTCCCGATCGAGGCAGGCCAGGCCGAAGAGCGTCTCGAGTTCCAAGAGCTTGTCCGGGGCGCTTGTGTGTGACGGGAGTTGGAGGGTGACACCCTGCCCATTGCTCAGTCGTACCGCTAGCAGGTAGGGTGTCGGTCCGTATCCAAGCTGCTCAAAACGAATGAGGAGCCGGTTGGGGCCGACATCCAGCGGCATAGGAAAAGCCATCTCTGATGGCACGGGTTGGGCAAAGGTGCGCTGTCCATAGAGGTGTGCGCCTTCAACCCAGACATCGGTCGGACCGTTCGCAACCAGAGTTGCCTGGACCGTCTGTGTTACCGGGCTCACAAGCTCGACATAAGCCCAACTTATCAGGTGAACGGGCGCTTGGTGCTCGGCGCTGAAGTGGACGAAAGGGTCTTCATAGGACGTGTAGAGGTTCCAGACGCCGGACGCGTCATCGCCCAAGGTCCAACTCCCAAGGTGTACCGGCGGCTCCTGGAGGCCCGAGTCTGTGCCAGGATGGCGCTTATTGACTAGTTCCTCATAGGCCTCTTTCTCCGATGCGGGGGTGTATACAACCGGCTGTAGGATTGTCGCATGGGGTCCTGCGACCAGCCAATGCGTGATCCAGCCGTTGTTCAGCGGATAAGATAGAAATGCTGGTGTTGTCACAAGCAAACTCGTATGGAGACTATGCGGGCTTCTAAGTCCTCTGAACTGCCTTCTCGGCTCATACCCCTCCGGAAATCTTTACTCATATAATACGCAACGTACTTGATGATTTTCCCCGACCTCGATCGACGTAGGTTCCCGTACGTTGCAGACGCCCTCGACGATTCGGTGGCATCGGGGATGGAAGGGGCAGCCGGACGGGATAGAGAAGGGATCGGGCACGCCGCCTGGGATCACCGCAAGTGGCTCTGCCTTACCCTGGTGGGTGCGCCGTCCGAGCTGCGGGATTGAGCGCAGGAGCGCTTCGGTGTAGGGATGCTTGGCGTCGTGAAAGAGATCAACCACGCTGGCGGACTCCACAATCTTGCCCAGGTACATGACGTAGACGTACTCGGTCATCTTGGCGACGACGCCCAAGTCGTGGGTGATGAACATAATCGCCATCCCCAAGTCGCGCTGCAGCTCGCGCATCAGCGTCAAGATCTGCGCCTGGGTGGTGACGTCGAGGGCTGTGGTTGGCTCGTCAGCGACCAGCAGGCTCGGTTGGCACGAGAGAGCCATTGCGATCATAGCTCGCTGGCGCATTCCCCCACTGAGCTGATGAGGGTAGCGATCGATAATGCGCTCCGGATGCGGCATGCTCACCTGTTCGAGCATACGAATCGCGATGCGACGCGCCTCCGTACGATCCACATCCTGATGTATCAAGATGCCCTCGATGATCTGCCAGGCGATCGTGTGAACGGGGCTGAAGGAGGCCATCGGCTCCTGGAAGATCATGGCAATCTCAGCGCCGCGTATGCCGCGTGCCTCCGGCCCTTTCGGGTCGAGTTGCGCCATATCGATGATATCGGTGAACCCCGGTTGAGCGATATCGCTCTTTCGCTTTTCCGCCGTGCGCCGGTAGAGTAGTAGCTCGCCGCTCATTATCCGTCCCGGTGTCGGCTCGATGCGCATAACAGATCGCGCCATAACGGACTTGCCACATCCGCTCTCCCCTACCACACCGACTGTCTGTCCATAGCGGATGTTGAGATCTACGCCGTCCACGGCGCGGACTGTGCCCAGGCGCAAGGGAAAGTGGGTGCGCAAATCTTTGACTTCGAGGAGCAGATTGTTATTTTCGGTCATAGTTGTCCTCTTGGAGCGCTCACTCGCCGCGCCTCCCTATCGCCCGCACCAGAATGTTGCTCCGGTGCTGTACGATTGCGGCGACGTCATTGCGGCTGGGATACAGGTAAGGTGCGTCGAGCACCCCGCTCTCTACATTGCGAGCCCAGAGTGCGTGCATAGGCACTTCGGCGGACTCGGGCCAACGGGTACTGATGTTGTAGAGCTGAACACGCCGCATGTTGTCGGCGACGACGGCAGCTCGTTGGGCCCGACTCTTAGGGCTGAAGTTAGAGATTTGGGTGCTCTTCGTCTCCGCGACGGCGACAGCGGGATCCTCGATCTCGGGAATGATGAGTTGGACGTCGCGAAGCGTGACATCCTCCAACATTGCCCCGTCCTGCGCTGTCATCACGATGCGCCCTCGTGTGGTCGCCGTAAAGTTGCTAATGGAGACGTTGCGGAGCCGGCCAAGTGTGTACGGCTCGGGCTGATTGTGTTGTTGGATGTCGATGTAAATGGGACGCTCCACCTGCATATCCGTCATTGTGCGACCCGAGATATTTGAGAAAGCGACGTTTTCGATCAAGCCCGGCGACCACATCTCGATTGCGATCATGCGCAGGGCCTCTTTAACGACGCAGTTGCTGAAGACAATATCGCGAATTGAGTTATTGCACTCGGCGCCCAAGCCCAGGGCGCCGCACTTCGTTGCCAGAACGCAGTTTGTGACGGCCACGCGCTCGGTGCTGCGTGCATCGACCGTGGATTTGATGATGATGGCATCGTCGCAGCCACTGATGTAGCAGTCGCTGATGAAGACGTCCCGGCATCCGTTGACGTCGATACCGTCGGTGTTGGGGCCGTAGAGATGGCTATCGAGCGTCAACCCGCGAATCGTGACGTAGTCGCAGTTGTAAGGATGCACCGTCCAGCCGGGACTGTCCAGGATGGTAAAGCCTTCTAGCAGCACATGCCGGCTGTTGCGTATCTCCACCATAGGACTGATTCGCCGGGCGTTGGCGCGATACCATGGCGTCCCCGGTGCGGGCTCGTGCCAGAAGGCCATACCTTGACCATTGAGGGCGCCTTCCCCCCGAATCGCGATCCGGTCGCAGTCATCAGCATAGATGAGATGGTAGCCCTGACGGTCCTTGTTATGGCCTCTTTTGTAAGGGGGGTAGAGGTCGATGTCGTGGTGTGCCTTGAGTACAGCCCCGAAGTCGAGGTAGAGCGTGACGCCGGTCCGCAGCTCGAGTGTGAGAATTGTCCATTCGCCCCGCGGGACGCGCACCGTACCGCCGCCGCGGGCGGACGTCTCATCTATAGCTTGCTGGAGGATGCGGGTGGTGGCCTCGGGGCCCAAGTCCTGTGTAGCGATGTCGGCAAGATTGACCAGCGTCATTTCAGCTCCTGTTTTTGTAGTGGTTGGGCTCTTTCGCTAAGCATGTCCATACGGGTCCGCGGCGTCGCGGAGTCCGTCTCCCATGAAATTGAAGGCGATGACGGCGACGACAACGGCAATGCCAGGTGAGAGCAACCAGGGCGAGTAAGCCACAGTGCGGATGTTCTGCGCTTCCTGTAGCAACACGCCCCAACTGACGGCGGGAGGACGCATCCCGACGCCCAGGAAACTCAAGGCTGTCTCCGCCAAAATCATCGCCGGCACTGCAAGGGTGGTGGAGGCGATGATGTGGCTCAGGAAGGAGGGCATCATATGGCGAAAGATAATCCGCAGTTCGTTGGATCCGCAGAGACGGGCAGCCTTGACAAAGTCTTCCTCACGAAAACTCAAAAAACGCCCGCGGACGACCCGTGCCATCCCGGACCAGCCGATGACGGAGAGGATCGTGATCATCACAAAATAGACGCGCGTTGAACTCCAGCCGAGCGGCATTGCTGCTGCCAAAGCCATGTAGAGCGGAATCTGTGGCAGTGATTGAAGCATCTCAATGACGCGTTGTATCACGACATCCACCCATCCACCGAGGTAACCGGAGAGCCCTCCCAGCAGCATACCCAGGAACAAGCTAATGACGACACCGAGCAGGCCGATAGACATCGAAATGCGTGCGCCGAAGATAATGCGCGACAGGACGTCCCTTCCCAGTTCATCGGCCCCCAGTAAGAAGAGTGTGACATCCGGATCGTCGATACCGATCAGACGCAGCCGCGACTCGAACAATCCCCAGAATCTGTATGGCTCACCCTGAACGAAAAATCTCAGTGGGTGCTTGATAGTCTCGTCATTCTGGTAGATCCAGGCCATCGTTACCGGATTGCGCTCGCGTTTCAGCTCGTAGACGAACGGCCGTAGCGAGAACGCACCGTCGCTATCGATAAAGCGTACGGCCTGCGGCGGCGCAAGTTTATAGGTCGCGCCAATGCGGTTGGGATTGTTGGGCGCCAGGAACTCGCAGAATATCGCTGTGACATAAAGCAAGATCACGACCGCAGTGCCCAGCATCGCCATTTTGTGTTTTTTGAAGCGCCACCACATCAGCTGCCACTGGGACGCAACGAAGTACTCCTCGCCCTTCTCGGTGGTTGCGATCTCAAGCTCGCCCATCCCACTCGGCGCTGACTTGCCTGCTTTCGAAGCAGGCTGCGCCGAACTGACTTTCTCATCCACGGTCATGCCAGTTGCCATTCACGTTTCTCCACTAGGATGTCGCTCATATGGTCATCGGGTCGTCTACACGATTTTGCCAGGCGCGGATCCTGGCCCGCAGTTCAGCGATCAAGTCCCTCATTTCGGGCTTCTGCGCGAGGTTCTGCCGCTCTCCGGGATCCGTAGGTAGATGATGGAGTGCGTGATCGCCCGCCGGACTGTGGGTGAAACGCCAGCCGTCGGGCGTGATGATGGTACGCACCGGATCAGATGTTGCGGCTGCGGCGCGCTTGCGGCTGCCAGCTGCTTCCCGGGCATAGTCCGGGAAATCGCCGTCTGCCGAGGCAGGGTGACAGTGCCAGGCAAGGAAGACGTCTTCATCGATCCGCCCGCCCGACTCCAGCACCTCACGGCGCGACACGCCGTGCAGTCCTTCGGGGATCGGCTGGCCCATCAGGTCGAGAAGAGTGGGCGTCAGGTCGATCTGACTGAAGGGGCCCGTGACGTGCCGTTGCGTGCGCTGTCCAGGCATCCGCACGAGCAGCGGCACGCGGACGGATTCCTGATACATCACGCTTTTCCCGATCAGGCGGTGGGAGCCCATCATATCGCCGTGGTCTGAAGTGAAGACGATGATGGTCTCGTCCATCAAACCACATGCTTCCAGGGTCTGCAAGATCCTGCCGATGTGTGTGTCAATGAGCGAGCAGAGTCCCCAATAGGCGGCAATCAGCTGGCGCCAGCCCATCTCGGTCGAGAGGTCGTAGCGCTCGAAGCCTTGATACTTGTAGCGCAGGTAAGCGAGCCGGACCTGCAATGGATCACTCTCGCCGGGTATCGCGTCGAAGTTGGTTGGCAGCGGGACTTCTTGGGGGTCGTATTGGTTGTCGCGAGGCCCCGAGAAGGGCATGTGCGGTTCCAGAAAGCTCGTATAGAGCACGAATGGTCGCTGCTGCTGAGCGCGAATAAAAGCGATGGCCTCGTCAGCCAGGTAGGCTGGTTTGCCGCAGCGTTCGGGTAGGTGGGTGGTCAGCTCCCGTGAGAAGTTGGTGCCCTGGTCGGTATCCGGCTTGAAACCCTGCGACCGCAGGAACTGGTGATAGGTTGAGGTCGCCGAGCGATCCCGTCCCGCGGAGAAGTGTTTGTTGTAGTTGATCCACGTGCTCTCCACGCTGCGCCACGCCTCGAAGCCGTGTTGGGCGAAAATCTCGTCGCCCAGATGCCACTTTCCAAAATAGGCTGTAGTGTAGCCGGCCTCGTCAGAGAGCATCTCCGGCAGACAGCCGGCGCCGGCGTTGAGCGGGAGATTGTTGGTCCACGCGCCGTGGGCGTGTGGATAGAGACCCGTCAGGTAGCTGCCACGCGCGGGGGTGCAGACCGGTTGGGTGCAGTAAGCCTCTTCGATCACGCAGCTGTCTGCCGCAAGGGCGTTGAGAGCGGGCATCTCGATTTGGCCGTTGCCGTAGCAGGCAAGCGTATCGAAGCGCTGTTCGTCGGTCGCGATGAATACCAGATTGGGCGGTCGGGTCGTGTTACTCATACGCAATGCGTGGATCCAGGACGACCAGGAGGATGTCGGAGATAAGGGTGCCGATCACGGTTAGGGTGCTCAGCAGCAAGACAAAAGCACCGGCTAGAAACATGTCCTGGGAGATCAAGGCACGCAGCAGCAGCGGGCCTGTCGTCGCCAGGCTGAGGACGATCGACACAATGGTGGAGCCCGAGACCAACGCCGGTAGCGCCCAGCCGATTGTACTGACAAAAGGATTGAGGGCCACCCGCACTGGATAGCGCCAGATGAGGGTATTCTCCTTGACGCCCTTGGCACGCGCCGTCTCGACGTAGGGCTTGTTGAGTTCATCGAGTAGGTTGGCGCGCATCGTGCGTATGAGGCTGGCGCTGCCGCTCATTCCCAGGATCAGTACCGGCAGCCAGAGATGTTTCATCAGATCCAACACCTTGCCCCAGGTCCAAGGTGCATCAATGTAGTGTGAGGAGAAGAGCCCCGTGATGCTCGTGTCGAAATAGCGGAAAGCGACCCACATCAGGATCAGGGCCAGAAGAAAGTTGGGTATCGCCAGGCCCAGGAACCCGAGTGTTGTGAAGAAGTAATCCATGAGCGAGTATTGCTTGACGGCGGATAGCACGCCGATCGGGATCGCAACGAGCCAGGTAAAGAGCATTGTCGTGCCCGACAGCACGATCGTGAGCGCTAATCGTTCCCAAATCAGGGTCCGGACGCCGACCTTCTGCTCGAAAGAGTAACCGAAGTCACCGCGCAGCACGATGTTAGTGATCCACCTCCAATACTGCACGGGCAGCGGCTGGTCCAAACCGTAGCGCTGCCGCAACACTGCAACCCGTCCTCCCTCTGCTGCCTCTTCGGCTGCAAGATCGCCCTCTTCCGAGCGAATCTGAGCGATGTAGGACGTCAGGAAGTCGCCGGGTGGCAACTGGATCACGACGAAGCTGATGATCGAGATCATAATCAACGTCGGTATGGCCAGCAGGATACGGCGTATGATGTATTCCAGCATAGATTCCTTGCTCCAGTTTCCCTATCAAGCGCCTGGCATCAGCTTTGAGCGCGAGCCCTAAGTGAACTCGGTGTCGCTATGCGACGCCGCTTATCTTATCACGGCGTCACATAGCGACCTTTGCTCATCTCCAGTCCTCAGAGAACTCCGAGTGCTAGCTCTCGTCGATGAACATCTGTGCGGGCTGCGCCATGTTGATCTGCATCAGCGCGTTAGCCTGGACAATGTTGTTGGGCACATTCTTCATCCTATTGCTGACGACAACGGGCTGCGGCGATGCGCCGACAGTGCCGATGTTGTAACACTGGTCATAGAAGATGTCCAAGGCCTGCTTCAGCGTCTCGTGCGCCTCATCGATATTGATGGTCGAGTAGGCTTGCTGAATCAGTTCGAACATCTCGTAGATGGGCTCGTCGGCGGGCGGCTCGACCGCCAACTCTGGTGGCGTCTCGCCTTCGGGCGTTCGAATCCATTTTGCCCAGCCGGAACCGGGGCCGCCGT
>SLDA01000178.1 GCA_007125545.1 Thermoflexales bacterium | reverse complement strand
GATCGTAAAGTCCTTCAGGTGTAGGTTCACAGTCCAGGAACCGAGAGCGTCGACCATGACCTCCGTGCCTTCCAAAGCGCCGAAAGAGTTGGTGGTATCGAGGCAGATGCCCACGTAGCCACTGTCGATGCTCTCGACCAGCCAGCGGAATTCACGGGCAGTGAAGCGGTCGTGATTCTCGATAGCCAAAGTGACGCCGGCCTGCTCGAGGTCCGGTGTCAACACTTTCAGGGTGTCCACACTCTCCTGCAGCGACGGTCGGTGATCGGCTGTATCGATGACAACTCTCAGAATGGGTGATCCGAGCTGTGCCGCCAGCCCGATGTAGGCATAGAGGTGATCGGGTGCAATGCCGCGGGTGCCGACTTCGATGTCGATGTCCAGTTCAACCGCCCGTCTTTTGAGCGCCGCCACTTCCGCGCCGGAGAGGTGGTCGAGAGGCAGGTTGTCGGCAACCTGCACGAGATGGACCTCCAGTTCGGCCGCCCGCTCCAATAGCTCAAGCACGCCCATCGGATTGTCCGGACGGTGGCCCGGCACGCCGATGTGCCACCCGTAGGTATAGGACCCAATTCCCAGTCGCATGCCGGCTTATCCTGAGCGTTTCGCGGACCTGCTCTCGACGATGGCCCTAACTTGCGCCATCACGTTCTCCGGCTCGAACACGTCCTTCCAGTCGGGCTGAATGATCGCTTCCTTGCCGCGCTGCGCCGCGAGCTTGGCGCCATCGGAGATCTCGGCATCGATATAGCCGAACAAGATTCCGAGGTTAACGTTCATATGCCCTAGCAGAAAATCGAGGGCGGCCTGTTGCGGCACGCCGTGCCGAATTGCTTCATCGAGCGCTTCGCGGATGACGACCATACACGTCAGGACGACTGTCTCAGAAAGGGCTGGTTCGAGTAAGGCCATCTGCTCCACAGTCACGCGATGCACGTTCTCGACGGGGGCGAACATGTCTCGCACGAGCTGCTCGCCGACAGGGTAGGCGCTTTCAGGGCCTTGCATCAGCGCACACACGACATTTTGTCGCGCCACGCCGCCAAAGAAGTCACGGCGTGCTGCCGGATCGGTTTCGTCATTCACCAGGGGCGGATGGCACGGATGGGTGACAAAGTATGTGATGTCGTCTCGTGCGGGCAGTTCGCCGCCGTGGGGCGCCGCGGGATCGAGCAAGATCACGATCGCCCCGCTTTGGAGCTGCGGCACCACCTCGGCGCTTACCGGGCCGATGAGGACATCCGGTATCGCCAGGATCACAACGTCGGCACCGGCATTGGCCGCGTCGGATGGCGTCGGGCTCAGCCCGCGTTCGCGTAGGCGTGCTTGGCCCGCCTCGCCCGCCTCGACGTAGAGGATCCGATAACGCGGAATGTCTCGCAGCTTTTCGGTGATACGCGTTCCCATCTTGCCCGCAGCGCCATAGAGCGCAATAGTGAGCATCTTCTGCTACTCCTTTCACTTAACCAGAAAGAGTTCCGTCTACGAGATAAGGGTTGATTTGTGACAGACAAGCAAGCTGCACACGCCGCCGTTTCCAGTATACGCACGCTCGGGTTATTCCACCAGCCCGCCACGCGGGGCAGCGACTCCGAACCGCACCGTGTAGGTCCAGAGATTGCCCTCAACGCCACGTGTCTCAAACCCCGCCGCCTTTGCCCACCGAATCGTCTCGCTCCGCAGGGGATAGTCCGGGTCCGGGAAAAACTCACTCACTGCCAACAAGCCGTCTGGCTTCAACACGCGGCGCACCTCTGCCAGGGCCCGGTCGCGGTCGCGGATCTCCGGCAACACCGTCACCATCACGACCCGGTCGAACGCATCGTCCTCGAAAGGTAGTTCGGTCGCGTCGGCTTCGTGCAGCGTTACATTGTTGATGTCGGCGTGGTCTGCACGCTGCAGCTTGTTTGCCAGTTGTGCCAGCATCCGCGGCTCGATGTCAACTGCGGCTACCCACCCAGCCGGCCCTACAGCTCGCGCGAAGTAGGGTGTCTGGGCGCCACTCCCGCACCCCAACTCCAACACCTTCTGCCCGGGCACGATCCTGCTCCGTGTGACAACCTGGTCCGGCGGTTGCAGTGCTCGGCGGTAACCACTGTCCAGCACGTAGCCGATGATCCAAGGCGCGGGGCCGCGTAGAAGGGTACGCCGTAGGATCTTGGCACCCACGAGCCAGGCGATCGCAATCCCCAGCAGACCTACACCAGCCCGGACTAACCAACGACCGATCCTTTTCATCAGATCCCTCCCACGGTCTATTCAACCGACGTTCTGAGAAACCGACACTGCTCGTGCGGGCTACGGCTACACCGGCGGCTGCCGATCGCTACCACCCGCTGCACCCCTGCTTGGGAGACTGCTATAACCCGCCGCGCATAGTGTGAGTCGGACTCGCCGCTGA
The DNA here is from genome assembly GCA_007125545.1 of Thermoflexales bacterium. Lineage (GTDB taxonomy): Bacteria > Chloroflexota > Anaerolineae > B4-G1 > SLSP01 > PWVB01. The sequence continues at coordinate 306 of SLDA01000178.1, read as the reverse complement.
CTAAGGAGTCAGGAGGACGATCTGCCGCTTGCCGATCTGGAAGCGGTCCGCGCGTTGATAGGCTTCGTGCGCAATCTTCTGGCCTTTGTCGGCTGCGATGGCGATGACGGCACCCGCAGCCAGCAAAGGTTTGAGCGCGTCGAGCATCATCGGGATGGGACGTCTGGGCGGCGGATCGGCGAGATTGCCCGATCTCCAGACCGCGTGCTGCCCGTAGGGAATGTCGGCGATGACCATATCCACTTTTGTATCCCGCAGTCCCTCGCGTAGGGCCGCGGCGTCTGTGGCGTCGGCCTGAAAGACGCG
>SLDA01000497.1 GCA_007125545.1 Thermoflexales bacterium | reverse complement strand
ATTCTTATTATGGGCAGCGACATCCGCGCCCCGGTAGGGCTGGAGTGGCAGATCGCCCGGCAGGCGGGACGCCATCCTGTCGCCCTAGTGAAGCAGGACACCACACGCACCCCGGCAGGCCAGCAGTTCGTACGCCTGGTCCGCGAGGTGCAGCGCTGGAGGCCTTTCACGGACGCCGCGGACCTGCGCCGCAAGGTCCTGACCCTGCTCGCCAACCATATCCTCGACCACGCCGTCCACTACATTCTCACCCCCGACGAGATGACACGCCTCACAGCCTGGCGCGACCAGCTGGTGAGCCAGGCCGAGGCCGTCGATGAGGAGATCCGCGGCGGTGCGGGCGACAGCAGCATTCTGCTCTCTCGCGAGCGGTTCGAGCCTTCGGGGGGCGTCGTGCTGGGGGAAAAGGATGATGCGTGATTCGTGACAGGATTATCACGCATTGCGGGAGGGCGTTCGGGAGGCGTGCTGCTGAAGGCAAACGATGATGCGTGATGCGTGATTCGTGACAGGATTATCACGCATCATGCATCACGGATCAATGGCTCCCTTTTCCACCGTGATCAGTTCAAGACTCTGCCATCTTCCCACAGGAGCTCTCTATGCTAACGACCGCGAATCTCCGTTGCGAATATGCGTCCACTCCGCTGGGCATTGATGCGGCTGCGCCGCGTCTCTCGTGGGAGTTGCAGGCCGATGCGCGTGGCGCCGCGGCTTCGGGCTACCAGGTTCAGGCGGCGTCGTCCCTCGAACGGCTCACCGCCGCCTCCCCCGATCTCTGGGATAGCGGCAAGGTCGTGGATACGGCCCAGCTCGTGGCTTATGGCGGCCCCGCGCCGGGAAGCCGCCGGCGCATCTATTGGCGCGTGCGCGCCTGGGACACGGACGACGCGCCCGGTCCGTGGGCTGCCGCTACGTGGTTCGAAATGGGGCTCCTGCACGCCGTGGATTGGGAGGCCGACTGGATCGGCTATCCGGCGGGCTGGACCGGGCGCGCCCTCTATTTCCGCCGGCCCTTCCACCTGGAGAGGCCCGTTCGCCTCGCCCGTGCTTACATCTGCGGCCTCGGCTACTATGAGCTGCGTATCAACGGGCAAAAGATAGGCGATCACGTGCTCGACCCGGCCACCACCAGCTACGACCAACGCGTCCTCTACGTCACTTACGACGTGACGGATGTCCTCCGCAACGGCGCCGGGCAAGCCGGCGAGAATATGCTCGGCGTCATCGTTGGCCACGGCTGGTACGGTGCGCCCAAGCTGCTGCTACAGCTGGAAATGGTGCACGATGACGGCACCAGCACAAGGATTCTGAGCCCATCGGGTCCATGGCAGGTCGGCACCGGCCCCATCGTGCAGAACAGCATCTACGATGGCGAGGTCTACGACGCGCGCCTGGAGCGCCCCGGTTGGGAGCTGCCGGTCGGCATGCATACTGAGTCTCCACCCTCCACTTCCGGGCAAGCCGCTCCTGCCCCGGGTGGGAGTGTTTCCGAGCCCACGGCCCAATGGGCACGCCCCCACGTGACCGACCCGCCCGGTGGGCGGCTCGTCGCCCAGATGCTACCGCCCATCCGCATCACCGAGACGCTGAGCGCGCAGCGGGTCGCCGAGCCGCATCCCGGCATCTTCGTCTACGATTTGGGCCAGAACATCTCCGGCTGGGCCCGCATCCGTGTAGAGGGCCCAGCCGGCACGCGCATCACACTCCGCTTTGCCGAGTCCCTCTACGCTGACGGCACCCTCAACCAGGAAAACCTGCGTGGCGCAGACGCGACCGACGTCTATATCCTCAAGGGCGCGGGCATCGAGGTGTGGGAGCCCCGCTTCACCTATCACGGCTTTCGCTACATCCAGGTTGAGGGCTGGCCCCTCATCTCCGGTTCGCCGGGTCCGGGCGCGGTCGAGGGCCGCGTGGTGCGCTCTGCCACCCCGTCCGCAGGCGCGTTTACGTGCAGTCACGAGCTCCTCAACCGTATCAACAAGCTCGTCTGGTGGACTGAGGCGACGAATCAGCACGGCATCCCCACCGACTGCCCGCAGCGCGACGAGCGGATGGGCTGGCTTAACGACCTCGGGGCGCGCACTGAAGAGGCTGTTTACAACTTCGATATGGCCCGTTTCCTCGCCAAGTGGGTGGCCGATATTCACGACGCCCAGGATCCCGTCACCGGCGCCATCACCGACACCGCCCCCTTCCGGTGGGGCAGCCGCCCCGCCGACCCCGTGAGCGTCAGTTACCTGCTTATCCCGTGGACCCTCTACCTTCACTATGGCGACACGGTTACGATGGAGCAGCACTATGACGGTCTGCGCGCCTGGGTCGACTATCTGACGTCCCGCGCTACAGACCACGTGGTCAGTTACAGCTACTACGGCGACTGGGCGCCCCCTATCGCTCAGGGTCGCGACGGCACAGCCGTCTCCGCGCATACACCCGGCGAGCTCATCTCCACCGGGTACTACTTCTATGCGGCCTCACTGCTGGCGCAGATGGCATCTGTACTGAATAGGATGGGAGACGCCGGGCGGTACAGCAGGCTCGCCGCCGCCATTGCCGCCACCTACCGCACCCGCTTCTACAATCCCGAGACCGGCGGCTACGGCTCCAACAACCAGGCCTGCAACGCCTTCTCTCTGTATCTGGGTTTGGTCCCCGGGGAGCAGGTCGACCAGGTCGTGGCTAACCTCGTGCGTGACATCACCGACCT
>SLDA01000249.1 GCA_007125545.1 Thermoflexales bacterium | reverse complement strand
ATGGATCACGCAGCGACCTTTCAGGCGCCCGCGGATGCTCAAAGACTACACCGGCATGCGCCACACCGCAAGTTCTGCCGGAGTATTCAAGACCGGCTCACCGGCAGCGCTGCGGCAGCCCCCGCCTCTGCGTAGGCGTGAGTTGGTCTGCGCCTCTGTACGAGACGCCCCCTCCAACTCCCCCCGGAACTTGAAAAACCAAGCCGCCAGCGAGCGCAGACGCCACGGGTAACCCCGCCTGAGACGATGACCAGGGGGGAGAGCCAGAAGCGGAGACCGGTGCCAGGTCCTGGGCCTCCGGTTCTCCCCGCTGGTCATAAGCACGAATGCTGTTGTCCAGACGACCTGGGCCAGGCTACTCGCGCTTGCCCACGAGCCGGGGGGAGTTAGAGGTGGGCAGAATGTCTTGCTACTCAGAGTTACCGATGCGCCTTTATGTGTTAAGGTAACGCATATGAGAGGCCGGAAGGGGGTCTGTGCCTCTCTTCGCTTCTCTGTGTTAGAATACTGCCTATATGCCCGCAAACGAATCGGCAAGATAATATGAAACCTACATGCCCGCTCTGCGGGGCTGCATCCGTGGAGGACTTTCATCACGACAAGCGCCGCCGCTATCTCCGCTGCAACATCTGTGCCCTGGTCTATGCCGACCCGGCGTCGCACCTCTCGCCGGAGGAGGAAAAGGCCCGCTACGACCTGCACGAGAACGATCCGGACGACCCCGGGTACCGGCAGTTTTTGCGCCGCCTGGCGGATCCGCTAACCGAGCGCCTCGCCGAAATGCCCGGGCGAAGGCCTCTCAGGGGGCTGGATTTCGGGTCCGGTCCCGGCCCTACCCTCACCATTATCATGGAAGAGCGGGGCTTTACGATGGCGATCTACGACCCCTACTTCGCCCCTGATCCTGCTGTGCTCGACAGACACTACGACTTCGTCACCTGCACGGAGACGCTAGAGCACTTCTACACACCCGCCAGGGAGTGGCAGCTGCTGCTGAGTTTGGTCAAGCCAGGAGGCCGGCTGGGGATTATGACCGGATTGTTGGAGGATGCCGGTTCTTTTGGCACGTGGTATTATAAAGAAGAGGAGACCCACGTCTGCTTTTTCAGTCGCGCGACCTTCCATTATCTCGCCGCGAGGGACGGCTTGGGCGTCGAGTTCATCGGGAAGGACGTCATCTTGCTCCAGATACCTGGCGCCGATGCGTGTGGCATTGAAGATCCTGAGGACACCGCGCCGCGGCGATGCCCTCAGGACTGTCCTGATCCCCGGTGATATGACGCCGTAGACCTTTGTATGTAACCGGCACGACCTTCTGGGTCGCGCCTGTCGGACCTCCATAGACTCCGACATCCGTGCACTCAACGGAGGAGGTCTCAACTGTCTGCGTATTCAGGATATGTCGTGCCTTCCGGCCTCGTACTCCTGTGCCGGCTTGCCCTCAAGTTCCAGAGTGAACGGCACGGGCGAGGTGACCGCGACCTTCTCCCCGGTCACCTCAACTTCGATCAGCCCAAACGGCGTGGGCACTTTGCCCTTAGCCCACTCCAGTGGGCCAAGCCGCGGGGCGATACGCGCCGCAGTGTAGCCTGGCTCGGACGGGGTCACGCCCAGAGTATAGAAGACCATGTCTTTGGTGACCGTGCTGCTCCAACCGTGGACGTGAGTGCCCCAACCCCAGCACTCGCCAAGGGTATCATACCCGTCTCTCAGGAACTGGCTCCAGCGACGGTATAGCTCCGGCAGCTTGTTGGTCAGCCCGGCTGCGGCCACCGCATCATGCACCAGGTAGCTGATGAAGGGTTCGCCGATGACGATCTCGTGTTCGGTATCCCAGTCGGCCTCATAGGTACCCATCATCTGCTTCATAATCTTCTCTATGGAGTACTCACCGTCTTCACCTCCGGTCCACGAACGCACGACCAGGCGGTCGGCATCGGTAACCGTCTCCATAATTCTCGTCCAGCGTTCACGTGGGGCCAGGCCGGAGACGACGGCCAGCGCGCCTGCCACCTGACTCATCGCCCTCTGCTGGACGCCGTCCTTAATGTGGTCGACATAGCTGCCTCGCTCCTCGTCCCAGAACATCTCGTAGCCGGCTTCGATCTCGGCGTACACGCGCTCGGCCCAGCGCCGGCTCGCCTTTTCTTCGAGCCACGCAGCCATTTCGGCGAACTCTTTCAGCCCGCGCGCCCAGAGGGCCGTCAAGATCGAGCTGGTATCCTCGGTGAAGAGCGCGGCCCAGTCCACAAGGTTCCACTCGACCACATCCTTGAGCACGCCTTCCCGGGACTGGTACGGCGCATACCAGCGCAAAATGCGCTCGATCACCGGCATGTAAGCCTTCACCTGGTCACGGTCGCCGCTGAAGCGGTACAGATTATGCACCCCGTGCACCCAATGCAATCCCCAGTCCGGGATGGTGGTGCCACCGTTAGCTTCGATCTCCCCTGACACGCTCATCGGCAAGATGCCGTCATAGCGCGGGGAGCTGCTCAAATTCAGATATTGCCAGGCCAGGCGCCAGTCGAGATTGGTTGTCAGGTGAACCATTTGATGCACCACGCTGTCGCCCACCCAGGCGCGTTGCTCGCGGGTCGGGCAGTCGAGAAACGCGTCGTGCGAATTCAAGTTGACCGTGCGAATACCGGCCTTGTAGAGTGCGTTGAGCTCGGGGTCCGAGCATTCAAATGAAGCGCCGGGCGTCCAAGGAT
>SLDA01000477.1 GCA_007125545.1 Thermoflexales bacterium | reverse complement strand
CGGGTGGGGGCCGGTTCGTGGCGGCGATGGCCGCCAACACCTCCAATATCCCCGCGGGCCGCGAGGTGGGGGCGACGCCCGATGGCCGGCGTGCTTTCACGCCGCTTTCGGATGCCGCCAGTCCCTACTTTGGGCGAGACACGCACGGTCCCACCGCCTTCCTGAACTCGGTCTCCAAACCCGACTACCACCGGGTACTGACCGGCAGCGTGATCAACATGAAGTTCGAACCCGCCTTCTACGAGGGACCGCAGGGTGAGGTCGTCTTCCTTGCCCTGATGCGTGCCTTCGTGCGCAATCGCGTGCAGGAGTTGCAGTTCAACTTCACGGGCAACGCGGCCCTACTCGACGCGCAGGCCAACCCCGAGCTGAACCGTGACCTCGTCGTCCGCGTCAGCGGCTTCTCGCAGTATTTCGTCCAGCTCTCGAAAGAGGTCCAGGACGATGTGATTCGGCGGCGGGCCCACTAGGCACCATGACACGCGACGCACAAATCTTCGACATCCAGCGCTTCTCCCTGCACGACGGGCCGGGGATCCGCACGACGGTGTTTTTCAAGGGATGCCCGCTTCGCTGCCCCTGGTGCCATAACCCGGAGGGTATCGCGGCGCGGGCGGAGTTGCGCTTCAATCCCGGGCTCTGCGTCGGCTGTGGGGCGTGCGTGGCCGCCTGCCCGGTGGGCGCGCACGGGGTTGTCGCCAGGGGGGCGCATACCCTGGATCGCGCGCTCTGTACGGTCTGCGGGGCGTGCGCCGGCGTCTGCCCCTCGCGCGCGCTGGAGATCTGCGGGCAGCGCATGTCCGTGGAGGCGGTGATGGGGGCGGTGCGGCGCGACCTCGCCTACTACGCCGACAGCGGCGGCGGGCTGACGCTCTCCGGCGGGGAGCCGTTGGGGCAGCCTGCTTTTGCCGGTGCCCTACTTGCCGCTGCAAAGGCCGAGGGCCTGCACACGGCAGTCGAGACCTCCGGCTACGCCGCCTGGCAGTCGTTGGCGGCGCTGATCCCCTTCACGGACCTCTTCCTTTTCGACCTGAAGGAGATGGATCCCGCGCGGCACGCCGCTGTCGTGGGCGTTCCCCTCGCGCCGATTCTGGATAACTTGCGTGACCTGGTGCGGGCGGGCGCCCGAGTTGTGCTGCGTTTGCCGTTGATTCCCGGGTATAACGACCGCCCGGATCACATCGAAGCGGTCGCGGCGCTGGCCCGTGGCTTGCCGGGGTTGGCCGGCGCCGACTTGTTGCCCTTCCATCGTCTGGGCGAGGGCAAGCGGCTGCTGCTGGGGCAGCCGGAGCCCCCACCGCGCGCGTCCGTGCCGGATCCTGTGCAGGTCCGTCTCTGGGCAGACGCCTTTGCAGCTGCCGGGCTCGTGGTCAATCTGCCTCTGGTCCTATAGGCACTGCGTGGTGAATGGCGCCTATCGTATGGGGTTAGGGCAGCCAGGCCGCCGCGGCTCCAGCTTCTGACCGGATGCAGGCTTCTAACCTCACAAGGAGATACGGGCGTGTTGGAAAACAGGATACGATGGTTGGCAGTCTTATCGGTGCTCCTCCTCTTTCTGAGTGGATGTGTCGGGCAGGCTACGCCCGTCCCTGCCGGCGATGCTTCAATCGCGCTGAGCGAGTGCCAGCTTAGTATGGCGAATGTGAACGTGACCGTTTCGGCGCGCTGCGGCACACTGGACGTGCCGGAGGATCGCGAGGAGCCCGGTGGTCGCCGTCTGGCGTTGAACGTAGCGGTAGTTCCTGCCGTCAGCCGCAGCCCCCAGCCCGATCCGGTCTTTATTCTGGTCGGCGGACCGGGGCAGGCTGCGGTAGAGGTGTTTCCCGCTCTCAGAGCCTCCTTTTCGACGATTCGCCAGACGCGAGACATCGTGTTGGTAGATCAGCGCGGCACCGGGGAGTCTAACCCGTTGAAGTGCGACCTGCCTGAACATGATGGGGCGACCGTCGAAGACGTGACTGCCGCGCTGCGAGAGTGCCCGGACACGCTCGATGCCGACCTCCGCTTCTACACTACGGAGATCGCGATGCAGGACCTCGATGACGTCCGTGCGGCCCTCGGGTACGACACCCTTAACCTTTATGGTGCGTCGTATGGGACGCGCGCGGCTCTCACCTATATGCGGCAGTTTCCCACGCGCGTGCGGAGCGCGGTGCTGGACGGTGTGGTCAGCCCGGACTACCGCCTCTTCCTGAACACGTCTCAGGACGCCGATCGCGCTCTGGGCATGGTCTTTGACCGCTGCACTGCCGATCCGGCGTGCGCCGAGGCTTTTCCGAACGTCCGGGACAATTTCGCCTCGCTGCTTGAGCGGCTGGAAAGCGATCCTACTACGGCTACTTTTCCCGATCCGCTGACCGCTGAACCTATGACACTGACGGTCGACGGAGGCCTGTTTCTCAATCTTACCTTCCCACTGCTCTATTCGCCGGAGCTCGTTGCCCTGCTGCCGCTCAATCTGCAGCGGGCGGCTGAGGGCGATTTCGCGCCGCTGATGGCGCAGGCGGGTGCATCCGATGCAGGCCTTTCCCTGGGGATGTTCTATGCCGTTGCATGTACAGAGGACGCGCCGTTCATCACGGTCGCGCAGGCCGAGACATTTGCAGAAGGCACCCTCTTCGGCGATCGTACGGGGATGCTACGGGAGGTGTGCGCCACTTGGCCACAAGGTGAGCTATCCGCCGGGTTTGGTCAGCCGGTGACCTCTGACGTGCCGGT
>SLDA01000330.1 GCA_007125545.1 Thermoflexales bacterium | reverse complement strand
TCGCGCAGCAGTGCGCGTCCCTCAGACCTAGCGGCGTCCAGAACAATCCAGCTCAACCCCTCGTTGGGCTCCGTAAGCGGGCCGTTGTCGGCAGGCGTTGTGGACGAAAACCAGCGCTCGTCGATGCCGCCCCGGGCGCCCCCCATAGCATAGTAGTCGTCGGGGTGCAGCTTGATGCGCCGTCCCGGCACGCAGAACGAGCGCGGCACCCAGGTCGGCGCAAGGCGCAAGATGCCCTTCCCCTGGTCGAAAGCGGTTTGAATGACGTTCATGGTCGATCTCCTACGAGTGAGCGAGTGATTGGCATTGAGTTAGGTGCCCCAATGAGGAGGGCAAGGCGCACGAAGAGCCGACGCCGTCACGCCTCGGAGTCGCCGGGAGTCCCAAGATCGGGATTCTGCTCCAGGAGACGGTTCAGGGCGACGGTGCGTCCCTCGATGTCGGTGCAAAAGATGTCACCGGCGCTGTGCACATCCCCGGCGACGGTGGTGCAAGCCACGTCGTTTCCGGCTTCCACGGCACCGGCGACGCTGCCGCAGGACACGTCCCTTCCCGCGTCCACGCTGCCCTCGATATCGGCGCAGTTGACGTCGCGCCCGGCTTCTACATCGCCGGTGACGTCTCCACAGGTGACAGAACCGCCCGCCTCCACATCGCCGTCGATATTGGCACAGCTAAGGTGGCCCGTCACCTTCACGTCGCCGTGGACGTGGCCGTGCACACTGGCGGCGAGGTTTGTCGTAAGATTGGCCAGATCGCCGGTCACCTTAATGGTCACGGGTTGGGCAACTCCGCTCTCCACAATATTTCCGTCGATACGGATCTCAAGGGTCTGGCCCTGAAGCAATCTTCCCTCTATCTCGATCACTGCCATTATTTAGATTCCCTCCGATTTCGAAAACGTCCTTGCCGGCGCGCAGAGTCACGATAGTTCAGTACAGGTAGATTAGCACAGCGCGGACGGAATGCAATCGGGTGATGGGGAGCGGGGGCGGGTGAGGATAAGGGAGAGACTGGGCAAGGAGTGATGCGTGATGCGTGATTCGTGACAGGAAAATCACGCATCACGCATCACGTATCATCTGCTCCCGCATCACGCATCACGTATCATCTGCTCCCGCATCACGCATCACGTATCGTCTGCTCCCGCCACATCAGCCAAATCCACGGTCCACCGTAGGGAAGCTTGAGAGTCCGCAGTATCCGGAAACCTTCGCGCTGATAGAAGGGCACGACTTCCGGCGAGGAAGCCTCCACGTAGGCGGGCATGGCACCGGCATCACAGCGCGCCAGAACGGGCGCCAGTAGGGCCGACCCAATCCCCTCCCCCTGATGATCTGGGTCTGTCCCCAGCCCTAGCAGGTAATAGTGCGACTCGCCAGGGTGATGGCGTCCGGCGTGTCGCACCGCGAGCAGCCGGGGGATCAAGCGCAGTGGGCCCACCACCCTCAGCATCGCCGGTAGCCGGCGAAACCGTATGAGACGGCGGAACTCCCACGCGTCGGGACGGATCCACAGCGCGGCGCCGAGGTGATCCTCGGTGGTGTAGACCTCCCCGTTCCTGAAGGCGAGCTCCAGGTAGAGCTGAAAGAAGCGGTGCATTCGATCAGGATGTTTGGAGCCGCCGCGCACGATCCAGGTAACAAACGGATCCTTCTCGAAGGCCCGCGCCAGCACCGCGGCAAGGACCGGGATCTCCGATTCGGTCGCCAGACGAATAGCTGGGTCAGAGCTTGCCATCACGTCTCCCTGCCCTTCATGGCTAGGCGCCCGGGCCCCACGCCAAAAAGATCACTTCCAGCGGGGCGTCGCTCTCATTGCGGATAACGTGGTCGGCACCAGGCGGGACGTAGACCGCCTGTCCGGCCTGCACATCCAGCGTCGTGTCCCCGATGGTGGCGCGCCCCTCGCCCTTGATGAAGATGAAGGCCTGCGGAAAAGGATTGGTGTCACCGGGCTCATTGACCTGCTCCCCGGGATTCACCTGGTACCAGGCACTGCGCGCCCCGGGATGATAGAACAACGGAATCGCGTGGGCGCCGTGAACGACGCGCGCGTGCGCCTCGCCCAGGGGGATGACCTCGGGCCAGGTCGGGGTGAAGAAGTGCTGCAGGAAGGCGTAGAGCTCGGCCTGCAACTCCGGTGTAAAGCCGACATCCGGCGCAAGTTCGACGTCCAACGGCGCGGGGTCCGACATTCGCGCTCGCCCGGCAGCGGTCAGCGCCGTCAGCTCGCGCTCGTAGATGCGGCGCAGCATGTCCGGCGAGGTCTTGATCGTGAAGCGCGCGTCGGCGGCGCGCCCCTCGTGCACCGCCACCTCCCGCCCGGGCGCGACCACCACGTGGTAGACCTCCGGTTCCTCCTCGCCCGACGCCAGCGCCAGATTCACGACGAGGGACTGCGCCTCGCCGACTTTGTGCTGGTAGGTCGAGGCCAGATGGGTCAGTATCTCAGCCGAATCCAGGTTCATGATTGCCCCCCTAGCGGTCATCTTGCGTATGTATAGAAAGCGTGATTCGCGATGCGCGAGACACTGCGATCACTCAGCACAGGGCGCCGGAGGATTGGGCGCCGCGATGCAGGGATGTATCGTCGTATGCTCCTCACAGAGCGCCATCACGCTACGCTTACTGTAGCATAATCGTGCGGTTGCGCAAAAGAGAGAGCGGGACAGGGAGGTATGTGGCCGGTAAATGAGTCCGGGGCTGGAAGGTGTTCGGGA
>SLDA01000154.1 GCA_007125545.1 Thermoflexales bacterium | reverse complement strand
GCCTCCAGGATCCCGACGGTGCCGGCCCCGTCGGGTAACGTGCTCATTGAGCGCGCCAACACCTGTTCGGCGCGCTGGTAGGCGCCCAGTTGGTCGAAAAGCAGGCCCATCAACCGCAAGATCGCAGCCTCACCTGCCGGCTCCTCGACCTCGCGAAAACAGGTCATGCCTGCCTGCAAGCGGCGCATGCTCTCGCCGTACTGACCCTCAATCAACGCGACTGTGCCCAGTGTGCGGCAGAGGCCCCCCTCTTCCTGACGATCTCCCAGCTCTCGCGCGAGAGCCACGCCTTCCTCACCATAGCGCCGGGCACCGGGAAGATCGCCGCTCTCCAAACACGCATATGCCAGCACGCCGAGCATGCGGCTCTCCCCCACCCGGTGCTCCAAGTCACGGTAGAGGGCGAGAGCCTGGAGCAGCGGGCCTTCCACATCAGCGGCGTCCTCGTCAAGCAGGTCGACACCCAGGTAATGCAGGATCTCGGACGTCATATCCGGCATATGTTCACGCTGCGCCAGGGCCAGAGCCTGGCCCAAGTGCGCGAGCGATTCCCGGAATCCGGCACCCGTGGTGTTCGCCAGGACCACCCCGGCATAGAGGTGGCCCAGGGCCTCCGCCCCGGAGCCGCCCGCCGCGCGTGCCACGTCCAGCGCAGCTTGCGCCGCTGCCATCGCGGCACGTTGACCGTCGGATCCCGATTGGCGGCGCAGCTCCTCGGCATCCCGTACCGCGCGCTCGACTCCATGTAAAGTGCGTGGCGCAGTCGCGACCCGGCCTGGTATGCCGCCGCCATACGTCTCACTATCGATGGGTTGCTGCAGGTCCGCCGAATGCGCGCCGGCACCTTCGGTAGCGGCGTTGCTTGGCGCAAGCACGCTTAGCAGCGAGCCTGCTTGTGGCGGGCGTCCGGCGAGGTCGCCGGTGACCCTGGGATCAGCTTCCGTCAGGTCGGCGGATCTTCCAGCTCGGATGCGTGCCAGTAGGGCCCGGGTCTCGTCCTCGGGTTCCAGGCCAAGCTTCTCCCAGAGGACGCTACAGCAGCGCTCGTATTGAGCGACCGCCTCCGCACGGCGTCCGAGCGCGGCGAGCGCGCGCATGATGTGCCGGTGCGACCCCTCACGCCACGGCTCGAGCTCCACCTGGCGGCGCGCCCAACCAAGTACCTGCTCGTGATCGCGCCTTTGCTGATAAAGAACCACCAACCGCTCCAATACATCCAGCGCCTGGAGCTGCAGAGCCTCGCGCTGCAAGAGAACCCAGTCCTCAAAGGGGCCACTGTCAACGGCCAGACCGTGCAGGAAAGCACCGGTATAGAGTTGAGCCGCACCGGTGAGCCGCTCTTCATACTCCGGATCCTTGCTATCAAGTGCGGTAGCTGCTTCTATTGCCGCGACCTGATCTTTGAAGGCGAGGACATCCGCCCAGATTGGGGCATCCCGATTCAGCTGCAAGGTCGAGTGCGTGATGTTGAGAAATGGAGGCTGGGCCTGGCGGTCATGCAATGCAGTGCGCAGATCGTAGAGAGCGGTTCGCAAGTTGCTGGCCCCCCGGGCCTCGGGCAGATCGGGCCAGAGGAGGCCGGCCAGCCGGTCGCGCCGGCTCGGGTGTACCGACTCGACGGTCAGGTAGGCGAGCAGAGCGCGAACCTTGTCATAACTGAACACGATCGCGGCCTCTTCGCCCGACCGAACGGCAAATGAACCAAACAGCGAGATCCACAGTTGGATCACCGTCTCCTCCTAGGCATACAGCACTCACCAGCGGCGCCCGGTTCGAGGCTCCGGATCATCCGTCCTCTGTCATTATAGAAGAAGGGCCGAGCGAGACAATGCTCGCGGTGCGAGGAAGGCAAGCGGTTCTCACGATCTACTTACGGTTATGAGAGATACTTGGTATGCGGTGGGGTGCGCCCCACCCAGAAAAGGTGGGGTGCGCCCCACCGAGAAGATAAATGAAAGGATGGTGGGTATTGTGAAAGGGCAAAGGTATCACGACGATCCTGGCTGCGACCAGGACGAGGTCCACTTAGGTGGCGGGCGGAATGCTACCAGAGCAAAGTGTTCCGCCCGAAGAGATCTATCCGTAGCGGTTTTGGCGATTCTGATCGCCTCGTTGATGGTTTTCGGTTGGCGAACCCATGAGGATGGGCTGAACTCATTCCTCGATAGCATTTGCTGTGGGCAAGTCATCGCCTTTCCGGCGTTGGAGACCGGGATCACACCCTATGCGCTTGTTGACGAGGATGAGGTGCCGGGCCTTGTACGGCTGCTGCCCCTCAACTCTCGCGATGAGTCCTACGCTTATCTGGACGACTGGCCTGATGAGCGGCGCGAGCGGTTGAGTACGTGGCTGGAGCTGGGCATCCGCTTTGAGGGTGACTGGCAATCCGACGAACTGGCGCTCACGCTCGACGTACTGGACTCATTCGGCGCCCTTTACGGTAAGGAGCGCTTCGCGCAGATTATGCAGCAAGCGGTACGAACTCGTTCGAGAGGTTGGAGGAACTACCTCACCGTAGTGCGACTTTCCGGAAGGGATCTCCCAGCCGCGGCGTGGGCACCTGCGGAGGGCAGAATTCTGCTGAATGACGGCTTGTTCGACGATCAGTACGTCGCCCAGTACTATCACTGGGAGTTCGCGCAGGGCGACCGGATCGCAACGGTAGGCGAGCGCACCGAGATCGTGATTGCGCATGAATTCGGCCACGTCCTGGTGGATGGTCTGCGTCTCGAGGCGACTCCCGGCGATGGCCGGTATCTGTCGATGGAAGGGCTTTACGCGCGCCTCGTACCCGCGGACCAATGGCCTCACCCGGCCTCGCCCACCAACGAGAGCCTGGTCACAGAGATCGGCGCCTGGGTCCTGGATATCGAGCGCACGCCGGAGATCGCAGCGTTCCGGGCCAGCGTGCTGGAACAAACAGCCCTGGACGAGCAGTGGTCGTACCGGGTCGCGGAGGTGACGCCCGTACCGGCAACCTCCAGGTGATCACGAAGAGAGTCTAGCCGCACGCTCCCGGCGCCTGTCTCAGAATGAGCCAGACTCGGGGACGCGCGGCTGCCCACGCACGCGTCCGGCCAACACATCGGCACCGTACTTTGCCACCTCGACGTGAAAGGGCTCCACCAAATCCGGCAAGGCTTCAAGCGCGAAGAAACGGGCCTCCGAGACTTCGGCGCTGGCGCGGAACGTGCCTCCAGCCCAATCGCTCAGAAAGATCAGGTCAATACGCTGCAGGTCGCGATCCCCGCCGATCACGAGAGGATGCAGCGCCTTGATCCGGTAACCGGACTCCTCGTAGACCTCGCGTTCGACGGCGTCGATGGGATCCTCGCCCCCCTTGAGCCATCCCCCCGGCAGACCCCAGGGATAGTGGTCGCGATAGGTATGCCGGAAGAGCAGGACGCGGCCCCGGTCATCGAACACGACGGCCATGCCGCCCACCAGAAACTTGGGCAGCAGCGCCCACTCGGCGATGTTCCGGGCCCAGCCGGGAAGCCGTCTCCAGATACGCAGCAAGCGCGCTTTGACCGGCCGCGGCAGCTTCACCCATTCCCTCTCGATTCGATCATAGATGTCAGTATACGCGGGCCCGAGCCGGAGGCAAAGGCCACCTCATCGATACCGCAGACGCAGGACCCGGGGAGCAGTCTTGACACCCCCACCCCGTACTTTACAATGGGTGCCAACAGACCCGGCTGCTTTACCAAGCGTCACGCGCTCACGCCGATGCCTGGCTGCGCACTGCACCGGAATAGCGGGACGAGATCAGCTTTCATAGGTCGGCCGATCCTCGCGATCCGTCTCCCCATAAATTGATCAGTTCAGTTCCAAAGCGTAGTCAACCACCAGGCGGTGTTGACTGCGGATGTGAAGCCATGCCGGACCACGATAGGTGCTACACCGTCACGACCAGCCAGTCCAAGCAGCAAAACAAGGAGGATACAATGAGCCAGAGAGCCTCGCGCTGTGCGTTCCATTTACTCACGTTCATCCTGACCCTAGCGCTCTCCGCAGCACCTTTGAGCGCTGCACCGTCGACTCACTCACACCAGCACGTGCAACCCACACCCGTCCCACAGTCCGAGGGCTTGACTGCTCAGGGTATTCTGCACGAGGATACAGTATGGGGCCCCGGAGTCATCAGCCTCACCGGTGATGTTCTAGTCGCCGCAGGGATCACGCTCGTCATCGCACCCGGCACGACGGTCCTTGTGGAGCCTATCGACCAAGCTAACTTGGGCGCCGATCCCGGTCGCATCGAGCTTATGGTTCAAGGCACTCTGCAGGCCAGCGGCCCGCTGACCATCACTTCGGGCAGCGCCGATCCTTCCGGCGGGGACTGGTATGGGATCCAGTTCCATCCTGGATCCGGCGGTTGGCTCGACAGCGCCGTCGTCGAGTACGCCGTCGTGGGCGTGTCGATCGAGAGCGCGTCACCGGATATTACCGGGAACACAATCCAGCACTTGCGCGGCGATGCCGGGAGCGCGGGCGCTGCCGGCAACCACGGCGGTCCTGGGGAAGCGGGGGAAGCGGGCTCGCCGGGAGAGGCCGGCGGAGATGCGTACGGCATTCAGATCATTGGGGGCTCTGCGCCATTGATCAGCGCGAATATCATCCGCAACATCGTGGGTGGACACGGAGCCGGCGGCGGAAACGGTGGTCATGGTGGCGCCGGCGCCGAGGGGGAGCCCGGGATTCCCGGCGCGCCGGGCGGCAGTGGTGGTGCCGGCGCTGATGCCGGTAATGGGGGTATGGCAGTGGGCATTTCCATCGCCGAGGGCGCAACGCCGCAGGTGTTCACCAACACTGTTCAGTCGGTGATGGGCGGCGCGGCCGGAAACGGGGGCTCTGGGGGCGCGGGAGCCGCCGGAGGAGACGGCATTGATGATTTCCATGGTCGCCATGGAGGCAATGGCGGAGCGGGTGGCGCTGCCGGTGCGAGCGGGGAAGGTGGTATCGCTGCCGGTATCCGCGTCATCCAGGGGGCCGGGCCTGAGATAGCCGGCAATAGCCTGGTAGATATCGTGGGCGGGGACGGCGGACGTGGTGGCTTTGGCGGCGCAGGCGGACGCGGCGGTAACGGCGCCAGCCGACCGGACCGTGACGGACGTTTTCATGGCGGGCAAGGTGGTAACGGTGGACTGCCGGGCGCAGGAGCTGACGGTGGTAACGGAGGCGCGGCATACGGCGTCTATATCGACGCCGGGCCGGCGACGACCGTCTATCAGGGTAACCGGGCAATGGCGATCCAAGGGGGTTCTGGAGGTACAGGCGGACAGGGAGGGCGTGGCGGGGATGGTGGACACGGGGGGCGTGGCAGTGACCGGAGCGGATCTTGTATGTTCTCCGACTGCTACGCAGGAGACGGCGGTGATGGAGGAAGGGGAGGAGCCGGACGGGCAGGCGGAAATGGTGGGCTTGGGGGGCAGGGTAGGGCCATACACGTGCGTGCGTCGACCCTGGCAACGCCGATGGAGGCGAATGCGGTCAGCGAGGTCTACGGCGGAGAGGGCGGAGTGGGCGGCGCTGCGGGCGCAGGTGGGCACGGCGGGGGTGGTGGCCGCGGAGGTAACGCCGCCGGCTCGGGACGTGTCTACGGTGGGAATGGCGGGGATGGCGGGAGAGGAGGCAACGCCGGCAATGGAGGCAGCGGCACACCCGGTGGCAGCGCGACCGGCATCGTCTCGAGCGGCGCGTCGTTCGATGCGACCAACAACGTGATCGCCACGGTGGCAGCCGGACAGGCCGGCTACGGACGAAACGGCGGCTCGGGCGGCAACGGTGGCTATGCCGGCTCCGGAGGTTGGCCTTCGGGCGCTTCAGGATGGAATGGCCCAGGAGGAAGCGGGGGCAACGGCGGTCACGGCGCTCCAGGCGGTACTTCTCAGGGTTTGCACTTCTATGGTAGCGCCATTTTACGCATCGCCAACAACACCGCCGCCGATCTACGTGACGGCGGCCAGCAAGGATCACCCGGTGGCCCCGGGCAGTCGGGACGCTTCGGCTCCTCAGGTGGAATACCAGGGAGCTCGAGCAGCCCAGGCTTGGGGATCGGGGTGCGCGCCGGGGCGGGTATCAGCCTGACCTTAAGCAATACGATCCTGGCACATACTGATAGCTCCAGCTCGCAGTGGACGTATGGTGTCGACGTCGAACACGGCGCCGGCGTCTTGCTGCAACACAACATAATCTGGAACTACGCAGTGCCCTATCTGGGCACATCAGCACCGGCATCGGACCTGCAACTCGACCCACGCTTTCTGGGAAGCGCCGAGTTCCCCGGCTACTACCGGCTGTCGCCGGACTCACCTTGCATTGATGCCGGGCATAACGGCGCGGTGCTGAGCAGTACCGATATGGACGGACAGCAGCGGATTGTGGACGGCAGCGACGCGGGCACCGGCGTCGTCGATATCGGGGCCTATGAGTACCAGGCCTATACCCTGACTGTGGCACAGACCGGTCATGGTGAGGTCACCTTCACACCGGTCCAATCCACCTATAACTACCTCGATCAAGTCGTGGTCACGGCGACCACCGGCACAGGCTGGACCTTTGCAGGCTGGCACGGAGATCTAGTGAGCGACGTGAATCCGCTGACCGTGACGCTGACAGATCACACGGCTATCACCGCTACCTTTACCCAGGACCACCATACGCTCACAGTTGAGCGGGTGCCTGAGGCCGGCGGCACCGTCGATGTCGTGCCACAGCTAGATAGCTACCCGTATGGTGAGGCCATCACCCTCACAGTCAACGCCAACCCGGGCTGGACCTTCCTCGGTTGGAGCGGCGATGCCAGGGGAACAGAGCTACAGATTACACACATCGTAACCGCCGACACCTTCATCACAGCCACGTTCACTCAAGACGCCTACACTTTGGAGGTGCACATATCTGGCGACGGCACGGTGACGGTCGAGCCCGAGCAAAGCACTTACCGCTACGGCGACGTGGTGACGCTGACAGCCACAGCCGAGCCCGGTTGGTCGTTCGCGGGCTGGAGCGGGGATGCCACCGGTTTGGACGATGAGGTGGTCGTCACCATAGCAGGCCATAGCGTGATCGCCGCGACGTTCACTCAAGACAGCTACGCTTTGGAGGTGCACATCTCCGGCGACGGCACGGTGACGGTCGATCCCGAACAGAGTACCTACCGCTACGGCGACGTGGTAACGCTGACAGCCACAGCCGAGCCCGGTTGGTCGTTCGCGGGCTGGAGCGGCGACGCCACCGGTTCGGAGGCTGAGCTGATCGTCACCATAGCAGGCCATAGCGTGATCACCGCGACGTTCACTCAAGACGCCTACGCTTTGGAGGTGCACATCTCCGGCGACGGGACGGTGACGGTCGATCCCGAGCAAAGCACTTACCGCTATGGCGACGTGGTGACGCTGACAGCCACTGCCGAGCCCGGTTGGTCGTTCGCGGGCTGGAGCGGGGATGCCACCGGTTCGGACGATGAGCTTGTCGTCACCATAGCGGGCGACAGCGTGATCACCGCGACGTTCACGCAAGACGCGTATAGCCTGCAGGTGCACATCTCCGGCGACGGGACGGTGACGGCTGCCCCCCAACAGAGCGCTTACCACTACGGCGATGTAGTGACGCTGACAGCCACGCCCGAGCCCGGTTGGTCGTTCGCGGGCTGGAGCGGGGATGCTACCGGTTTGGACGCTGAGGTGGTCGTCACCATAGCAGGCCATAGCGTGATCACCGCGACGTTCACGCAAGACGCGTATAGCCTGCAGGTGCACATATCTGGCGACGGGATGGTGACGGTCGAGCCCGAACAGAGTACCTACCGCTACGGCGACGTGGTGACGCTGACAGCCACAGCCGAGCCCGGTTGGTCGTTCGCGGGCTGGAGCGGCAACGTCGTGGGGAGTGAGGCAGCAATTACGCACACCATCACCGCAGACACCGTCGTCACTGCCAGCTTTACGGCCTTCCGGATCCATATACCGCTCGTCGTGAGGGCCGAACCCTAACCGCAGCCGGCGCTGACCGGTACAGGCGACAGCACCAGGGGTCACAGCAAGCCCCTGGTGCTGTCACGCTTTGCGCCAGATAGGTGTACCCGAGTGCTACTACCTGACGTGCCTGTCGCGCAGCATATTGTACAATACAGACCATGTCAGACCGTGCCAGGACTCTGCTCCATCGTCTGGACGCCCTCATCCGCCAGGAATCGGCGAGCCAGGCGGCGCGTTTCGAAGCCCAGTGGGCCCTGCCACTAGGCGAGCGGATACGTGCCGGGAAGGCTCTGGAAGGACTGGAGGTTGTCCGTATCAACCCGCGGACGGGCCGCGTTGTGCTCCGCTGCACCCGGAATGACTCCAAGTTCCGCGAAGGCGACTATCTCTTCCTTCATCATCCGGCGGGATTGGAGTCCAACCCTTCGGACTCCGGACAGGGTCCTGCGGAGCCGGTCACGAGAATTGAGGCCGTCCTCGAGTTGGATGAGGAGTTGGTGCTGGAGATTATGCCCAAGGCAGGGCCCGTGCACAAGCTCACGGAGCTGCGCGATGGCTGGGTGGCAGATGAGGGCTATTTCGACTTGAGCGGCTTCTATCTGGATGCGTTGGGCGAGATCGCCGACCGGGAGACGGGACGCAGCGTTATCCTCCCGCTGATTCTCGGACAGTTGCACCCGGAGATCGACATAGCCGCTTACGAGCGGGCGTGGGCAGCAGCAGTCGACGCCGGGCTCAACGACCGCCAGGCAGAGGCAGCGGCCTGCGCCTATGCCACGAACCTGGCGCATCTGATCCAAGGTCCGCCGGGTACAGGCAAGACCTTTGTACTGGCGCACATCGCGCAGCAGTTAGCAGCAGAGGGCGCCCGCGTTTTGATCACGGCACTCACGCACCGGGCTATTAACAACGCGCTCAACAAGCTGCTCGACGTGATGGCACGCGGAGACGGAGCGGAGGGTTCCGAGCTTATCCCGGTCGGCAAGATCGGTCACGGATCGCGGGCTGACGATCTGCGCGCCGAAAATTACGAGAGCTTTGCCGAATCGGGCTTCGAGGCCGTGACGGGGGGCTATATCATTGGCGCCACACCCTTCGCGACCCGCACCCAGCGGCTCTCCGATGTCGAGTTCGACGTCGTGATCTTCGATGAGGCCTCCCAAGTGACCCTGCCGCTGGCGCTGCTCGCGATGCTGGCGGGGAAGCGCTATATCTTCATCGGCGACGAGCAGCAATTGCCCCCGGTGACGACGCTGCCGGACGCCTCGGAGCTCGCCCACACGTCCATTTTCGGCTACCTGGCGCATCGTGGGTACAGCACGATGCTCGATCTAACCTATCGAATGAACGACCGGCTGACTGCATGGCCCAGCCGGACCTTTTACGCCGGCGAGTTGCGCTCCGCCGCCGCCTCCTGCGACCGCCGACTGGTCGTCGACGCTACGCCCGAGCGGTGGGCGCAGGTGCTCGACCCCGAGTCGCCCGCGATCTTTATCGATCTCTTCGGCGCCAACACCACGCTGCGCAGCCGGCGGGAAGCGGATCTGATCGTCGAACTCATCGGGGTACTGCTGGCATCCGGGATCGCGCCGGGAGAGATCGGCGTGGTCACGCCCTATCGCGCACAGGGGCGCGAGATCCGAAACCTGCTACGGCGCGCCCTCCCCGACCCAGCCCTGCGGCGTCAAATCGTGATCGACACCGTCGAGCGCATGCAGGGACAGGAGCGAGAGGTAATCCTGGTCTCCCTCACGACCTCCAGCCCCTCCTTCGCGGAAAACCTGGCCGGCTTCTACTTTCAGCCACAACGGCTCAATGTGACGATCACGCGGCCAAGGACCAAGTTGATCATGGTGGGCAGCAGCAGCGTCCTGCGCGCGCAGCCGTCCACGCCCGAGCTCCTCGAGCACGTCGCTCTCTTCCGCGACATGCTCGACACCTGCACCACGCTTTCACGCCCCTGACCATGGCACAGATTATCCCCGAGAAACCCATCGGCAGTGTCAGTCCGGAGGTCGTGAGGGTCTTCAACACGCTCAAACGCCTTCCCGATAGTTGGCGTGCGTGGTTCCATATCGCACCCTGGGAAGCGGACGCGCCGGACTTCCTGCTCCTGGGACCGGAGCAGCAGGCGATCATCCTCAAGGTGAGCCGGGCCACGCCGGAGCATGCCCGTCAGGCACCCCAGTTGCGCCTCCTGGATCTGGACCAGGAGGCAGCGGTGCCCGGTGAGGCGGAGGAGATGTGCTTGCGCGCCTTCCTGCGCGCCGTGGCCCGTGAGGGGCTCGACCGGAGCCATATTGCGGCGGCTCTCGTCTTTCCCAACCTGAGCCGGCGGGATATCCGCGTGATCGAACAGTCGGGGAGCGAACCCCAATACCCTTGGTTGGACCGGGCTTGGGTGAACGACAAGGGTGCCGACGCCTGGTTGACACTGCTTCCCGCGCAATCGCTCGATCGGGGAAGCCTCGACCTCGTACGGGCCCAGTTCACCCCAGAAACGGT
>SLDA01000188.1 GCA_007125545.1 Thermoflexales bacterium | reverse complement strand
ATCCGATGCGGGCGCGGCTTGACGATGCCTTCCTCTTCCAGCTCCCCTCTCGCATGACCGGCGAAGGCAGCCTCACGCTCCGCGCGGAGGTGAATCCTGTCATCCCGGGCTGGCGAACGAGCCGCTATCCCCCGGAGACCAGCTATACCAATAACATCCGCACCACCACGGTGCAATTTGAGACGGTACCCCAACTCTCGATCATCATGTATCGCGGCAACTACACCCTGGACACCCTTGGGACTACCATTACGCACACCACCCCAATCACCGACCTCTATCAGGCCCGTTCGTGGATGGAGCGAGCGTTCCCGCTCTCCTACCTGTGGATGACCGTCCGCGTCCACGACTTCGGCGCAGCGACCCTCAACCCTGATAGGCCCGGACACCTCGCAACCCCGAACAGCGGCACCGTCAACCAATGGTTGGCCTCCAAGCGTACCTGGGACCTTAACGAGGCGAGCTGGTACGAGAGCTATGTGGGCAAGGAGTCCGAGATCCGCTATTATGCTATGTTAATCAACACCGGCGGCTTTATGCGCGGGGCTATGGGCTCGCGCACCGGCTCAGGGCCCACGGGCGCGATCGGCGGGTGGGACGCCGATGGGCGCTTCGGCGACTGGTACGCCGGTCACGAGATAGGCCACTCGCTTGGGCGCGCGCACGTACAGGGCGATGCCGGCGGTGCAGCAGGCGCCTGCGGCGGTGAGGACGGTGCGGACCCGAATTATCCCCACAACCGCGGCTTCATCAGCACCGATACGACCGGCGCCAATGCCCTCTTCGGCTTCGACATCGGCACCCGGTTCCAGCCCTACGGGTTGATACCCCAACAAGCCCGCGTGTATGACGCGCGCTGGCGGGATATGATGACCTACTGCGGCTCCCTCTGGATCAGCGACTACACCTCCGAGGGGATTATGGACTATATGCAGGCGAACGTCACCCCCTCGGAGGTGGCGGCAGCCGGCGTCCAGGCGGGCGAGCAGACCAACCGGCTTCTGGTCGTCGGCACTATAGATCCCGAGACAGGGGCCACGGCGCTGGAGCCACTGTTCGTCATCCCCAACGCGCACGACGTCGCGCCGCGCACGCCGGGCGATTATGTTATCGTTCTACGCAGCAGCGGCGGCAGCGAGCTCGCACGCTATCCCTTCACGCCGGAAGAGGTGCACTCCGGTCCTTCGGACCCGGCACCGGGAGCTACGCCGGCACCGGAGGTAGACCTCCTGCTGATCTCCGAACTGGTGCCTTACGTTACAGGCACGGACCGCGTTGACATCGAGGGACCGGGTGGCACGTTGGCCACCGTGACCGCGGGATCCACCGTCCCGGCCATCACGCTCCTGTCGCCCAACGGTGGCGAGACGTTCAGTGGAGACACGATCCCGGTGAGCTGGTCGGCGTCCGATGCTGACGGCGATCCCCTGGCCTTCACCGTTCAGTTCAGCCGCGACAACGGACTCACCTGGGAGGTGTTGGCCCAGAACATCACGGGCAATAGTGTATCCATCCCGCGCGAGAACGTACCCACGACCAACCAGGGCCTCTTCCGCGTCTGGGTCAGCGACGGCATCCATACCGCCAGTGACACCAGCAATGGGCCCTTCACCACCACACTGCGCAATCCGGAGGTGAAGCTCCTCTCACCGAGCGAAGGCCTCTACGTCGCCGCAAACCAAACGCTGAATCTGGAGGCGCTGGCCTACTCGCCCAATATCGGGACACTGAGCGGTGGTCAGGTCACGTGGAGCTCGTCACTCGACGGGCCTCTGGCCCAGGGAGAGGCAGCCGCGGTCACGGGCCTGACGCCGGGCGTGCACGCCATCACGGTGACGGTGAACGATGGGAGCGGCACGTCCAGCGAGACCGTCAACGAGGTGGTGGTCGTCTCCGATCCCCGCTACCTCCCCACCCCGGATCACCGGCTGGTCGTCGGACCTGCGCCGCTGCTCTTCTGGCCCGGGGACGGTATCACCGAGCAGACGCTGCGCATCAGCAATGCGAGTGGCACCAACGCGATTAACTGGGCGGCGCTGGAGTTCCTGCCCTGGCTGAGCCTCAGCCGGACGTCGGGCAACACACCGGACGAGATTACGGTGACGGTGAACGCCGCCGGCCTGGCGCCGGGACTCCACGAGGGCACCATCGGCTTCTTCAGCAGTGGCGCGACGCGTAACACCTTCCTCGATGTCGTCCTCTCGGTGACTGAGCGCGAAGCCCCGATGCCCTGCCAGGCGCGGAGCACGTTCGACTTCAGCGACGACGGGTGGCTGCGGGTGAATGATGCGACTGCCGGCGTCGCAATTCCCGACCACGAGAAATCCGGTGGGAATCCGGGCGGCTATATCCTGGCGACGAACGGCACCACCGGCGGCGTAGGCTACTGGCAGGCGCCCGGCAAGTTCCTAGGCGACCAGTCCTGCGCCTACGGCAAGGCGTTGACCTTCGATCTGCGCCAAACCGGGACCGGCAGCCCGTTGAGTGCCCCTGACGTTCTCGTGATAGGCGAGAGCCTTACACTCGCCTACAATACGGCAGCGAACCCCGGTACAGCCTGGACTTCGATAAGGGTTGACCTGACGGAGGACGCCGGCTGGGTCAAGGCGGGGACTGCAGCCGCCCCAACCCGTGCCGAGTTCGAACAAGTGCTCGCCACTCTGGAGGCCCTGCACATCCGCAGCGAGTACCGCACCGGTGCGGGCACCGTCGGCCTGGACAACGT
>SLDA01000385.1 GCA_007125545.1 Thermoflexales bacterium | reverse complement strand
TTCCAGGTCACGCTCGCGGTCCAGGGGATGATCGCCGGCCCACACAATGCGGGCGCCGTAATCGCGCACGGCAGCCACCTTAACGGGCGGGGCATTCCGGGGCATTACGATCGTCGAGGGAATGCCGCGGAGAGCCGCAGCATAGGCCACCGCTTGGGCGTGATTGCCGGAGGAGTGCGTGGCAACACCAAGCCGGGCCTCCTCCTCCGTGAGCGAGAAGACGGCATTGCAGCCTCCGCGCGCTTTGAACGAGCCGGTTCGTTGCAGATTCTCGGGCTTGAAGACCAGATCAGCTCCCGTCATCCGGTTGAGGGCCTGCGAGGTGATGAGAGGCGTGTGGTGAATGTGCGGTCGAATCAGCGCGGCGGCGTTGACGACGTCGTCGAAATCGGGTATGATCCTCATCTTGGGCTCCTTGGTACACTACGGTTTCGACCATTCTACCGACCAAACTCGCTGCGTGCAACCTTGGCTCCGGCATCACAAAGCCCGGTCTGTACCTGACACAGCTTGTCATATTTCTGCCTTACAATGCACAAGGTAGAAAGTTTGTTCGAGATCGCCCAAGGGCGAAAGGGATAAGGAAAAGCGAAATATGGAAGCGCAAGAGATCACGATCCGGGGAGCACAACAACACAACCTCAAGCACATCGACGTACAAATCCCGCGAAACAAGCTCGTCGTATTGACCGGCGTAAGCGGCAGCGGAAAGTCCTCACTCGCCTTCGACACCATCTATGCCGAGGGTCAACGGCGATACGTCGAGAGTCTCTCCTCCTACATTCGCCAGTTTCTGCGACAGATGGAAAAGCCCAAGGTGGACTACATCGGCGGCTTGAGTCCGGCCATTGCGATCGAGCAGAAGGCCGTGAGCCGTAATCCGCGTTCAACGGTGGGCACGGTTACGGAAGTTATGGACTACCTGCGCGTCCTCTTCGCGCGCATCGGCGAGATCCATTGCCCCAGCTGCGGGCGCCGCGTTCAAGCCCAAAGCGCTCAACAGATCACAAACTTGATCTGCGAGTTGCCACGCGAGACCAAGTTCCAGATCCTGGCACCGCTGGTTAACCAGCGGAAGGGCACGCAGCGCAATCTGCTAGCCCAGTTGCGGAGAGAGGGATATGCCCGCGCGCGCATTGACGGCGTGCTGGTCGAGTTGGACAGCAGCATCAAACTTGCCAAGACGAAGCAGCATACGATCGAGCTGGTCATTGACCGCCTCGCGATACCCAGCAACGGGGATAGCGACTTCAGAACCCGTCTGATGGATTCGGTGGAGACGGCGCTCAGGGCAGGTGAAGGGACCCTTCTCGTCGATGTCGTCAACGGCGAAGAGCTCCTCTTCAGCGAGCACAGCGCCTGCGCTCACTGTGGGATCAGCTTCCCGGAACTCAGTCCGCCGCTCTTCAGCTTCAACTCCCCGGTCGGTATGTGCCCCGAGTGCAACGGGCTCGGGACGAAACTCGAGGTCGATCCGGCGCTCATAATCGCCGATCCCACGATCTCGATTCTCGACGGGGCTCTGCGCTGGTATGGCAACATCCGAAAGAAAAACAGCAAGTGGCAGATGCACCAGATCGTCGCGGTAGCCGGCCACTATGGGGTTGACCTGGAGACGCCCTGGCAGGAGCTGCCCGAGCAGTTTCGCGAGGTGCTCATCTATGGGTCTGGCGAGGAGCGCATTCACTTCGAGTATCACTCGGAGGGCAAAGACAGTTCCTGGACCGGCGAGAGCAACCGTCCCTTGAAGGGCATCGTCTTTCATATCAGCCGGCTCTTTCACCAGACGAAGTCGGACTACACACAGCGTTGGTACCAGAGCTTTATGAGCGAGCAGGCATGTCCAACCTGCGGTGGCGCCCGTCTGCGCCCCGAGGCACAGGGCGTTCGGGTTGGGGAGAACAACATCGTCGACATCGGCGCGATGACCATTGAGGACGCCCACGCCTGGACGGTCGGGCTCTACGAGCGTTTGGACGGCGAATCCCTGGAGATCGCCGGAGAAGTCCTGAAGGAGATTCGCGACCGGCTGCAGTTTATGCTCAATGTAGGGCTTCACTACCTAACGCTCGACCGTCCCGCACCATCGCTTTCGGGTGGGGAGTCGCAGCGCATCCGCCTTGCCAGTCAGATCGGGTGCGGGTTGGTAGGCGTGCTCTACATACTGGACGAACCCTCCATCGGCCTGCATCCGCGCGACAATCGCGCCCTGCTGGATACGCTGGTCAGGCTGCGCGATATGGGCAATACCGTCCTGATCGTCGAGCACGACGCCGAAACGATGGAGAGCTCCGATTGGATCATCGACCTGGGCCCCGGCGCCGGTGTCCTGGGCGGTGAGATCGTCGCGGCGGGACCACCGGAGGCGATCAAGGCAGCGCCAGACTCACTAACCGGACAGTACCTCAGCGGGGAGCGCAGCGTGTTCAACCCGTCGGAAGAGCGGCGCGAGCCCGGAAATGGGACTCTCGTGGTGCGCGGGGCGCGGCTGCACAATCTGAAACACTTGGACGCCGCCTTTCCTCTGGGCGTGTTTACCTGCGTCACGGGCGTAAGCGGCAGTGGAAAGAGTAGCCTTGTCGCCGAGACCCTCTACCCCGCGTTAGCCCGCGACCTGAACCGCGCCGATGCCCGTCCGGGTCCTCACGACAGCCTGGAGGGCCTGGATCAGTTGGACAAGGTCATTATGATCACCCAGGATCCCATTGGCCGCACGCCGCGCTCGA
>SLDA01000260.1 GCA_007125545.1 Thermoflexales bacterium | reverse complement strand
TCGCCCACTACGTGCGCGTCGACGAAGGCCACTTCGAGGGGGAGGGCGCCTTCGTCGTCGACCGGCGACGGAATGGTGACGAAACCGACAATGGCATCTGGGTCGAGGCCGACGTTGGCGTCGTCCACGTGCTTATGTGTGAGTAGCAGAAAGATCTACTAGAGGGGGGACATAGGTATGGCAGAGCTAGATCAGGACTTCAACGAAATTCCGGCGCGTTATCCGGAGCTGGCGGGCAAGGTTGCCATCGTCACGGGCTCCAGCCGCGGAATCGGCAAGGGCATCGCGCTGCGGCTGGCCAAAGAAGGCATGAAGGTGGTGATTAACAGCCGCACGGCGGATACAGTGGAGGCCACAACCACGGAGATGAAGGAGCTGGGTGTGGAGGCGATCGGCGTGACCGCTGATCAGAGCAGCACGGAGGGGGTGAGGCTAATCCTTGATAGCACGCTGGAGGCATTTGGCACGGTACACCTGGTAGTCAACAACGCGGCAAACCTGACGCGCAAACGTGTGTTTGAAGTGGACGAGGAGCTACTCGACAACGTGCTGGCGACCAACATACGCGGACCCTACTTGATCTCTCACTACGCCGCGGAACAGATGCGCGATGCAGGCCACGGTGGCAACATCATCCACATCAGTTCGGTAGGAGGGCTCCGGGCGCACTGGCGTGGGCTACCTTATGACGTCACCAAGGGCGCGCTGGATGCTATGACGCGGGCTATGGCGCTCGAGATGGCGGAGTACGGCATCCGCGTGAACGGCATTGCCCCAGGCGCCACCCTGACAGAGCGCTGGCCTGATCCCGACGAACCGCGGATGCAACAAGTGGCAGGACGCATCCCTCTTAGACGCTTTGGCACCGGGCTGGACATCGGCGCCGCCGTCGCCTTTTTGGCTTCAGAGGACGGGGATTACATTACCGGGCAGGTACTCTACGTCGACGGCGGAATCACAGCGCAATTGTACCCGCCGGGACACCCCGTCTGATGTGAAAGAGGCTGTCATAGGCAAAGTCGATACACACGAAGAAGCGATGGCGGGTACAAAATCCGCCATCGCTTCCCATTTGGAGACGTTCGGCCTAACGCAGGCACTACATCTCTACTCGAAGCTCAAATCGCTCCTTTAGCGCCTCGATCAAAGCCCGCGCCTTTTCCTCGCTGTCCGCCTCCGCAAAGATACGCAGTACCGGCTCGGTCCCGGAAAACCGCATCAGCGCCCAGTTATCATTTTCGAGCAGGAACTTCACCCCGTCGTAGGTCAAGATCTCTTTCACAGGATATCCTGCTAGCTCAATCGGCTCGCGAGCGTGTTTTTCCAGTAGTTGCTCGAGGCGCCGCGGCACGATCACACGCATCTCGGAGGTCGCCGGGGAATTGTCTTCCACGGCGTAGAGTTCGCCGGTGATGGCATAGACGTGCTCCAGCAACTGAGAGATTCGCTGCCCCGTCCGAGCCAGCATCTCCACCACCAAAGCCGAAGCGAAGATACCGTCCTTGCCCAGGATATGCCCGCGAATGGTGAGTCCCCCGCTGGACTCGCCGCCCAGCAAAGCATCATGCTCGACCATCGCTGCAGAGACGTGCTTAAAACCCACCGGCACCTCGTAGATTTGTTCGCCGAAGTGCGCCGCCAGCCGGTCCAGGAGGTGAGTCGTGGCCAAATTGCGTACGATACCCCCACGCTCCCCACGAACCTTATGCAGATACCAATAGAGCAACAAGAGAACGTCGTTGATCGTCACATAGCCGCCGGTCTCGTCGACGATCGCGATGCGGTCGGCGTCACCGTCGGTGGCCAGTCCCAGGTCGTAGTTGTCGTTGCGAACGTAGGTCATCAGCAGGCGTAGCGCCTCGATATCCGGCGCCGGTGAGCGACCACCGAAGAGGGGATTGTGGCGCTCGTTAATGAAGGCCACGCGACAGCGAGCTTCGGTCAAGACGATGCCCAAAGTCAGTTGGCTGACGCCATACATCGGGTCCACGATAACCCGCAGCCCCGCTTTTCGGATCGTTTCCAGATCGATCAGGGCCTCGACGGCGTCGACGTACTCGTTCGTGAAGTCACGCCAGGTGACCACGCCGGCATCCTCAGCCACGGCCAAATCAATCTTGAC
Source organism: Thermoflexales bacterium (assembly GCA_007125545.1). Lineage (GTDB taxonomy): Bacteria > Chloroflexota > Anaerolineae > B4-G1 > SLSP01 > PWVB01. Next base: position 606 of record SLDA01000260.1, on the reverse strand, counting down.
TACATCCTCGCTCCGCAGCCCGTTAGCCTCGACCTCGATCTCACGCACTTCCTCGTCCTGAAGGAGCGAGCCATCGCTGTGGAAGACCTTCAAGCCATTCCACTCGGGCGGGTTGTGACTAGCAGTAAAGCCCAGTCCGTAGGCACCGCCCACCATAGCGGTGGCATAGGTGATCAATGGCGTGGGCGCGTCCTCCTCGAGTAAGATAGCCGGGATGTTGTTGCCGGCAAAGACCTCTGCAGCTGCCGTGGCGGCGCGATCGGAGAGAAAGCGACGATCGTAGCCGATAACCACGCCCTTAGCTTCCTCTTCGCGACGTGTGATCCCGTTGGCCAATGCCTGGCACAACCGCCGAACATTGTGCAGCGTAAATCCCTCGCCAATAACAGCGCGCCACCCACCCGTTCCAAAGGCGATCACGTTCCGCTCCTCGTTACGCCGGGGACGGAAGGCCCGCTTCTGCAGGATGAAGGATGCCTCCGTAAGATTCTCGCGCGTGTTGATGCCCAGAACCTCGTCCTGATCGTATATACGGTAACTGTCAACACGCTTGCCGCTGCGAATCAAGCGATGGGCAATATCAGTCAGGCGATACTCGCTGTCGGT
>SLDA01000105.1 GCA_007125545.1 Thermoflexales bacterium | reverse complement strand
GTGGCTGCTTGGGGAGAGACCATCGAGACCCTTATCGCGGCCAACCACCCGCCAGCTACGCTTCCGACGACCCATAAGGCCACGGGTGGCGACATCTAATCACTTCATCGACAATGCCTCGCTGCTGTTGCCTTCACATGAGCATGGTATAATAACTTTGCGCTTTCTCGCATGGCGAATCCCACACTCATAGTTCAGGACCGGATAATGAAATGATGCGACCGATGACGACAAGGCGGAGACATAGCGGTGCTCGAGCAGGACTTCCGGTTCTGGTTGTAGGTCTGTTATTGCTGCTGCTCGTTGCCATTGGCGTCGGTGTCGTCCTCTTTGCACTGTCGTGGGTGCGTGGGAGCCTTGCGACACCCGGCATAGCCCCCGGACTGCCTGGGAGCACGCAGCCCAGTGAGAATGTTAGCTACTCATTTGGGCAGCTGTTGCCGCGTTGGAGTGGGAGCAAACGCATTACCGTGTTGTTGTTGGGTATTGATGAGCGCGCCCAAGAGACCGGTCCCTTTAGGTCGGATACGATCATGCTGCTCACCCTCGACCCCGCCTCAATGCAAGCTGGTGTTTTATCGATCCCGCGCGATCTTTGGGTACCCATTCCTGGCTACAGAGAGGGGCGTATCAACACCGCGAACTTTCTGGGCGACTTGCATGACCACACGGGTGGCGGGACCGCCCTTGCCGTTGAGACCGTAGAGTATAACATCGGAATTCCCATTGATCATTACGTCCGCGTCAACTTCGACGCATTTGTCACCCTTGTCAATCAGGTTGGCGGGGTTGACATATATGTTGAGACAACGATTAACGACCCGCTTTACCCAGATCATCACTATGGCTATGATCCGTTGTATATTGAGGCCGGCTGGCACCACTTCGACGGAGAGATGGCGCTGAAGTACGCGCGCACCCGTCATGGTAGCAACGACTTTGACCGAGCGCGACGCCAGCAGCAGGTGATGTCGGCTGTGCTGGACAGGGTCATCTCCTATGAACTCCTTCCTGACTTGGCGCGAAATGCTCCCAGCCTCTATCAAACATTGCAGGATTCTGTTGTGACCGATCTGGCTTTGGATCAGATTCTAGCGCTCGCCAATCTCGCTGTCAGTGTGGACAAAGAGCAGATCCGCTATGGAGTGATCGATCATACATGCACGCAGCCTTATATCACCGCAGACGGTGCTCAAGTGCTCATCCCATTGCGCGAGCGCATTCGCGAGGTCCGCGACTATGTATTTGAAACGCTGCCTCCGGTGTCCCCGGTTGAAGAGCCAACACCTGTCATCCTCGTCACACCCACGCCGGAGATGGCCGAGATTGCCGTTTTAAATGGCACGACACGTGGTGGGCTCGCGGGCTCCACCGGTGACTACTTGCGCGACCAGGGGTTCTCAGTCGTGTATGTCGGCAATGCGAACCGCCAGGATTATGCGACCACTCGTATCGCGATGAATCGCAACAAAACACAGACCCTGGACCGCCTGTTGCGTGCGCTCAACCTGACCTCTGACGCTGCCGTTCAGGGCCAGGAACCCGAGTCGGACTATGATCTCGTGATAATTCTGGGTCAAGATTTTCAACTTCCCTAGCTGCAGCCCGGCAGACGGAGGCTCATTCGGATGACCGAAGCGGCACAGCCCGGCAAGGTCCAGGCCAAATTCCCATACAAGACCTTCATACGTATTGCGCTGCTCCTGATCTATCTGATTACCGTAGGAGTTGGTGCTCTGGTAGTTTACGTGCAGGTCCGTGATACTGTTGCCGCATCGGACGTCCTACCCGATTTCACGATCAGCAAACCGAGAGAAGCGGAGAGCCCCAATGTCGAGCGCATAGAAGGTGAAGCGCTTCCGGTTTGGACCGGAACCGATCCGATAACGGTCCTGATTCTGGGAATCGATCAGCGATCACAGGAAGAGGAGGACTTTTGGCGTTCCGACACGATGATGCTCGTGACTGTGGACCCGGTGACCAAGCGAGCCGGTGTGCTGTCAATTCCCCGCGATCTGTGGGTCCCAATTCCCGGATATAACGAAAATCGCATCAACACGGCTCACTTCCTGGGTGATGCCTATGACTATCCGGGTGGCGGCCCTGCCCTGGCGATGGAGACGGTGCAATATAACCTCGGTATCGACAAGATCGATTACTACGTGCGCATCAACTTTGAGGCATTCATCGACATCGTGGATATGATCGGCGGGATCGAGATTTACGTAGAAGAGACAATCGACGACAAGCTGTACCCGGGTCCCAACTATGACTACGATCCCCTCTATATCGAAGCGGGCTGGCATCATTTCTATGGAGATATGGCGCTCAAGTACGCTCGTGTACGCCGCACGTCCGGGGGTGATTTTGACCGCGCGCGACGGCAGCAGCAGGTGGCACAGGCCATACTGAAGCAGGTGATTGATGCAAGGATGCTGACACAGTTGGCTGCACGTGCTCCTGAGATTTGGCAGGTCGTGGAGAAATCAGTCAAACTCGGTCCCAACCTGCGACTCGATCAAATGGTCGCCCTGGCCAACCTCGCCACGCAGATCGATCTCGACAATGATGTGCGCTTCCGCGTGATCGATGAGCGTTGCACGCTCGACGCCGTAACACCGGACAATGCTCAAGTGCTAATTCCGCTACGCAGCAAGATCCGCGACGTGCGGGACGAGGTTTTCTGGCTGAAGCCGGAACCGGAGCAGTTCCCGACGATTGCAGATGAGAATGCCACCATCTCAGTGCTCAATGGCAGTGGTGAAGCGGGACTGGCATACGCCACCTCGCAGTATCTGGAGGCCAACGGCATTTCCATAAGCGAGTACAGCACCGCCGATCGGCAATACGAGACATCGCTGGTCATTCTCAACCGCGAAAAGCCAATGACCGCTGTGCAGTTGTTGTCGATGCTACGTTTACCGCAGTCTGCGGTCGTCAACGGGGAAAATCCGACAGCGGAGCACGATATCGTGATTATTCTAGGCGTAGACTATGCCGAGGAGTTGTCGTCCGCTCCTGGCTCCTAGCACCGACTCCAAAAAAAGCCCTTGTAAAGCCTCCGTCACTCAGCCGAGATGCCGACCAACTCTCAAGGACCGGAGATGTTTTCCCCCACTGGCTGTCCGAGCGGCTTCATAATGATGTAGTTGAAGCCATTCATCGGAATATGCTCTACTAATCCGTAATGCTCACCGATTGCCGCCAGAACGGGCGGTGGGTAGAACTGGGCGCGGAGAATGACTAGCCCGAAGGCCTCTCGGCGGATCATAGCTTCGAGTTCCGACGTATCTAGCATTCCATTATTGTAGAGATTGAGCAACTGTGTGGGATTGGTGATGACGGGTTTCCCGCTCAGCATCGTGAACGCCGCCTCTTCGCTCAAGATCGGCCCCTCAGCATTGTGGACGTAGTCCATAATCCGCCGGCCACCCTCGTAGTCACGCTCGAGCGGTAAATGCCCGACCTGAGTGTAGCCAACGGCGTCATAGTAAGGATAGTCGGCGTAGGCCGAGCGCTCCGCCACACCCAGTGCTCGCGCGACCGGTCCCCAGACGGGTCCTTCAGTGGGCAAGTGGACCATCCGCGTCGTCTGGCCTAGCAAGAGCAATGGGGCGAGGATCGCGACGGCACCTCTCCACGCCGGCCGGTTCTGGGCGGCCCACTTCTGGATGCCGCCGAGCGCAAATCCGGTCAGGATCAGGCCGGCCGCGACCGAGGTGATCCAGTAGGCCTCGCCGGCTCCCCATTTGCCAGACATCACGCCTGTCCCCAGCGCTGCCACGAACCAGAGGCTGTAGACCGAGATGCGACTAACGTACACCTCGTACAGCACCATTCCTAATGCCACGATCACATACAGTGTGTGAATTCTGGCCCACGAACGGGTCAGGCCGATCAGTTGCGGGATCAGAAAGGGATTGACGTTCGCCGCGATGGTGTTAATCCACCAGTAACCGCCTGTGGCCCAGTTTATTGCCAGGAAGACGGCGCCGAAGGCCGCTCCGAAAACGGCTGCCAGCGCGATGGCGCGCTGAGGGCGGCGAAGGAAGAGGTAGCCGAAAACCGCGATAGCTGTGAAGACGGCCAATTGCTTGGAATATCCGGCGAGGAAGAGACAGAGCAGGCCGAAGGCCAGATTCCGTCGACCCGCGCGTGTGCTTCCGAAGGGAGTGTCGACCGCTGCTGCGATGAAGTAGACGCAGAGCGTTTCCAGCAATACCATCAGCAGGTGCTGGCGCGAGAGCGGACCAACGTGGTAGACGAAGTTTGACGCGAGGTAACCCAAGCCGGAGATCACCGGAATGAAGGAGCCCCCGGTGCGGCGGCGGACCGTCAGGCCGATGATCAGCGCCGTCAGAAGGGTAACGATGAATGAGAGCACTCGGCCTGAGAGCAGCGTCGGCCCGAAAAGTGGGAAGAGTAGGATGTTGAGCAGGTGAAAGATGGGTGGGTAGTTGGACGCGTAGAAGGGATAGGTACTTGCATCCCGATACGGCCACTCGCCCTGACTGTGCAATACCGCATCATACAGCTCAAAACTCTCACCTTGATCGTAATCGTAGGGCCAGCGAAAGAGATTCACGGCATACGTGACGTACACCGCGAGGTAGGCCAGGAAGAGCACGAGCACGAGCGCTTGTAGACCTCGCTCTGCCCATCTCCACCCTGCACCGTAGGGCCGGTCCTCGCGTGGTCTGGCGATGCGATAATCCGGTTCTGCCGTAGCGGCGGCGGATCCGCTCCCGCCATGCAGCAACGGAAGGCCCAAAAGCGCTACGCCAATGCCGCTAAGCAGGAGGGTCCGCTCCACAGGGCCAATACCCGTGTAGTTCGTGGCTCCCAGGCGACCCGCAATCAGAAGAATGAGAGCACCACCGAGACCGAGTGCGATGAGAAGCCAACCGAGTTGGCGTTTTGTGATCATGGGGCGGATTATACTATAACTGCGACGCTTTCGGAATCCCTTCCTGTGATGCAGGCACTGCACAACATCTGGTGTATAATCAGAGGCGAGTTTGCTCTAGAGCGCTCTACCTGTCGATTAATTTGCTGGCCGTGATCGATTTGTTTCTGGTATAATATTGTGGAGGAAATGATGGCATCTGATATGACCCTTCGTGAGCAGATCCTGATGCGCTTGGTAGGCGTGATTGACCCGGAAACCGGTGTCGATGTCCTGCGCATGCGCCTGGTCGAGGATTTGGAGGTGGACGAGGAGACGGGGATTGCATCCTACCGGTTCCGACCTTCATCGCCACTCTGTCCTCTGGCGCACAGCTTGGTCTTGGACATCAAGCGCGCGGTCGGCTCTGTGCCGGGCATTGAAGGCCAGCAAATTGAGGTCGCGGGCTACGTGAAAGCCGCGGAACTCACGGAGATCATCAACCAGGAGAGCGTCTGACAGAGCGTCTGACAGAGCGTCTGATAGGCGCATCAAACAATGGAGAAGAGTCCCTATGGCCATTTACGAATACCAATGCGGAGATTGCGGTCTGCAATTCGAGGCGCGGCGCGCTATGAAGGATGCGGACATGCCCATTGCATGTCCTGACTGCGGTAAAGCCCACGCGAAGCGGGGTCTGTCCCTGTTTTTCTCATCTCGCGCCGGCAGCGGCGGGGGTGGGGTTGGCGCGAGCACGAGCAGTGGGGGAGGATGTTCCTCGTGTAGCAGCCGTGCATGTTCGTCCTGTGGGGGACACTAAGCTTAGATTCCTCGCTGCTGAGTGACTGGCTTGATCGAGTTGTAGGATACCATTGAAGCATCGCTCCTGCGAGAAAAGGGGCGATGCTTTTTTTGTTGAGTGTCAATCCATGGTTGTCCTGCATGCCCGGCTTAACGCCTTACGGTTGATACCCGTTGTCATCCGGCTGGGGCAATTTGTTGCGTGTTGTCGTCGCCAACCGCATTTTGATATTAACGGTTTGAGAGTACAATAAGTTCCTATTTCTGCCTCGAAGGAGTACTTATGGGTTCGTCTCACTTCATTGCTGTTGACGTGGGCGGCACACAGATTCGGGCGGCGCGTTACTCGGATGGCGGCGAGATTGAAGCACGCATTGCTTTGGAAACGCTGGCCGCCGAGGGTTTCGAGCCGGTTTTTGGGCGCGTGATGAGTGCCGTTCGCGATGTCTGGCCATCACAGGGCGAGGTCGCGGGAGTGGGTCTGGGCGTACCTGGCCCCATCAACTTCCGGGAAGGCCTGCTTCGATTTGCCCCCAACCTTCCGGGTTGGAACAATATACCTTTGCGCGAGATGCTGCACGACAAGCTTGGGGTGCCCGCTTTTGTCGCCAACGACGCTGACGTTGCAGCGCTCGCAGAGCACCGCTTCGGGAGTGGTAAGGGTGTGGCCCACATGATCTATCTGACCATCAGTACCGGCATTGGCGGGGGTATGATCGTCGACAACCGTCTGTTTACCGGAGGGGGAGGTCTTGGCGGTGAGGTTGGCCATATGGCCATCGACCCTCATGGACCGGTATGCCGTTGCGGTAATGTAGGCTGCCTCGAGGTATTGGCGTCCGGAACGGCTATTGCACGACGGACCCGCGAGCGCCTGGCTGCCGGAGAGCCCTCTATTCTCACGGAGTGGGTTGACGGGGACTTGTCGCGAATCACGGCGAGGGATGTCAATCAGGCGGGTCAGCAGGGGGATGCTCTGGCCGTGGCGGTGTTCGAGGAAGCTGGCGTCTATCTCGGATCGGCGCTGGTCAGCTTGATGTATATGCTCAATCCCGCACTCTTTGTGCTGGGTGGGAGTGTGACGCGGGCGGGGGCCATGCTGCTGGAGCCCGTCCGCAAGACGGTAGAGGCGAGAGCGCCCAAAGCCTATCGAGAGCAGACCCGTATCTTGCAGGCCGAGCTGGCAGGGGATGTGGGATTATGGGGCGCCTATGCACTTTGTTTAATGGAGTTGGATCAGGGCGGTATCTCCTGGTAGTCTCTCAGGCGTGATCGATGGTATAGTGTGGGGTGGGAGCTATGTCACGGGTTTTAGTGGTGCTTGGTGCGGTTGAACTGATTGTGATTATGGCTGTCGGATGGTTATTGGGACCGGCGATGGACGCACGCATCGTGCCCGGAGTCTGGGTATGGGATGTTTCTCTCGGCGGCATGACGTTGGATGAAGCCGGCAACCATTTGCCGGTCGATCTTCCCTTACATCACCGCAATGTGGTGCTGCTGGGCCCCGAGGACCAGCAATGGGTCTACTCGCCGGCCGACCTCGGAATGTCTATCAATACTGAGGCAACGCTAGATGCCATCTCCGCAATTGGTCACCATCCGGACCCAATGGTGAGGTTTCGCGAGCGGTTTGACACTATGATGGGTGGTAAGCGTGTTGCACCGGTGCTCTCCTGGGACTCCGAGGCAACTGTGCGGGCGATAGCATCAATTGCGGCTGAACTCGAGCGCTCTGCTCAGGATGCTGCAGTCCGACTAGATGGGGCAACGGTGAGCCTGGTGGCCGGCGATCTCGGACGACGTGTTGAAATCTCCGAGACGTTGGAGGCGCTGATTCCGCATCTGCAGGCCCTTGAGCCGGTCGAAATCGTCGTGCCGGTCACGGATTTGGCGCCGGGTATCAGCGATCATTACGCCCAGCAAGCTTTGAGCATAGCGGAGCAGATCCTGAAAGCACCCTTGACGCTCATGGTGTCGGATCCGCGTGAGGGGGATCCGGGTCCCTGGACGGTCACGCCGGATGTGTTGGCCCGTATGCTGATCATCCAGCTCGGGACCGATTCGATTGAGGTAGGACTGGATGAAGCTGCCCTGGCGCAGTTCCTGGGCCCTCTGGCACTTGCCCTCTATCGGGAACCGGTCGATGCCACTTTCCGGTTCGAGCCGAGCACCATTGAGCTTGTGATCACGAGCCCGAGTGAGTTGGGACGTGAGGTCGACGTTCCGGCTTCGGTGGCGTTGATTAACGAGAGCCTGAAGAATGGCGACCACTGGGTCTCTCTAGTCGTCACGGAGATTGAGCCGGCCCAACCCGATACGATCACGGCGGCTGACCTCGGTGTTCGGGAGCTGGTGGCGGTTGGCGAGTCGTACTTCACCGGGTCATCCTCTGCTCGGGATCGCAATATCCGGCTAAGCGCATCCAAGTATGATGGCGTCCTGATCGCGCCTGGCGAGACCTTCTCGTTCAATGAGCGTTTGGGCGAGGTGACGCCGGAGGCAGGATATGATGACTCATATATCATCATGGGCGACCGTACCGTTCTCGGGGTCGGCGGTGGTATCTGCCAGGTTGCGACGACGGCCTTCCGCGCCGCTTACTTCGGCGGTTACCCGATCACGGAACGCTGGCCTCACGCGTACCGGGTCGGCTACTATGAATTGGGTGGCTTCGGACCGGGCTTCGATGCCACGATTTACGCGCCCATCCTCGATTTTCGCTTCAAGAACGACACCCCCCACCACATCCTGATTAACACGGAAATCGATGCGGCGCGTGCCCGGCTTCGCCTTATGCTCTACAGCACGAGCGACGGTCGCACAGTCGAGCAAATTGGGCCTGAATGGGGCAGTCAGGTTCCGCCCGGCCCGCCTGTATATGAGTACAACGCGTCGATGGCTGCCGGTAGCGTGCGCGAACTCGAGAAAGCGATCGCCGGGGTGACCGCGGTATTGGAGAGGGTTGTGCGGGATGCCGATGGTAACGTGTTCATTCAGGATCGGTTTGTGAGCAAGTTCGTCCCGTGGCCTGCTCGCTACCAGTACGGGCCGGGCTACACGCCACCTGAGAACGCACAGGTAATTGGCGCCCCTGTCCCCGAACCGTAAGCCGTAGCGTAAGCCGTAGATATGCATAAAAGTGAACGCTCGCACTTTCACCGGCAGCGGTGAACTGTTGTGCGAGCGTCCGAACAGGCAGCTCAGCACAGAGCGGCTATGCCGGCAGGCTCAACCAAAGAAAACAGGCTCCCGTACTAACTACGGGAGCCTGTCCTTAGTGAATGGACCAAGCGTTAAGAGGTCGAGAGTTAGGCGTAATCTTCGCCAATCCCCTCGAGTTCATCCCCCTGCTTCACCCACGCCTGAAGCTCGAAGTTAATCCGCTGTATGAAGCTACTGGACGGCAGGCTTGCGCCCTGCGCATACTCCAGATCGCGGATAACGGCCTTCACGCGCAGTGCCGTAGTCTCCAAGATGATCTCCTCACCCGGTTGCATCATCACGACCTCACCCTTTGGCTCGAGCTTGGCCATCAGATCAGGATCGTCGAAGGCATACTCGCTGGCCATAACTTTGGTGACCGTCCGAATGTCGCTCTTGTCAAAGAGCCAAGCCTCAAATGCGGTAACCTTCTTGGGGTCACCCGCGCCAAGGGTTTCCGATATACCAATACCGCACTCGCCCAAGAAGTCTTGCCCGATTTCAATGCTGAAGGAGGGATCAAAGTAATCATCGCCTAGCACGTAGGGCGTGTTGAAAGATTTGAGGGGCCTGTCTCCCGTAACGACGTTGTCTTCTACAACCGGTACTACCGGGGTGCGCGCCGATCGCAGCTGACCCCCAGCCGCGACAGGGGACGTTGCTCTGCGTCCAGAGACGAGATACCAGCCAACGCCAACTGCACCCACCACAAGCAAGAGCACGGCCACAGCACCCAGGAGTCGTAGTCCACGTGCCAACGGTGTGATGGCTGCAGCATCTTCGGTTGCAGGGGCCTCACTCGGAACCAGCGCCATGGGATTCTGCTCCGCGATCTGCCGTGCCCCGCTGAGCGAGGCGAGGTAGCTGTCAAGCCCAAACTGAGAAGCGTTATTTACCGCCGTTGTCAAATCCTCGGCCAGCAACTCCTCATTGGCAAGCCAGGGAATTTGGCGGGGGTTGACACCTTCAGCTTGCGCCAGATCGAGTCCTAGCCGGTTCTGCAGGAGGCTGAGGTCACCGGTCCGATAGAATTCCTCGGAAGCATAGGCTAGATAAGCAGAGCGGTAGCGCGCATGTAGGTGCCCCGGACTTGCATCGGTCCACTGCACGGGGAAAAGCAGCCATCCGAGCAGGAACCATCCAAGCAAGAGGCCGACCACAAGGCCAATAAGTACCTTGTATTTGTCCCAGATAGGTTGGACTTTGACCATCCCTTGGGCGAAAATGGTGAAGCCCTTGGCTAGCACATTGTCAAACATGCGATATTCCTCCCGGCGTAGGTGTAGATGGGGTGACGCTTCATCTGATTAGTTACAAGATTACCATACATCTCCCGCGATTGCAAGTAGTCATCATGATGTGCTATGTGGTTTTTTGTGCAATTCACACCGCTCAGCAATGGCCGGTGATGGCCGCAGCCCTTGTTGATAGACGGCTGGCAGACCTCTTGCGGGGTGGGTCCCGATATATCCCTGCTCAAGTGTGCCTGATCGGGATTCCACAGTAAGTCGGAGAGGCAAAAGCCAACCCAAGCAGTAGCGCGCGCGCAACCCAAAAAACGACACCTCCTGTAGAGTGAGGCTGTATCCGCAGAACTCACAACAACAGGAGGTGTCGTGTGTGTAGTATAACCGAAAATGGGCGGATGAGCGGCGGGGATTTCGC
>SLDA01000635.1 GCA_007125545.1 Thermoflexales bacterium | reverse complement strand
GGAGGTCGGCTATGATGCCGCAGCCCATACCGCGCTCCAACAGCAGATGCGGCGTCTCGAACACGCCGAAGATGACTACCGCGAGCTTGAGAAAGCGCGGGTGGGCGTGGCGGCGGAACACCAGGCTTTGCAGGCCTTGATCGATCAGGCAGCCGGTGAGGCGTCGCGTCTCCAGGTGATCGCAGACGAGCTGAGCGTGCAAGAGCGCGAACTCACAGGCTTGGAGCCGCGGCTGGCAGAGGCTCCACAGCTCGCACAGCAACTAGACGACCTTCGCCAACTGGCTATGACAGCGCGACAGAGGGTCGGCGCGGCGCGACAGAACCTAGCTGCGTTGGAAACACTAAAGCAGCGCCTTACGTCGATGGCCGACGAGCGGACAGCATTGGCCCGTAAGATTACGATCTTCACCGAGCTGCGGGAGGCCTTCGGCGTGAATGGAATCCCCGCCATGATCATTGAGCATACGCTCCCGGAGCTCGAACGTGACGCCAATCGCATTCTGCAACAGTTGACCGGCGGTCGTATGCACGCGCGTTTTGAGACGCAGCGCGAGACCAAGAGTGGCAGCTTGCGGGAGACGCTGGATATCATCATTAGCGACGAGAAGGGAACCCGTCCTTATGAGAGCTTTTCCGGTGGCGAGCAATTCAGAATCAACTTCGCCATCCGCGTAGCGCTCTCCAGGATGCTGGCTCAACGGGTTGGGGTCAGACTGCGCTCGCTTTTCGTCGATGAGGGATTCGGCGCATTGGATGCCGACGGGCGTCAGCGGCTAGTCGAGGCGGTCAAGGCAGTACAAGACGAGTTCGATATTATCCTGATCATTACGCACGTCGATGAGCTGCGTGAAGCCTTCCCCACTCAGATTCTGGTGACGAAGACCGACAGCGGGTCCCAGATCGAGGTCGTTTGAGAGCCGACCGGGTGTAGATGGCCAAGCATAAAGATATCGAACTAGGCAACGAGCATTTTGAGCGCCTTAGCGAGATTGCCAGACGTTCTGCCCTTGACTCCGCGCGGTTCCTGGAGATGTCACGTTTTCTGGCATCGAGTTTCGGTCGCTCTGATGAACTCCGCAAGACCAAGAGCTTCCGCTTCCAACTCATGCACCGGTGGCTTGTTGCACACCTTGAGCCCTGCCGCGTCGCGGATGTTGGTGGGGGAAAAGGTCTGCTGTCCTATCTCCTACAGACGAACGGATGGCAGGCGACTGTCATTGATCCTGTCAACCAACCCTTGCCTGACAAGTACAAAGACATCGAGACCGGCAATAGGGTGCGCATTGCAGCCGACAAACGCGTCCCACGCATTGATCGTGGTTTTGAAACAAGGATGGGCGGGCAGTTCGATCTGCTCATCGGGATGCATGCACATGGCTGCAATGTTCAGATTATCGAGGCTGCGGTGACCTATGGCTGCGGGTTCGTGCTGTTTCCCTGTTGCGTCATCGACGAACCGTTCTATCCTCCCATTGGCGTGCATTGGCTAGAAAGTCTGGCGGAGTATGCGACCGGACAGGGGCTTGAGGTCTATCCCTTCCGGCTCAACTTCAGGGGCCAGAACATCGGGCTATGCACCGTGGGTAGGTGTCCGCCCCGAAAAGAGACATCGGTGTATGGAGACCTGAGAGCGGCGTGTACCGAACTAGCTGACAGGATCATCCAGATGGCAGCCCGCGACTCTGGGCAACTGGATAAATGTATGGTGTCAGCCTGGATCTGGATATTCACCGGGACGGACGTGGGCCCAGCGAACAGGATTCAGCCGGATGCACGGGATCGACAGCTCCAAGGAAACCCGGTGTCGGAAGGCTGTTTCGACCATGAAGAGCAGGACCTGAGGAGCGCGCTCAAAGACGACCTTGCATCCCAACTGGCGGCTCTGTTCGAGAACTGCTCAGAGCAAGGCGCCCATTCAGCAGTTAACCTGCTGCAGAACTTCGCTTCGCTTCTCCAAAATGCGCAGAAGCTTCGAGACCATCAATCTGGGCTAGACGCGGAATCGTTCGCCATCCGCGGCGCAGCGATTGAGGACCGCCTGGACAGCCTTATTGACGAAGCGAAAAGCCTCTCTCTCCTCAACCAAGGCGCAGCTGTCCGTAGAGATCTACTTCAGAGACGTGCGGCCATGTTGAGGTTCATGTACAGCGAATAGTCACACGATCCCTACACTTGGACCGAAAGGTAGGTGAAGGGAGGGGAGGCTGCCTTGTATCGCATAATCAACCGAACTACGCCACCTCAGGCAGGGTCAGGTAGCCCTCAAATACCATCGCCGCCTGTCCCACCAACTCTACGCGCCCGCCCTCCAGCAGACGGACCCCTAGCTCGCCGCCACGCGCCGACGCCTGGTAGGCTCGGAGCTCTGACTTCCCAAGTTGCGCCGTCCAGTAAGGACCCAGCACTGTATGTGCTGAGCCGGTCACAGGATCCTCGTTGATCCCAATCCACGGTGCGAAGAAACGGGAGATGAAGTCGTAGTCGCCATCGCCGGCGCCCGCGGCAGTGACGATGAGACCCCGGTATGCCGCCATGGTCTCCACAGCCAACAGCGCCTGATAGTCAGGACATAGTTCGCTGACTAGCTGCGTGTCCGCAAGATGCAACAGAAGCTTATGGGTCTTAGCGCCGTAACATGATGCCACGACCATGTCCACTGATAGCCCGAGCGCCCCAAGGATACCGGATGGCGGCTTGCATGGCACGGGAGGATCCGTGGGGAAATCCAGGGCGATTCCGTCATCGCGTTTCCGCGCCAGCAGATCGCCGCTCATAGTCTGAAACGTCACTTCCGTCGCAGAGACGCGAGTGATCTCGAAGAGGACCGCAGCAGTCGCGAGCGTGGCATGCCCGCAAAGCGGCACCTCCGTCTGGGGTGTGAACCAGCGCAGAGAAAAAGTATCGCCTGACCGCCAACACCGGTGGTTCGTACGCAGAAGAAACGCCGTCTCCGACAGGTTCATCTCAGCAGCTATCGTCTGAAGAAGCGGATCCGCGAGAGGCATCGGTAGCAGGCAGACAGCAGCGGGATTACCGCGAAAGGCTACGGTTGTGAATGCATCGACCTGGTAGAGAGGCACACGCTCTATGATCACGAGTTCTCCTTTGATACAACAGCTTCAGATAGCTCGCTATCGCTCGAACAGGGCCACGTTTTCTATGTGATAAGTCTGAGGAAAGAGATCGACCGGCTGGACCCATGACAAGGTGTAGCCGTGCCGGGTGAGGCGCAGAGCGTCGCGCGCCAGGGTGGCAGGGTCACAGGAGACATATACGACGCGAGACGGAGCTTTACCCGCGATGGCATCAATGACCTCTGGAGCGAGACCGGTACGTGGCGGATCGATCAACACCGCGTCAAAAGTCTCATCGAGCTCGGGCAGGACCTCCTCCACAGCCCCCTCAAACAGATCCAGGTTATCAAAATCGGCCAGATTGTAGTCAGCGTCCATAATCGCCGGGGGATTAGCTTCGATACCGGTCACCGATGCAGCTTCAGGTGCTATGAAAGCGGTGAAAAGGCCCACTCCGCAGTACGCGTCCAGCACATGCTCGCGCCCCTGCAGATCGAGAGCGCCCATCGCCACATTTATAAGTTGGGCTGCTTGTACTGAGTTGACCTGAAAGAAACTGGTCGCGGAAATGCGGAAGTCACGTTCGTGGATTCGCTCGATCACGTAATCGAGGCCAACCAGAGGCGCGACCGCGTCATCATGGCGAATCTGCACAATCGAAACCGGAAAATCCACCTCCAGCCGGGGAGACTCCTCTTCCTTAGCCTGCAAGAGCACCATCAAATCCTCAGTCGCGGTGCCGACCCGCATCTCCAACCACTCGAGCTCCGGATAAGTCATATCCAATGATTGAAACAGACTACTCAATAAGGGATGGATGATGAGACAGTCCGTGACGGGATACACTTCGTGGCTACGCGCAGAGAGGAAGCCTAATCGGCCCTCAGGATTCACCCGGAAAAGTGCGTGATTGCGATATTCCCATCCCACGGGATCGGGAATCGGCTCGAAGACAGGCGGGTCGGTGATCCGACCGACACGCGAGAGTTGGTCCATTGTGACCAACCCCTTCAACCGCGGCTGCACGGCAGTATCGATATGCTGCCATTGGCATCCCCCACACTTGTCCTGACCGAAGAATGGGCACGGCGGATCAACGCGCACCGGCGATGATTCCACCACCTCAAGCAGGCGCGCACGCGCGTAGCGATCGTGGTCCTCAGTGATCTCAACGCGCACGAGCTCACCCGGGATCGTATACGGCACAAAGATCGCCCGTCCATTATGGCGTCCGATCGCTTCACCGCCATGCGCCATAGCATCCACTCTCATCGTAATGGTCTCGGTCATGCTTTTACTCACTCTCCTTAGAGGGTCCCTGATATCTTCAGCCGCGAACACGCCCTCGAAGCCCCGACCGCATTCCGCTTTCATTATAGCGTATCACCGTGATCTCACGAAGCGCGGTCCTGTTAGGCTCAGATCTCGGCTTTTGAGCACCGACATTACGGGCGGAGGCAAGCCTCCGCCAAACTACATTGCAAGCCAGGCCGCGTCGGGTTGTCAAATTCGGTGTCCGTGGTATACTCGCAGAGAATTTGACCACTGACCGACACGTGCAAGACGATCGGTCGGTTCCCTAAAGGAGTAGGACGTGGTACTATCGAAGGATCAGAAGGAAGAGATCATCAAAGAGTATGCGACGAAACCGGGTGATACCGGGTCGGCGGAAGTGCAAGTTGCCATTTTGACCCATCGGATCCTGGATCTGACGGGTCACCTGCGGGCACATAAGAACGACAACCACTCACGAAGAGGATTGTTGAAACTCGTAGGCCAGCGCCGGCGTCACCTCAGATACCTGCAGAAGGAAAGTCCACAACGCTATCGCGATCTCATTCGCCGCCTCGGACTGCGTAGGTAATAAGGGCTTAGGCCGCGCTGGTTATTCGGAAATCGATTGCGTCGTTGTAAATCGGTGCACGAAACCTGCCGGCAGCTGGAATCTGAGCCATCATATGGATCGGTTTTAGTGATGGACGAGTAGAGTGGGACGGAGTTCCCCTCTACTCGTCTGTCGTTATAATAAAAGTAGTAATAGTTTAGCTGAGCAATGAGTGATGGAGGATAGGGAATTGGGAAATGGGGTACACGCCGCACGCGCCGGCTGTGTACAGCACTTCCCAGTTTCTGATCTTCTGTCGCCCATCTCGGCAACAGGAGGTTACAGTGGCAGAAGAGCATGCGTTTCAAGCTAAGTTAGGTGATCAGACGATCACGATCAAGACCGGCAAGCTCGCCCGCCTGGCGGGTGGAGCCGTGATTGCCCAAGTCGGTGATACGGTCTTGTTGGCAACCGCAACGATGTCGCACACACCGCGCGAGGGCATCGATTTCTTTCCCCTCTCCGTCGATTTCGAAGAACGTCTCTATGCAGCCGGGCGCATTCCCGGTTCTTTCTTTCGTCGTGAAGGACGTCCGAGTGAGCAGGCCATTCTGACAGACCGGCTGATCGATCGCCCGCTGCGGCCCCTCTTCCCCAGCGATATGCGGAATGATGTGCAAATCATCGTCCAACCGTTGTCGCAGGGTGATCAGGAACACCTCGATATGTTGGGGATTATCGCGGCCTCGGCTGCGCTCACCATCTCCGACACGCCCTTCGGCGGCCCCATTGGTGGCGTTCGAATCGGACGTATCGATGGTGAGTTGGTCGTCAACCCGACCATTCCCCAAATGAAAGATAGCACTCTCGATCTGCGCGTCGCCGGCAGCGCCGACGCGATCATTATGGTCGAAGCAGGCGCCGACGAGATCAGCGAGGAACTGATGATCGACGCACTGCAGTTGGCCCACGAAGCGATCCAGGACGTGATTCGGGTGCAAAACGAGATGCGCGCAGCCGTCGGCAAGCCCAAGCGCGACGACTATCCCCGCTTTGGTACACCCGAAGCCCTTGCGAGTCGAGTCAAGGACCTGACGTTTGACCGGGTGCGCGAGATTGTGGAAAGGACCGAGCTCAAGAGCGACAGGGACAACGCGCTGAATGAACTGGAAAATGAATTAAGAGCGACGCTGTCCGAAGAGGCAGAGGCCAATGAGTGGAGCTCGCGCGATATTGGTGACGCGTACCACGATGTGCTCAAGCACGTTGTGCGCGAGCGCATTCTCGATCAAGGCATTCGTCCTGATGGACGCGACCCGCGCGCCTTGCGAAAGCTGGAGGCAGAGATACGCTTGGTGCCCCGCCCGCACGGTTCGGGGCTTTTCAGCCGCGGCGAAACCCAGGTTATGAGCCTGGTCACGCTGGGTATGCCGGGAGAAGAACAAGCGCTGGACGACCTCTTCCCGGAAGAGACCAAAAGCTACATTCACCATTACAACTTCCCGCCCTTCTCGACGGGTGAGACTTGGCCACTGCGCGGCCCGCGCCGCCGGGAAATCGGGCATGGCGCGTTGGCAGAGCGGGCCCTCATACCGGTCCTACCGGCGAAGGACGCTTTCCCCTACACGATCCGCGTCGTCAGCGAGGTCCTGGCGTCGAACGGCAGCACCTCTATGGCCTCGGCGTGCGCGAGCACACTGGCGCTGATGGACGCAGGCGTTCCGATCAAGGCGCCTGTTGGTGGGATCGCGATGGGACTCGTTTCAGATGGCACGCGCTATCGCGTGTTGACCGACATTCAGGGTGTCGAAGATCACCTCGGGGACATGGATTTCAAAGTTACCGGCACACGCGAGGGTATCACGGCGCTGCAGATGGACATCAAAATCAAGGGCGTGAGCCGCGAGATTCTGAGTGAGGCCCTTGAGCAGGCACGCATCGCGCGAGAGCAGATCATCGATGTGATTGAAGCTACTATCTCGACACCACGCGAGTCGTTGTCGGAGTTCGCGCCGAAGATGCTGACCACCCACATCGATCCGGAGAAAATCGGCTCTCTCATCGGTCCTGGCGGCAAGACTATCCGCGCACTTCAGGCCGAGTACGAGGTCAAGATCGACATTGAGGAAGATGGCACGGTTTTCATCGCATCGCCTGGCGGCGATGGTGCAGAGCGCGCGATCGCCTACGTCGAATCGATGATGCAGACCGCAGAGCCCGGCAAGATCTACACAGGCAAGGTAGTCCGGGTGACCGACTTCGGCGCCTTCGTGGAGATTCTACCCGGCACGGATGGTATGGTTCACATCTCCCAACTCTCGGACACTCGAATTGAGAAGGTCACGGATGTGGCAAATGTCGGCGACGAGATCGTAGTCATGGTGACGAGTGTTTCACCCGATGGCAAAGTCCGACTGTCAAGACAGGCCGTGATTGAGGGATGGACTCTGGAAGAGGCACAAGCCCAGGATTCGCCCCCCTCGGGAGGCGGGCGTCGTGGAGGGTCCAGGGGTGGCGGGGGTGGAAGGTCGCGCCGATAATCATAGGAGCTCATTATGAGGCCAGCTTCTGGGCTCATACGTGCTGTCGATCACGCTCTTTGACTCGCTGTTCGAGCGATGGTAAAGATAGAATATGATCGCTGGACGAGTCACACGGAAACCTCACTATCACAGAATAAGCACCAAGGAGGGACAAGTGAATCGAGAACCTGATGTTAAGACGCTAGGTGAGTCAGAGAATTACGCGGTCTGGGTCTCGGCTGAGGCGGAGCAGGAAGATCTGATCTTCCACATCGAATTGGAGAATATGACCTTGCATCTGTTCGAAGACGAGTGGGAAGAATTTGTCAGCGTAATCCTTGAGGCCGTGCGTTAGCTGAGAATCGCGGAACGCAGAGTGCCGGTTTCCCACCTGAAAAGGTAGGAAACCTGGTGACTTGGGTTGGGATTGAGGGCACAGGAGGCGTATTCCTGTGCCCTTAGCCTTATATGCCCTACTCTCGACCTGCCTTCCATGCTATAATGAGAGTAAGGAGTGGACCCGGAAACACAATCAAGCCTACATAGCGAACCTGGATGGACGATGGAGGTTGCCGTTCTCTTGGACAACGAGTGACCTCACGAAAATAGTGTTGAGCAATAGTACATAATGACCAGAAATGGGACAAGTAGAGGGTTAAAGAAATGGCGGACCCGCTAGAGAGGTTTACACCATCAGCACAAGAAGTGCTGCGTTTCGCCCAGATTGAGGCGAAACGTATGCACCATGCTACGATCGGCCCCGAGCATATCCTGCTGGGGCTAATGCTGGAGGGTGAGGGCATTGCGGGCCGAGTGTTGAGAGACATGGGATTGCGCCCACAACAGGCGCTTCAGACCGTCGCACGACTTTCCAGCGCTAAGCCCCTTGCCGGACCCGAGCCAGAATTACGTCATTCAACCGAGATGTTGTTGCAGATGTCGCTTGAAGAAGCGAAACGGCACAACAGTTCGGTTGTCGATACTCAGCACCTCCTCTTGGCGTTATTACGCCAGCATGAGGGCGTGATCATCGCCGTCCTGACACAGGCCGGCCTTTCCGCTGAAACAATTCGGCGCCGCATCGAGCGCTTTATGCCGATGCGACCCAAGGCATCGCCCACGGCAACTCCGCGCCATCGCGCCACACCCACAGCGCGGCCCGAACAGCGCTCCGGCGCGTCCGACTCACTATTGGACCAAGTCGCGGTCGATTTGACAGAGATGGCGACTGACAGCCGCTTGGATCCCGTAATCGGGCGCCAAGAAGAGATTGAGCGCGTTATCCAGATTCTGGCTCGTCGCACGAAGAACAATCCCGCCCTCATCGGCGAACCCGGTGTCGGCAAGACGGCGATTGTTGAGGGACTCGCGCAACGTATCGTATCTGGAGGAGTTCCAGGGCCCATCCTGGGAAAACGCCTGATCCAGCTGGACGTGGGATCGCTAGTTGCGGGCACGATGTATCGTGGACAGTTTGAGGAACGCCTTAAGAAGGTACTGGAAGAGCTGAAAGAAAGCGACACGATCGTTTTCATTGATGAGGTACATATGCTCGTGGGAGCTGGATCGGCCGGCTCATCGATCGATGCCGCTAACATTCTAAAGCCGGCGCTGGCTCGTGGGGAACTCCAGTGTATCGGCGCCACGACGCTTGACGAATACCGGAAACACATCGAGTCGGATGCAGCGCTAGAGCGACGTTTCCAGCCGGTTATGGTGAACGAGCCATCGCAGGATCAGACGATCGATATTCTGCGGGGTATCAAGCATGCCTACGAACAACACCATCGCCTACAGATCAGCGACGAGGCGTTACAAGCAGCAACACGGCTTTCGTCGCGCTATGTGCCGGAACGGTTCCTACCCGATAAAGCTATCGACGTTATGGATGAAGCAGCTTCACGGGTGAAGATGTACAAGTCGCCGCTTTCGATTCAGCTACGCGAGGTGTTCGAGCAGATTCAAGACCTGCGTCTCAAGCAGGCGCAGCTCAAGGTCACCGGTAAGCGGCAAGAGTTGGCAGACCTGAAAACAGAAGAAGGCTCGCTCGAAAGCCGAATGGAGAGCCTACGCCAACTGCGTACGGAAGAGGACGAGCACCTCACCGTGGGGCCCGACGACATCGCGGAGATCATCGCAATGTGGACGGGTATCCCGATGACCCAGATTGCAGAGGAAGAATCACGCCGGTTGCTCGATATGGAAGCGGATCTCCGCCAACATATCGTAGGTCAGCGCGACGCCATCGAAACGGTGGCCAAGGCAGTGCGCCGTGCCCGTGCCGGTCTCAAAGATCCGCAGCGGCCGATCGGTTCGTTTATCTTCCTTGGGCCGACCGGGGTCGGCAAGACCGAGTTGTCCAAAGCTCTGGCTCGCTTCCTTTTCGGTAGCGAAGATGCGCTGATTCAAATCGATATGTCAGAGTTTATGGAGCGTCACTCGGTAGCTCGGTTGGTGGGTGCGCCTCCGGGATACGTTGGATACGACGACGCCGGACAGCTGACCGAAACAGTTCGCCGCCGTCCCTACTCGATCATCGTGTTTGATGAGATCGAGAAAGCGCATCCGGACATGTTCAATATGCTGCTGCAAATGATGGAAGAGGGTACGTTGGCGGATGCTCGTGGTCGGAAAGTCGACTTCCGCAACACACTCTTGATTATGACGTCCAATGTCGGCGCCGATGACATCCTCCGCCAGGGTAGCCTGGGCTTTTCTCTGGAAACGACGAAAAGCGATGAAGGCATAACTTACAAGGATATGCGTCATAAGTTGATGGGCCGGTTGCGCAAGCTGTTCCGCCCGGAGTTTTTGAACCGGGTTGACGCTGTGGTTGTCTTCCGCTCTCTCAACCATGAGGATATCCGCGAAATCGTAGGGCTGGAGGTCGCCAAACTCCGTGACCGTATCCTTGAGAATGGCTACGATATCCGTTTGACGGAGGAAGCGCAAGACTGGCTGGCTGAGCACGGCTACAGTACAGAATATGGGGCGCGCCCGCTGCGCAGACTGATCCAGCAGCATGTGGAGAGCCCGCTGTCGGATGCCCTGCTAGCAAGCAAATATCAGGTTGGGGATATCATCGTTGTTGATGTCGAGAACGACAACATCGAGTTGAAGCCAGCTGAAGAACCTGAGTT
>SLDA01000098.1 GCA_007125545.1 Thermoflexales bacterium | reverse complement strand
GGCTCCAGAGTACGACGACCAGGACCAGCGCCACCGCCCCAAGGGCCGAGAGCAGAACGCCCGTGCGACGGGCCGGTGTCGTGCCGAACCGCACCTCGAGCTGGCGTGCGCCCGCAGCAACCGGGAAGGTCAACAGCCCGGTGCCGTCCTCAGGCGTCACGGGCACCCGCTCGCCGTCCACCCGCACCTCCCAGCCCGGGAAGTAGAGGCCCAACCAGCGCGCCTGGAATCCGACAGGTGCCGTGAGCTCCAGCTTCGCATCCACCGCGCGGTAATCGGCCGAGATCACGGTCGTCCCTGCGGGCGCCGCCGCCAGGTCGAACCGCTCGGGGAGCCGGCCCGCCACGAAAGCGTCGGCGAGCACGGTCGAGTCGGGGTGCGTTTCCACCCAGACGGGAAAATAGCTACTCTCCGGGTCCATGCCCATCCACCCGTCCCGCTCGAGCGCATAGAGATCGGTCATATCAGGATAGGGGTCGGCGGGGCACATCCCGTTGGGCGGGTAGGTCTCGGGCCAGGATGCCAGGGCGAGCCCTGACAGCACCACGACCAGCAGCAGGGACGCCGGCTGGATCGCCCAACCGCGGACCTGAAGCCGGAGCGGGCCCCGACGATCGAGCCACTGTGCCACGCCTTCTACCGCCAGCCCCGCTAACAAGGTCACGGGCAACAGTGCCCGCCCGACCATGCGCCACGGGAATTGCACGAAGGAAAGCTGGGAGAACCGCTCCCAGACCCCGAGGGAGCCGGACGTGGACATCCACAGGTATGCCAGCGCGGCGGCGGCAAAGAGAAGGGTCAGCAGCCGCTGCTCGCGGCGCTCCGGCCGGCCGGCCGGCTTGCGGACCAGCCCTACAGCCAGGCCGACGACTGCCAACACCACCTGCGTCAATCCGAGGTAGGCGCGCATCGGCGGGTTCAAGTAGGCGGGATCATAGGCCGCGGGGACCGTCAGCAGTATCTCCCGCCAGGTGGTGAAATTAAAGCGGAAATCGTTGTTGCGCGTGGTGCGCGAGAGGTGCAACTGTACCATTCCCTGTTCGGTCAGCGCCGGGAGCCAGAACCACGCCGCCAGGAGCGCGGCAATCGCGACCGCGCCGTAAGCCGGCAGCCAGGTTTTCCGGTCGCGGTGGACCCACACGAGCACCGTCACGTAGAGGCCCAGGAAGGGCGCCAGGAGGAGCGACGAGATGTTGTGGCTGAGGAAGAGCGCGACCAGTAGCGCGACGGTGATCAGGAAGGTGCGAAGCCGTCCGTGTAAGACCAGCCGGCGCGTCACGACGAAGAGCCAGGGCAGAATCGCCAGCGCGACCGACTCCGGCATATTGCCCCGGCGCAGCGACGCCATCAATAAGTAGGGTGCGAGCCCATACGCGACCGCCGAGACCCACGCGGCGCGCTTGCCGAAGAGATCCCGCGCCAGGACAAAGGCGCCCCACGCAGCCCCCAGGTGACCGGCGGCATAGAGCAGCCCCAGCACCAGGGGCAGCGGCACGCCCGTTGCGAAGAGCCCCTCCCCCACCAGGTAGGGCAGCGGTTCGCGGTAGTTGAAAAAGGGATACCCATAGCCCAGCGCCAGGTTGGGCACCCACCGCGAGAACAGCCAGCCGTGGCGCAGCATCGACCGCATCGCGACCATCCGGAAGGTGTGGAACATATTGTCATGCGTGCAGGGCAGCACGTGGGTCCGGAGTAACGGGATGAGAGCCGGCAACACGATCAACCCTACGGCGAGGTAGGGCAGTATGGACGCAAGTGACCGCTTCTCTGTGCTCCGCTTCCTCATGCTACGGATGGTGTTGCGCGGCGCGGTAGACGTGGAGCATGCGCTGGATCACGGTGAAACTGGTAAAGACGGTGAGCAGGACCAGAACCGGAATCAGCCAGAGCGCCAGCATCCCAATACCGAGGATCACTACGCGCATCGGCCGGGTCAACAACCCCACCTTGCACTCGTAGCCTACGCCCTCGGCACGGGCCCGTGTGTAGCTCACCATCACCGAGCCGAGAAGCGTGATCGCGGACAGTAGCACGCCCAGATCCGATCCCTGGCTCAGGAACCAGGCCATCAGGCCGATGAGGACAGCGCCCTCGGAAAGACGGTCGAGCGTGGAGTCGAGAAAAGCCCCGAACCGGCTCTGCCTTGACGTGAGGCGCGCCAGCATACCGTCCAGAGCATCGGTGGACGAGGCCAGCAACATCACGACACCGCCGGCACGCACATAGCCCAGACCGACGATCACCGCGGCAACCACATTCATCAGAAACCCGATGATCGTGATCGTATTGGGGTGCAGATTGAGCCGGGCGAGACCACGAGCCAAAGGCTCGGTCACGACCACGACGGATGACCGCAGCCAATCATCACTGAACGGGCGCAAGCGGCCCGAATCTTCTGTCTTGTTTGTCACGTCGGTCTCCTTGTTCATCGAGCACCTATCGTAATCTAATGAGGCAAAGAGTCAACTCGAAGCTTGCAGTTTCGCCCGCTTTGGCTAAAATCCGCCTGGAGGAACTATGCCCATTCATCTGTTGCCCGAGGATGTCGCGTCCCGGATCGCTGCCGGAGAGGTGGTGGAGCGTCCGGCATCCGTGGTGAAGGAGCTCGTCGAGAACAGCCTGGATGCCGGGGCCTCGCGCGTCGAAGTCGAGACGCAGGAGGGCGGGATCCGACTGATCCGCATCCGCGACAACGGCCTCGGCATTCCCACGGACGAGGTTGCGCTCGCGTTCCGCCGGCACGCGACGAGCAAGCTCGAGGTTGCCGCGGATTTGGACGAGATCGCCACGCTCGGATTCCGCGGCGAAGCCCTCTCCAGCATCGCCTCGGTCAGTCGCACGACGTGCATCACCCGCCACGCCTCCGAAGAGACGGGAACCCGCATCCGGCTGGAGGGCGGTCAGATCGTGGCCCAGACACCGGTAGGCCGTCCGCCCGGGACCGAGCTGCTGGTCGAGGATCTCTTCTACAACGTCCCGGCCCGGCGCAAGTTCCTGCGCACCGAGCGCACCGAACGCCGCCACATAGACGCGTTCCTGACCCGTTACGCCATCGCCTATCCCGGCACGGCCTTCAGCGCGATCCACGACGGAAACACGGTTATCAGCACCGCGGGCAACGGCGATCCGGCCGAGGGGTTGCTCAGCGTCTACGGCCTCGAGCTGGGAGCCGGCCTGCTCGCCATCCCCGAGGAGCTGACCGCGGGCCTGCAGATACGGGTGCGCGGGTTCGTGGGCCCCACCAACGTCCACCGCGCGGATCGCGGATATATGACGCTGTTCATTAACGGGCGGTGGATCCAGGATCTGCGGCTTTCGTACGCCATCATTCAGGCGTACCACACGCTGCTGCCCGTCAAGCGCTATCCCGTGGCCTTTGTGATGGTCGAGATACCCGCGGGCGATGTCGACGTGAATGTCCACCCGACCAAATCGGAGGTGCGGTTTCGGGATGCAGATGCCGTCTTCCGGGCGGTGCAGCGTGCGGTGCGCGCCACCGTGATCGACGAGGCGCCGGTCGCCGGGTCGTGGGCTCCGTCGAGTGGCGGGCAACCCGGAGAGGTGCGTGGCGAGGGCGGCGAGACGACGCGGGACAGGCTCGCGGCGCTCCGTCCCTCGCAGTCGCATATCCGCTTTGGTTCTGACACGAGCCCGGACGCTGGCTCACAAGAGCAGGGTTTCGTGACGCCGGGGACGTCGGTGGAGCCGCCACCCGGGGAGCGGATCCACACCTCGAGCCAGGCCGGAGAGCCCCAAAGAGCGAGAGCCCACGAGCTCCCGCCCCTGCGGGTTGTAGGCCAGCTCGCGACGATGTTTCTGGTCGCGGAGGGGCCCGACGGACTCTATCTAATTGACCAGCACGCGGCCCACGAACGCGTACTCTTTGAGCGGCTTACGTCCGGCACGGTCCAGGGGCAGGTCGCCCGGCAGCCGCTTCTCGAGCCCAAAGTGGTGGTCCTGCCTGCGGATGCGGCGGACCGGCTATCGCAGATTCTGCCGGCGCTGACTGCCGTGGGCCTGGAGGTCGAGCCTTTTGGTGCCAACACGTTCCTGGTCCGCGCCCTCCCGGCACAGGTGCAGCACCTGCAACCCGCGGATCTGCTCGCCGACATTGCGGGCGTCGAAGGTGAGTTGCGCGTCGAGGCCGAGGTCCAGGAAGCGGTCATTCGCCACATCTGCAAGCGCGCGGCTGTCAAGGCGGGTCAGGTGCTCTCGCGCGAGGAGATGAATCAGCTGATCACGGATCTCGAGCAGACGCAGAATCCACGGACGTGCCCACACGGCAGACCGACGATCATTCAGATTTCGACGGAAGAGCTGGCACGGCAGTTTGGGAGGCTGATTCGTGATGCGTGATTCGTGATGCGTGATTTGTGAACTGCGCATTTAAATCACGCATTACGAATCACGCATCAGCTGCCCAGCATCACGCATCACGCATCAGCTGTTAGCTCCGACGTGCAGTTCGGGCAGCGCACGGCCTTGATCGGGATTGCCGTGAAGCACATGGGGCAGTTCTTGGTGCTCGGCGGCGCGGGAGGCTCCCGGTGAAGCTTGTTGATCTGACGCACCAGGAGAAAGACAGCAAAGGCCACGATCAGAAATTCGATCACGCTGTTAATGAATATGCCGTAGTTGATCGTCGGCGCTCCGGCCGCTTGAGCTTGAGCGAACGAGTCGTAGGACTGGGTTGATAAGTTAATGTAGAGCTCCGAAAAGTCGACACGGCCGACCAGAAGGCCGATCGGCGGCATAATGATATCATTCACCAGCGACTGCACAATCTGGTTAAAGGCCGCACCGATGATGATTCCAATGGCCAGGTCCATAACGTTGCCGCGCGCGATAAACTTCTTGAATTCCTGCGCCATCTGCAGACCTCCTGAGTACCCAGCTTTGATGGTAGACTTCGATAGACCGAGAAAGGTCACCCTGCACGCCCCCTTATTCGCTTTGCCAACCCTGGCGCCCCCTACCCCGGCGGAGGCGCGCCCGTTCTACGCCGGATTGCCGGCGCTATGGCGACTTTCACGAGCGCGGTGATCGCCGCCGCAACCGGAACCGCCACAACGGCCCCCAAAAATCCGCCGATCGTGCCACCTATCGCGATGCCGATCAGTGTGAACAACGGAGAAATGTCCACCTGGCTCTTCATGACGATAGGAACAAGAATATTAGATTCAAACTGCTGCAAGATCAGAACGAAAATCAATGTGATGAGCGCCAACTGCGGCGATTGGAAGAGGGCCACGAGAACGATGATCGAACCGGCAAGCACGGGACCCGCAATCGGAACGATCTCGCCAAAGCCGGCGAGCACGCCGAGCAGCAGCGGAAAGTTGACGCCGATCAACATCAATCCGATATACGTGACCGTCGCCAGGATGCCTGCGTCGATGAGGAGGCCACGCAGGTATCCGCCCATCGCGTTGGTGATGCGACGCAGCACGGTGAGCACCTCCCGAGCCTGCTTCTCAGGGAAGAAGGAGGCCACATACTTCCCGATTTCGGGAGCCAGGATCAAGCCGTAGATCGAAACGAAAATCATCAGGAGCCCCTCCGCGATCAACGTGGCGATGGCACCCGGCACGGCGAGTAGGGCCGATCCGATGCCGGTCAATCCCGCTGCCAGAGGCTCCAATGGCTCAATCTCGGTGATCTGCTCCACGCGGAGCAGGGTCAACAGCCACGTCTGGCGGTTGGCCCACCACTCAGCCGCATCCAACGCATCGGGAACGGCTTCGACCAGTTGCTGCACCTGGTTGAACAACCCCGGCAGGACAAGAAAGCCGACGAGGATGAGGAAGCCCAGCAACAGAAGATAGATTCCGATCACGGCAAGCGTCCGTGGAATCTTAAGCCGCTCAAGCTGGCTCACGATGGGGTTTAGCGCAGCCGCGATGGTGATCCCCAAAAAGATCACGGCGAGAATTTCGGCCAGGGCGCCAAGCGCACCTAGCCCCCCCAGTCCCAATATGATCGCGACCGCCCCCGCCGAGGCTATTCGCAGCCAATCTCCCACCGGCTTGACGCGCTGCCGTCGTCGCGCCCCCTGGTAGATATCGGGGTCCGGCTCCGGCCTCACCTCTGCAGCCCCCCGGGCCTCCTTCGGAGCGGGGCCCTTCGTGCCTGACGCGCGCTCTTCCTGATTCGACTCCTCTTTCCCACGCTTTTCCTCGTCCATCTCTCCCTCCTGAACTCTCATTCATGCTAGCACAAATTGGGAGTTGTACAAAAAGGGGCTAGACGTGACAATGCCCCGGCGGGGCCCGCCGGGGCATTGTTTGCTGTGATGTGATTCAGCTACGGTCTTGGACGTGCCTCAAGGGTCAAACCCACTTCGATGCGGTCGCCGTCGCGAAGGAGGGTCAGCGTGACCTCCTGATCCGGCTCGGCTTGGTCGAGAAGCTCGAGCAAGTCGTCCATGTCCGTGACAGGCGCGTCGTCCCAACCTATAATCACATCACCCCCTATCAGAAAGCGTTCGCCCTCAATCATCACCGGGGTCATGCCGGCTCGCAGCCCCACCCTACCGGCCGGGCTGTCGGGCACCACCTGCACCAGGAGGGCGCCCCCCTGCTCTGCGGGCAGCTCCATCGCCTGAGCAACTGCCGGCACGAGCGTTGTACCCAGGATGCCCATCCACACCGGGCGCATCGCCGGATCGCCAGGGCGGAGTTCCACTGCCTGCGCGGGCTCCTCCTGCCCCGGTCGCTGCTGCATCGTCACCTCGATCTCGGTTCGCTCGCCATTTCGCAGCAGGGCAATCGTCACCTCTTCTCCCACCTCGGTCGAGCGGAAGAGGTAGGCACTCAGATCCTCGAAGCTGCGGACGGGCTGATCGCCGATCGCGACGATCACGTCACCCCCCACACGCGCGGGCAATCCGTCAATATTGGCTTGGCGTTCACTTCCGCGCAGACCCGCCTCTTCGGCCGGGCTGCCCTGAAGAACCCCAATCACGAGCACACCCCGTTGGTCGGCGGGCAGGTCCATCGCCTCGGCGATCTCGGGCACCAGGGTCGCCCCACTAACGCCAAGCCACGGCACCGCAAAACGACCCTCGGAGATCAGCTGCGGCACGACCCGCTCGACAATGGCAGAGGGCACGACAAACCCCACGCCGGCCGAGGCACGTACCGGCGACGCGATCGCCGTTGTCACACCGACGACCTGGCCCTGACCGTTGACCAGGACCCCACCGGAGTTACCGGGGTTGATCGGTGCATCGGTCTGGATGACGTCGGGAATGCTGTAGGTCGGCCCGCCCAACATGCCGGGATCCACAGGCAAGGAGCGCCCCAGCCCGCTGATGAAGCCCACCGTCATCGTGCTCTCCAGCCCGAAGGGATTGCCGATGGCCACAGCCAGCTCACCCACCGTCACAAGATTGGAGTCACCCATAGTCACGGGCATCAGGCGGTCGGCGGGCAGATCCACCCGGATGACGGCGAGGTCGCTGTCACGGTTAGCGCCCACCAACGTTGCGTTGGCGCGAGTCCCATCGGAGAACGTGATACGAATCCGCTGCGCGCCCTCAATCACGTGGGCATTCGTGACGATATGGCCTTCATTGTCCCACACGAAGCCGGAGCCCGACCCGCCGGCTCCCCCCCTCGAGGTCTCGATGAAGACGACAGAGGGGCTGACAAATTGGTAGATATCACCCAACACGTTTTCCAGAGCCCCGATAACAAGGCCGGCGTCGAGGGGCATCGAGAGCCCTGTATCTGTGTCCGGCTCGGGAGTCTCCTGCACGACATCCACGGTCTCTTCGTTCACCACGACGGGAGTGTTCGCCGCAGCCACGGTCTCCCACATCTCTTCCACCCGCTGCTGAGCCCGATCCGCTGCTGTATAGAAGTTATTCAGCGCTCCGCAACCGGTCAATGTAAGCATCGCCACCAAGATAATCGCCGGGACTAGCTTGGATAGTCTATTCGTCGATCCCATTCTTTCCCTCCTATAGCTCAATATTACGCTCATAGCATAACACATGGGAGCAACAGTGTCCTTAATAGAAGCTTAACGGAAGCTTAAGAAGGGACCAGTCGTGTACGGCGACGCCTCACTCGACACGACCGGAGAGGGGAAGCCAGAGTGTGACGGTGGTGCCCTGGCCCGGCGAACTCGTCAGATCAATGCCACCGTCGTGAGCCGCGGCGACGTCGGCGGCAATGCTAAGTCCGAGACCCATGCCCTGCGGAAAACGGCGTCCGAGCGAGCCGCGATAGAACGGGACGAAGATACGTTCCTGCTCCTCGGGTGCGACGCCAGGGCCCGTATCGCTGACGCGAATCCAGACGCCCGCGTCGTCTGCGAAGCCAGCGTCGTCTGCGACCCTAGCTTCGTCCGCGAGCCTCGCGTCGTCTGCGACCCTAGCTTCGTCCGCGAAGCCCGCTTCCACCCGCACCTCGCCGCCTGTGGGCGTGAACTTCACAGCATTGCTCAAGATATTGCCGAGCGCCTGCGAAATCCTGTCGGGATCGATCTCCACCGAGGGCAAGTCGGCCGGGAAATCGGCCTGCCAGGACAATCCCTTGGCAGCAGCGGCCTCCCGCCACGGTGCCACGGCCTGCGGCAGCCACTGTGCCAGCGCAACCGGCCGGCGCTCCAGTTCCAGCGGCCCCAACGAACGGTCGTAGAGGTTGGTCAGATCGTCAAGCAGATGCCGCATCTGACGGACCTCGGTCTCGATACCGTGGACCAACTCCCGACGCAGCTCGGGTTCCTCATCGGCCCCGGCGCCGAGCGCCTGCGACGCCGAAAGAAGCGCGCCCAGGGGGCGCCCCAGCTCGTGAACCAGGTTCGCGAGCAGGCGGCGGCGCGCCTGCTCCAGGGTCTGTAACCGCTCCGTCAGAGCGTTGAAGGCGCGCAGCAAGAGCCGGATCTCGTGGGGACCTTGCTCGGGCAGCGTCGATAGGGGCTCCCCGCCCGACATGCGCTCGATCGAAGAGGTAGCGTGTTTGAGTGGGCGCTCGAGGCTGAGCGCCAGGATCAGGCCCATCGCAACGCCGACCACCAACCCTGCCACGACGACGCCCGCGATAAAGGTACGGGTGCGCGGGAAGCGCTCGTAGACGCTGGAGAGCGGGTCGGTGAGGCGGATGACGCCCACAATCTGCCGGCTCATAATGACGGGCATCAGGACCTCGGCAGCACCGGTGCCGGGGCGCTCTCCGTAGTCGATGCGTACCACCCGCCCCGTGAGGAGTACCTCGTTAAGACCCGGTATCTCCATCTGTTGTCCCAGCCAGATCTGATCCTCACGATCGGTGGAGGCGAGCAGCACCCCACGCGGTGAGAAGAGGGCGACCTCCGCCGTGAGTCGCTGGCCCATCACGCCGACGAACCCCTGCGCACGGTCGAGGTCGAACCAGATGAGCGGGTTCTCGGCAGCGACCGCCGCCACAAGCGTGCCCTGGCGCTCCAACTCCTGCGAGAGCCCGGCGAGCAACACCTGGGTCTCGAAAAGGTAGAGCAGGGCCACGCCTACCAGCGGGATCACCACCAGCATGGGCAGAATATGACTCAGGACGAAACGGGCACGCAGCGATTTCATTGTCTTGGACCTACGTTCTTTCGCACGACGTAACACACAGCAGGTTGAACACCCGTCCGCACTCGCCAATCGAGTACACCGCAGACCGGGATTCGTGGGCCCGGAGGCCAGGGGCCCCTGAGCGCCAACGCACACTCATTGTACCGCAGCCGGCACCCTCTACAATAGCAGATGTGCGTTTCAGGACGGTCGTTATTGTAGGCCGGACGCGCCTCTTCTGCCTGACCTTTGAGCTCTCGGCGACAGCGAGCGGCACCTGAAGACCAAGCACACCGCGTGCGCAAGTTCCTGGGCAGCACCGAGAGCTCAAAGGTCCCGCTCATGCGGAAATCTAACGCACACCCGCTGAGATCAGCCGGGGCGCGGACTGGCGCTCCCGTAAAGATCTGCTAGACTGGGCCAACTGCACCCAAGGTTGATCCGGAGGCGCCCACACCGCCCGGCGGGCCGGCGCGAGAAAGGAAGGCGCACCCACAGAACGAAAGAACAGCCGGCGAAAAACAGCGTCAGACTGCGTACCAAGTGCCGCGACGCGGGAGTCAAAGCCCTCGTCGCTGAGAGTGGATTACACCTCACATGTCTGTCGGGAGAAAAGGTAATGACAACACAAACACACACCTCAACTATGGAAGCAAAGCTGTTGCGGCGCAAACGGTGGGCGTGGTATTTTTATGACTTCGGAAACTCAGCCTACGCCGCCGTCGTCCTCCTCGCCGTTTATTCGGCCTATTTTCAGGGCACGGTGGTAGGAGGCGCGCAGGGTTCACGCCTCTGGGGCCTCTCTGTCGGCATAGCGATGTTCATCGTCGCCGCCATCTCACCGGTGCTGGGCGCCATCGCGGATTATTCCAGATCGAAGAAACAGTTCCTCATCGGCTTCACCGTGCTGGCCTGTGTCTTCACCGCCGCCCTCTTCTTTGTGCAGGCCGGCGACATCTTCATAGGCATTCTCTTCTTTATTCTCGCGGAGATCGGCTATCGTGGCGGACAGGTCTTCTACGACGCCATGCTGCCCGAAATTGCCGACT
>SLDA01000045.1 GCA_007125545.1 Thermoflexales bacterium | reverse complement strand
TGGGTGGCACTCATAGCACCGATGCCGGTTTTCTCCTCTATGCGCGAGCGTGCTACAATGAACGCCAGGGCCCATAGCTAAGGAGAAAGCATAGAGATGACAACCGATACGATACGCGTCGATCGTGCAGCGCTCGAGGACTTCTGCGCGCGCGTCTTTCAAGCTCACAATCTGTCGGAAGCCGATGCCACAATCGCGGCGGACGTGCTAGTGGCGGCGGATGCTCGTGGCATTCCCTCGCACGGCGTAGCACGTCTGCCCCGCTACGTGCTGGGATTGGCTACCGGCCTGATGCTGACGGATGTGGAGCCGGAGATTGTGCGGGAGACCCCCACCTCGCTCCTCGTCAATGCCCGCGGTGCCATGGGCGCACCCGTGAGCGCGCATACAATGAACAGCGTGATCGACAAGGCCCGGCAGACGGGCGCCGCCTTCGGCTGCATACGTGACTCGAACCACTTCGGGATCGCCGGTTACTATGCGATGCTGGCCCTACCCGCAGATATGCTAGGCATCGCGATGACCAACACCGCGGCACTCGGCGTGCCCACCTTCGGGCGCGAACCCTTCTTCGGCACCAACCCGCTCGCCTTCGCGGCCCCGGCCGACGAGGAGGGCGCTTTCGTGCTCGACATGGCAACCACGGTCGTGACCCGGGGCAAGGTCGAGGTCTACGATCGTGCGGAGAAACCGCTGCCGGAGGGCTGGGCCGTGGATGCGGCAGGCTTGGCGGCGACCGACCCCACGCTGATTTTGCAGAACCTCACGGTCCAGGCAGGGGGCGGCATTCTGCCCCTGGGTGGGCTCGGTGAGCTGTTCAGTGGGCACAAAGGCTACGGATTGGCTGTGATGGTCGACATCCTCTGCGGCGTGCTTGCAGGCTCCTCCTTCGGTGCGGATATCGCGGATCAGGCAGGATCCAGCGCACGCGTTAGCCACTTCTTCGGCGCGATCCGCATCGACACCTTCCGCGACCCCCGGGCATTCCGCCGCGATATGGACCACCTGCTCCGCTCGCTGCGCAGCTCCCCGCCCGCCGAGGGTGAGGAGCGGGTGTATTTCGCCGGGCTCAAAGAATTCGAGTACGAGGAAGCGTGCGCCCGCGAGGGCATTCCATTGACGCCGAAGGTGTACGCCCAGCTCAAAGAGACGGGAGCGGCGTGCGAGGTCGCGCCACCGGCCGTCCTCTAGCTCGTTCTGGGCCGGCTGCGCTGTCGCGTGTAAGCGGGCTTGTGCAGTAGGATAAGGTCGCCTCTGCACCTCTGGCCCAACGAGGGCCGGTCAGACGTCAGGATGGTGTTAACGGGGCCCGTATGGATTACCTTACAGCGTCGGGGCGTTGTGTTCTCGTGGCCCGGTGCTAGAATCCGGAACACAAGCAACATGGCGCTTACAACTACTTCCCGTGGAGGCGAAAACGCGTGGACCTATACGGCGGCATTGAAGGCGGCGGCACCAAATTCGTCTGTGCATATGGCAGCGGACCGGGCGACATCCGCGACGAGATACGGTATCCTACCGGCACACCCGAGGAGTCCATCGGCAGGGCCATTGAGTTCTTCCGGGGAGTCGACGGTCTGCGTGCCGTCGGGATCGCGTCATTCGGCCCCCTCGACCCCAACCCCAAGTCGCCGACCTGGGGTTATGTGACGACGACGCCCAAGCCGGGCTGGGCACATACCGACTTCGCCGGACCCATCCGGCGCGAGCTCGGCATACCGGTGGGATTCGACACCGACGTCAATGCAGCGGCGCTCGCGGAGTATCGCTGGGGCGCGGCGCAAGGACTCGACTCCTGCCTCTACCTGACAGTCGGGACCGGCATCGGGGGAGGCGCCGTGGTCGGCGGTCAGATGATTCACGGCATGATGCATCCGGAAATGGGCCACGTCCGCATTCCCCACGACCGTGATATGGACGGTTACCCCGGTTTCTGCACCTACCACGGTGACTGCCTGGAGGGGTTGGCGTGCGGGCCGGCGATGGAAGCGCGCTGGGGTGGACGCGCCGAGACGCTCCCGGACGATCATCCGGCCTGGGAGCTGGAGGCGCACTACCTGGCGCTGGGGCTGATCGCCTATATCGTCACGCTCTCACCCGAGCGCATCATCCTCGGTGGTGGCGTGATGGAGCGCAGGATCCTCTTTCCGATGGTGCGGAGTCACGTGCAGAAGCTGCTCAACGGCTATATCAGGACGCCGGAACTGACGGATGAGATCGACGCCTACATCGTGCCGCCCGACCTGGGCAACCAAGCCGGCGTGCTGGGCGGGATGGCGTTGGCGCAAGCCAAGCTCGCCACTGAGAGCGGCATGTAGGGTCACCGCCCAACGGAAGAAAACCAGCACGAAGCCGCCCTACTCTCAAATAGAGAGTACTGGGTACAAACGATATCGGACAGCGGACAGCCACTATCCGTCCGCCGCAGGGCCTGTCTCAGCATAAGGAGGATCATTCCCTCTAGACAGAACCAGAACCCATGGTATACTGTTGGTACAAAGTAGGTCAGAATGGGACACAGAACGACGCGGCTTGACACGATTGGTCCCCCCTGCCTACCCTACGTTGGGTCGAACGAGCCCCCGTCAACCCAGCGTAGGGTAGGTTTTTTCTATTTACTGCGGCTTCAGGTACCCTGATTGCCCGGCGCTTGCACAACTGCCGATTCGGGAGGAAACTATGCGCACTATGCGAAAACTAAAGCCATTGTTGGTCCTAAGCGTCATCTTGCCTCTCCTCACAGGCTGCTTCTTGATGGG
>SLDA01000507.1 GCA_007125545.1 Thermoflexales bacterium | reverse complement strand
TGGGGCCACGGCGCAGGAGTGCCACGCCGAGCCAGAGCGCCAGGCCTGCGATGGCCGCAGCGCCGCTGTCATTGCTGACCATCCCACTGATGAAGACGAACTGTGGCTGGAATGCGACAAGCGCCGCGGTCACAAGCGCCCATCTACGGTTCTCGAAGGTCTCCATGCCCAGGCCCCAGGCGGCGCATACTGCCAGAAGCCCGAAGAGCCAGGAGGTCGTGCGCGTTGCTCTGAGGGCCAGCACAGCACCGTGCCAGTTGGTCGCCTGAGCCGCGGGGTGGATGAGCATATTCTTGTTGTCTACACTGGTCGTCGGGGCTTGGTGGCCGAATCCGGGGTTGTGCCGGAGGACGGTGGCGAGATCTTCATCGGCGAAACCGCCGCTGAGCAATGCGGCGAGCCCATAGTAGAGCGGTGGCTGCGCTGCTTGCTGGTTTGCGCCGCTCCGGTTGTCGGTGAGCGGCGGAAGGCCGTGCCCCCTGGCCACCCAGCGCACATAGGCGTAATGCCAGACCTCGTCCGGTGCCTCGAATACGGGTGTAGCGGCGCTATGGGCGAGCACGAGCAGCAGGAAGGCCGCACAGAGGAGCGGCAAGGGATGAACATAGCGCCGGCGGAACAAGTGTGCGCCCATGGTCTCTGCTACGGAGCCGGCTCCCAGATGGCAACAGCCCCATCCGGAGCCGGCGTGCCATCCTGCTCCGCGGGCCAGCGCGCGCCATCGGGGGCCGCGTAGAGGCCTACCGCAATGCGAGCCGGCTTCACACCGGAATCGAGCGCCAGGTAATGGGTGCTGAGCACCCGGTCGCCCGGTTGCCAGAGGTGTGTCGGGAAGGCGCCGCCCGCGAACGGGCCATCGCCCGTGGACAGGAGCGCACCGTCTGCATCGTAAGCGTGTACAAACACCGTGAGATCGGCATCCACGGTGCGCTCACTGCGCCAGTCCAGGGTCACTTCCCAAGTGGTCGTCGCGCCGGCTGCAACGCCTGCATTGTCCAATACAATCGCGTGTTGGCCATTCGGGCCTGCAAAAGTCGCGGGCAGGGCCGGATTCCGCACTTCGAGCGGAGCCGGTTGTGTGTCGGGTACGCGCAGATGCGTCAAGGTCGCGCTATCGCCTGCGGGCTGCCCTGCCAGTTGCACGGGCAGCCGGGTTGCGGATGTGGGATCGACGAAGGCGACCTGGAGCGCCCACGCCTGAGTATAGCGGTCCTGAGGCGGGAGTGGTAGCCGGTAGCGATCGCGAATGAGGGCGCCGGTGGGCCACACGGAAGTGGCGAGGTTACCGCGCCCGGGCCAGTGGTTGTAGTTGAGGCGTAGGTCGGTGGCTCCCGGTTCAGGGGAAAGAAGCTGGATCACCAGCGTCAGGTCATCGGTCACCCGTTTGTCTGCTTGCCAATAGAGTGTCAGGTCGAGGGTAGGCGAGCAGTATGTGCGCGATTCGAGCAGACAAGCGAGGCTTGGCGTGCGCACGGCTGCTTCATAGCCCCGTAACGCGATGGCCTCATCGAACGTAACGGCAATGGGATTTGGCACCGGGGCGGTCTGGCGCAAAAGGACCGGGGGTCCCAGGATCGCGAGCGGGCCCGCGACCAGCACCACCAGCGACCAGGCAGGAAGGAGCGCGGTCCAGATAAGTACAAAGAAGCTCCCATCCGGGCCTCCTCCGAGCCGGGATTCCAGACGACCGGCAGCCTGCCACCCGGCGGCAAGGAGCAGGGCCAGGGCCGAGATGGCGGGGAAGAGTAGCCGCCCACCGGGGGCCGGGGTCATGCTATTCCAGCGGATCCAGGCTACGACAATGACCGCGAACCAGATGGCACAGAGCGCCAGGAGGTGGCGCGCGCGCTGTCCCAACCGCTTCGCGCCGAGCGCTAACGGGACCACCCCCCCGACGCAAAGCGCGAGGTAGGGCCAGTAGAGGGCGCGCGGATAGAAGGAGCAGGGGACCTGCCCCCAATACGAGAGCCACATCAGGCGCGCTTCGCCCCAGCCGATGCCCGTCTGGCGGCGCCCCACTTTGTCCAGCATAGGAGCAAGCGCAGTCGGGTCGCCGTATAGCCGAATGTTGCGGATCATCCAGGGCGCGACGATGGCACCGGCCACGAGACCGATGGGTAGCGCCTGCCGGATCGTCTCCCCCAGCGTCGCGCGCCGTTCGAGGAGCCGGACGAGCAGCGCAAGCCCGCCGACGCCGATCAGCGCCAGGCCCGAGAGCTTGCTCAAGGCCGCGAGGCCCGCAAGGACCCCGAAGGCCCAGGGGCGCCAGCCCTCGGGGCCGCGTTCC
Organism: Thermoflexales bacterium; assembly: GCA_007125545.1. Lineage (GTDB taxonomy): Bacteria > Chloroflexota > Anaerolineae > B4-G1 > SLSP01 > PWVB01. Next base: position 8,331 of record SLDA01000507.1, on the reverse strand, counting down.
CACAGGTCGAAGCCCAGCACAAGCCCCCATGTCGCGAGAGGCGTGACCGCGTTGTCGTTGTTGACGCCTGCTGCCAATAGCAGGAACTGGGGATTAAAGGCCACGATGACGGTTGCGAGGGCCGGTACCGGGCCGCGTGGGAAGATACGTCGTGCCAGCGTCCAGGTGCCGGCGAGCGTGAAGAGCTGTAGAAGGGTGGAGAAGGCGCGCATCGCGTGCACCGTGGCGCGCTGGGCCTCGTTCTGCAGGCCCGGTCCCGTGCTCGTGCCGAAGGGGTCTCCGCGCCAGCTCGCCTTGTTGTAGAGCGTATCGGTAGGGCCACAGGCGACGACAGCGCCGGGCACCTGTTGGGGGCTGTGGGGTGTGGTGGGAAGGCGTAGCAGTCGAGCCCATCCTGCGGCCAAAGCGTGATAGAGCGGCGGCTGGGAGGCTTGTTGGCGGACGTGGTACCCGGCGGCCTCAGCATCGCCATGCACGGGTAACCGGCCCGTTACGACGAGATGGCGAATAACCTCGATATGCTCCAGCTCGTCGAGGTTCTCATAAGGGGGGATCACCGCGTTCCAGGCTGTTGCGGTGGCCACAAACGCCATCAGAATTATGAGCAGTCCCCGGTACGGGCGGGAGTGCGCGCGGGCTCGCGCGTGCCACGTAGATTGTTGTGTCTCCATAAGCGAGCCGAGTATAGCACACTTCGCGAAACTGGCCCGGAACGCCGCAGTTGCCCAGTAGCACCGAAGGAGTACAATGCCAGACGTGAGCGACGCGGCCTTTGCGGTTCCGCCAGGGTCTGACGCGGTTGAGCTCTTATTCGTGATTATGGGAGGAATGATGAACGAACAGCAGGTTGAAAAGGACGAGGCCACGGAGGCGGTCGAGAAGCGTCAGGAGCCGCAGCAGAATTGGCGGCGGCAGACGATGGGCTCTGTCATCGGAGGCGCCGCAGGGTTATTGCTCGCGATGGGCTTGCGGATGCTGAATGTGGGGGGTGAAAATTTGCTGCCCTTCATTTTGTGGGGGGCTGTGCTCGGTTCAATGCTCAGTGGCATCGAGGCGCTCGAGCGTGCCGGTCAGAGAATTACGCGCCGCGACGTGCGATGGCTCAACGTGGCAGTGGCTATTATGGGAATGATTATTATCTTTGCGTTCATCTTCGGACTGATGCACGGCCTGACGCTGGTGATGCGGCAGGTCTTGCCACGTTAAGCTGGTCTACCTGAGGTTCTCTGTGGGCGAACACCCAACGAACAACGCTCCCTGTGCTTTCCGATAGCCGCAGGGAGCGTTCGTGTCTCGCGAATGCCCCGGGTCGTTTTGAGCTCGGGACCTCTTCCTAATCTTCGGGAGGCGCCGGGATCTCATACCCGGCGGTTCGCCCGCGCAGTTCCAGGATGTCGCTCATGTTTCCGTGGACGGTTGTAAAGGCTTCGGCGACGGTATCGGGTTCACCGGCGACGATGCTCTCCCAGATCACGCCCAGGATCAGCAGGGCCATATTGAAGCTGGCGATCGCCATGGGGCTTTTGGTGGGCACGATGACGGTCACGTCGGCTTCTCGAGCGGGAAGGACCGTGCCGGAGTTGGTCAGGCAGATGGTACGCAGTCCTTTCTTCTTCGCCAGGCTGACGGCATAGCCGGTATCCAATCCGGGAATTCCAATCACCAGGGCTAACAGGACATCGCCCGGATTCATCCGAGCCACGGCGGCAGCCGTCTCGGAGATGCCCGGCTGGAAATAGCTGGTCGGGATGCCTACGGTTGGATCGAGGCTGCGGGCCAGATAGGCAGCCAAATCATGCGAGGTGAACTCGCCCGTGATCCATATATGAGAGGCTTCTTTCAGCATCTGTGTTGCCTTGGCCAGCGCCTGGGTTTCCGTGGTGCGGAAGTGCTGAATATGCTGTCCGGTGTTATCCAGGATGACGTTGATGATATCCTCTTCGGTCTTGGCCTCTTTTGCCTCTCGATAGGTGGCTGTCACCTGATCACGAACATAGTGCTTGATTTCCCGTGACAACTCTCGGTATCCGGAGTACCCGATCTCTTGGGAAAACCGTACAACCGTCGCAGGGTCGACCCCCACGCGCCGTGCCAACTCGCTTGCCGTCAAAAACGCCGCATCTAGCGTGTTCTGCATAATGAAATCAGCAAGCTTTCGGAATCCCGGGGTCAAAGCATCATAGTATTCGCGTATGCGATCTCGGAACATATCGACCTCCTCATTGATCTTCTATCGTGGGTTGCTGTGATGTGCTTCGGTAGGTCTCAATCTCGATGAATCTATTTACGAGCTTCTGTGACAAGCAACAGGGGCCCTTACCGGATGGACCCCTGTTTGTTACGATCGACTGGGCAACTAGCCCAGATTTTCTCTCCACATATCGCCAGGAGGCGTGATCTCATATTCCGGCGTTTCGGCGCGGAGCTTGAGAAGCTGGTTCATTTTCTCCTGGGTCTCGCGCGCTCGCTGTTGCATCTCGTCAGAGCTCGGCGTCATCAGCGCTTCCCAGATCAGACTGAGTACCTGCATGATGGCACCGAAGGCAGGAACACCTGCCGGGCTCTTGTGTGGCACGATGACGGTCACGTTCGATTCCCGTGCGGGAAGCGCCACGCCGGAGCCTGTCAGCGTGATGGTGTGAAGTCCCTTCTCATTTGCCATTCGGACGGCATAGCCGGCATCGAGGCTCGGATCCGTGCCGGCAAAGACCATAAGCACGTCCTCTTCCGTCATCTGCGTGAGTGACGTGGCGAGACTGGCCATCCCGGGCTCGAACGCGGTTGCCTGTAAACCCTGTATCTGCAGTTTTCGAGCGAAATACTCGGCGATGTTGTGGCCGGTGAACTCGCCCGTGCACCAGATATGCCGCGCAGAGCGCAGCACTTCGACAGCTTCCACGACGCTTGCGAGATCGGTGGTCACGAAATACTCGAGGTTTTGGCGACTGTTCTCCACCAGCCCCCGCAGTAGTTCCTCGGTCGAGTTTGCTTCCCCAACCTGGCGATAGGATGCGGTGACACGGTCTCGGACGTAGCGTTTGATCTCTTGCGACAGTTCTCGGAATCCGGAATAGCCGAGTTCCTGCGCGAAGCGAACCACGGTTGCCGGATCCACTCCAACGCGGCGAGAGAGTTCCGTCGCTGTGAGGAAGGCAACGTCGAGGGTGCTATCCATAATGAAATCGGCTAGCTTCCGGAAACCCGGCGTGAGATTGTCGTAGTTCTCACGAATTCTCTCCTTGAACATGTCTAACCTCCAAGTGTTAGTAGGTAATGACTCGAACTGGAGGGACGGTGGCTGTTGTCCGACCCAGTATACCAGTTGGCTGATAAAAATATTGTTACACGGCAATTCTAGCACTCAACAACGCATATGTCAAGCATGCGACCAGAATCCATAAGAGATTGCCGACGCGCGACTTGACGAGAAGGCGCCTCGCTGTAGAATCTCAGCACCTCTTTGGGTTTGCGCCCGAGCCAGGAAACAAACGGATGGAGAAACGAGTGCGGATGCCACGTCGCTCAACAGGACAGGCCAGGTCACAGCGAAGCTACGCGTTGCTGCTCCTGCTGTTGGCTGCCCTGCTGCTGCCGGCGTGCCAGATCGATGGACTTCCCGGTCTGCTTTCGCGGGAGGGAGCAGGTGCTGTGGATTCCACATCCGGGGCCCTCTCACAGTGGGCGGTGTCCGCGACGGCGAGTTCCGCCTACGGACGCCCGGACTGGAGTCCGAATCGTGCGACCGGCGCTCCGGTTGTGAACGCGTGTGCCGATGATGCGCGAGCCTGGGCCTCCGCCCGTGGGCGTGGGGTGGAGTGGTTGGAGCTTAGCTATAGCCGCCCCCTTCACGCTACCGAGGTGCACGTTCACCAGACATTCGGCCGAGGTGCCATTTCACGCATCACGTTGATCGACGTTGAAGGGAACGCACAGGTCGTTTGGGAGGGGCACGATGTAGCGGAGCCCTGCCCGGGTGTGCTGGTCGCTCGGATGGAGCCCACAGTTGAGAAGGTCGCGACGGTGCGCATTAATCTCGATGAGTCCCGAACCGGGACCTGGAACCAGATCGATGCAGTCGAGTTGGTCGGGTTGCCCTGAAGGCTCGGGTCGACTACGTCTCCTCGTCACCGAGGAGGCGGCGGCGCAGGGCTTCGGGGATAGTTCCACTCTTGCTCAGCGTCTCGATTATCTCCTCGGCCGAGGGCGGGGGACCGAGGTCTGCTTCTACCATCTCGGTCAGCTCCGGACCCACCCAATAGGGGGCCGTAGATTCCCGACCGGCGGGTCCGGCTGCACCATGCGGTTCGGTCGCTTCCGCATCCAGGGATGCATTTGCAAAGAGGGTGTCGACCCAAGGCAGCACGGCGGCAGGCGTGTCGGCGATCTGGTAGCCGGCCGGCTCGGATGACTGTGGGTCCGTGGCTGTTAGTGCAAGCACCGCCGATGTATCCTGCTGCGCAACTTCAAGGCCGGGGACCAGGCTGCTATTGCGTGCGGCTTCACCTGTCAGCAGCACGCGTCCGGCGGCAGCCACCGCGACTTGCTGCAGGATTGTATCCCAGGCGGGTTGATACGCAGTCTGAGGCGGCAGGGGGCTCACGATGATCAGGCGCCCTTGCTCGATCAGCGACGCCTCGAGATCAGTAGGCCGGTGGATCTTGGTCCCTGTGCGCGCGAAGATCACAGCCTCACCGGTGCTGTGGACCAACTCCTCCAACAGGATCGGGACCTGTGGACTTGCCGCGTAGACGCCCAGGAGCAGGGGCTCATCCGCCAGCAGACTGAGCGCCTCGTGCAGCATCTGTTTGTCCTCGGCATTCATCGGCGCCGGCGCCAGGTACACCAGGGGCCGGCCGAGCAGGGCCACCTCCCCGTGGTAGAAGAGCAGTGCAGGGCGGAGTTTCAGAGGCAGCGACAGGAGCCCCCGTCCGATATCGTGGGCCGGAGCGTAGCCGTTATCCCAGCGCAGCGCTGTGGCCGGTGGCAGCTCCGCCGGAGGGTGGAGGCGGGCCGCTTCCTGGGGTGAGATCCCCAGTTGAGCTCTGGGCAGCGCGAGCGCCTCGCGGAGCGAGAGTCCGCGGGACCGCCACTCCTGCAGAAGGGCCTTGGCACGACTCGCCGGCAGTCCGCTGCGGAACAGAAACCATGCCCATAGTGCGGTTTCGGCTGCATCTTGCATCTATCTCTCCTCCGGTTCGCGGTCCAGCACGATGGTAACCGGACCGTCATTCACCAATGCGACCTGCATATCGGCGCCGAAGACACCCATCTCAACCGGCACACCTTCTGCCCGCACGGCCGCTGCGAACCGTTCGACCAGAGGCTCGGCAACTTCAGGCTGGGCAGCGGAGACGAAGCTGGGGCGGAAACCCTTGCGCGTGTTGGCGATTAGTGTGAACTGCGAGACGACAAGAACTCGACCGCCGACCGCACCGACCGAGAGATTCATCTTGCCCTCGACATCAGGGAAAATCCTGAGGTTGGCGACCTTGTGAGCCAGCCAGAGCGCTTCTGTCCCGGTATCTCCTTCTGCCACGCCCAGTAGCACCAGAAGCCCCGAGTCGACCTGTCCAACCACCGAGCCGTCGACTGTTACGGCTGCCTGCGATACTCTCTGCACCACCGCTCGCATAGTTGCGTCCTGCCTTTCGCCGCTTCCACGAACCTGCTATGGCCCGTGAAGGGCGCTATCGGATGTCTTACGGCCCCGCGGCCACGACAAAGGCCACGGCAATCCCTGCATCGTGACTCAGGCTTACCGACCAGAGCGTGAGTTCCTGCGCTTTGGCTAACGCTGCTGCTCTGCCGTGGAGGACCAAATAAGGCTTTCCGCTCGGTTCGTTCAGGGTCTCGACCTCGAGCCACCCGATTCCGCCGGGCGACATCAGCCGCATCCCCACGCCCAACGCTTTGGCGGTAGCTTCTTTGGCGGCAAAGCGTGCCGCCAACGTCGCACTGCGTCCCCGGCTGCGCGCAATCTCCTGTGGGGTATAGATGCGTGCCAGAAAGCGGTCCCCGTACCGGGCAAGCACTCGCTCGATACGCGGGATCGAGACCAGATCGACCCCGCTCGTGAGCAGACCTCGGGGCGTCGGACCGCCTGCGGGCGTCGGCGTGCGTTCGGGGATCCTATGCGTAGCGTTCATCCGTCGTCTGCTACGCTCCCGGTGGGCGTCTCCGGCCCGGCCACGGTAAGCACGAAACTGTCGGTATCCAGCCACTGCTGAGCGACCGCTTGCACCTGCTCTGGCGTCACGGACTTGATCATAGCAGCATAGCGCTGCAGGTAATCAAGGCCAAGCGAGTAGCGCTCAATGTTGACGAGCGAGCGGGCCACGCCCTCATTGCTCTCCAGGTAGAGCGGCAGGCTGCCCGAGAGGAAGCTCTGGCTGTCATTCAACTCGTCGACGGGTACTGGAGTGTTCCGGAGTTCATCAAGTGTCTCTAGAATGAGATCGCATCCCTGGGCTACATTCGCAGGGTCCATGCCCGCTGTCACGCGCCAGGGACCGGGTCCGGCCCCTCCGTCGACGCGGCTGTGGACGTAGTAGGCGAGTCCATGCTCCTCGCGGACACGTTGGCCCAGCCGCCCGTACATACCGAACACACCGAGTATGGTGTTGGCGACGTGCGCAGTGATAAAGTCCGGATGCGCACGGGGTGGCCCGGGCCAGCCCAGGCACAGGCTACTCTGGGACTTGTCCTCCAGGAGCACACGAGACTCCCGCCGCTCGGTCAACTGGGGAGCGGGAGCGAGCGGCTGCCGTTCGGCTCGGGTTGTGTCCCACCCGCCGAAAGCGGTCTCCGCGGCTTCGACCGCGGCCGCGGTCTCGATACCCCCGACGATGACAACGACCATGCCTGCCGGAGAGAAGTTCGCGGCGTGGTAGCCTGCCAGATCATCGCGGGTGATAGCGGCAACGGTTTCCGGGTACCCGAGCTGGCTCCAGTGATAGGGATGCTCAGGTGGATAAGCCAGCTCATAGAACTTGAGCCGTGCCTGCCGGCGACTATCATTGTCGCGTTCCTGTAAGTCGGTCAGTATTTCTGCCCGTGCCTTTTCCACCTGACGCGCCTCGAACGTAGGCCGGCGTAGAACGTCGCCGAGAATATCCAGGAGCAGCGGTAGGTGCTCCGCCAGCCCCTTGGCACCGAATGAGGTGATATGCACGCCGCTACCCAGGCCAAAACCCGCCCCAATCGATTCGACCGTCTCATAGAGTTCGTCGAAGCCGTGGGTCTCGGTGCCGCGCTCCATCACGTCGGTGGCAAAGCCTGCGAGCCCGTGCTTGCCCGGGGGCTCATCGCGCGATCCTGCTCGAAGGTAGCCGGTGACGACGACTGCAGGACTCGCAAAGTTCTCACGTACCAAAAGGGTCACGCCGTTGGAGAGGCGTTGTCGCAGCGTATCGTCGGGGCCGGGAAGTGCGGGAGAGGCTGGAGCTTGTTGGGTCTGTTGGCCGGTCATCTTACGCCTCCGTCCGGTTGCCGAGATAGAAACCCGTGGTTTGCTGCTTCGGGTCCAGGTAGGTCTGTGCCACGCGCTGCACGTCCGCAACCGTCACCGCGGCGAGCTGATCGAGGTAGGTCTCGAACCAGCTATAGTCGGCGAAAATGGCTGTGAAGCCTTGCCAGAAAGCCTGGTCGGAGATGCTCTCGCTGGAATACGCGAAGAGGGCGCGCGCCTGTCGTTGCGCCTTGGCCAGCTCGTCCTCTGAAACCGGCGCCTCCTGGAGCCGGGTCAGCTCCTCCTTGATTTTGCCGGTGAGGTCCTCGGGATCGATGCCGGGCCAAACGGTTGCAGAGATGCGGTAGAGGCCCGGGTCGACGGTAGGCGCGAGACCGCTCGATATATCCACGGCGTACTCTGCCTCAACGAGCTCGCGGTAGAGGCGACTGGTATGGTTGGTGATATGGCCACGCCCCACAAGGAAGCCGGACCCTCCCGAGAGGATGGCGCTGAGCACGGTCAGTGCGTGGAAATCCGGGTGCGCGGCGGCAGGGACGTGGTACGCCATTTCCACATAATCCGTGCTACCGGCCCCTCGCACGATGACCTGGCGTTCGCCGCGTTGCGGGGGCTCGACCGCGCGAACGGTCGGGGTTTCCGGACCTCGTGGGATGGCGCCGAACTGTTCGGCGATGGCGTCCGCGACCGTCTCCGCCTGGATATCTCCGGAGACGGCGATGACTGCGTTGTTGGGCGTGTAGTACGTCTCATAATGACGCCGGAGGTCGGCCGCGGTGATGGCTTGAAGATCGCAGAGGTGGCCAATCGTTTCGTGACCGTAGGGATGGACGCGATAGGCAGCGGAGGTGACCTCCTCTCCG
>SLDA01000133.1 GCA_007125545.1 Thermoflexales bacterium | reverse complement strand
TCCGAGATCCGGGGTGACCGTGACGGCGCCCCGGTGCGCATGCAGCTCTATGTCTCGAAACCCGGCCCCACCCGCGTACTCACCATCATCGGGCTCGTTCCCGAGGAGCGCCAGGCTGACGGACTCCATACTCTCGAGGAGCTGGTCGCGTCGGTGGAACTGCTCACCTGGCAGAGTTTCACCAACGGCAACGACGTTGCCGACCTGGCCTTCTTCGACGGCTATCTGTGGACCGCGACCGGCGGCGGGGTCGTCGCGTGGCCCCTGGGGCTGGGTATCTTGCCTGTCAAGTACACTACCGGAGATGGCCTTCCGGGCAATGCGGCCCGTGCTCTGACCGTCTGCCCGGTCATGGGTGAGCCGACGCTCTTCGCCGGTACGCAAGATGGCGGGGTGGCTCGCTTCGATCCCGGACGTTGGAGATGGCTTGCTCTCGACAGTCCGTACGCAGAGTGGACGGATCGCCACGTCCGCGCGCTCGACTGCGCGCTGGACAACCGGCTTGTGGTTGGCTATGAGGATCAGGGAGTGGATTTCCTGAATCTGGATGAGACTGACTGGTACCATTTCAGTCCCCTGGAAGGTGTGCCTATAGAACTGCGCGATTTGTCAGTGGGGCCTGATGCTGTGCAAGTCTGGGTCATCGGCGAGGATCGACTCGCCCTGATCTCTGACATAGGGCTCTCGCCCGAGATGGGTGATGAACACGGTGACATCTTCTACCAAGCGGGATCGGATGGAGCCGGCAATCTCTGGCTCGCCGGCTTCTATCGAGTGGCTCGTCGCAGTGCAACGGGTGAGTGGCGCTATTTCGATAACCCGGAGGTTGCCAATCTCTTCGATACCAGCGTCACGGCCCTGGCGGTTGCGGCGGACGATACCCTATGGATCGGGTCCTACAACCAAGTTGCTCGCTTCGATCCATCGCGCGCAGAGGTGTTCGACTTGCACCGCGACGAGCCTGGTATGGTTGCCGGGTTGGTGAGACGCCTGGCGGTTGATCCCGTCACGGGCTGGGTTGCTTATGGCACCAGCTCCGGTGCCAGTGTCTTGAAGGACGGAGAGTGGCTGTCCTTTGTCTTGGATCAAGAGCCGTTAGTGGACAACGAGATCCGCACGATTACGCAGGATATCGAGGGTCGGATCTGGTACGGTGACCGCTTGGGTGGGCTCGTTTTCGCTGATCACTCTGCGGTGGCGTCCCCAGAAGGGCGGTTCGAGCTACCCCGCGGCTTCGCGCTATCCATCTATCCGGATCCTTATGGAGGTATCTGGATCGGCCACTTCGATGGAGCCAGCCACTATACGCCGCAAGGCGAGCTGCACCTTGCGGCGCAAGTCCCGGAACTTGCCGATCAGTATGTTCGGGCCATCGCCCGAGACAGCGGTGGACGGCTCTGGTTGGGAAGCGACGAGGGGCTCTTCATCTGGGACGATGAACAGCTCATCGTATTGACCGACGCTGATGGCCTGCCCAGTAGCGAGGTGCGCGCGCTGCAGCCCGATGGTGAGGCGATGTGGGCCGGTACGATGGAGGGGCTGGTCCGGTTGGTGGGTGAGACGGTTGAGGTATTCAACTCGCGAAATAGCGCTCTGCCGAGTGACGTCATCGGCGCACTCGCGCTGGATCCTTGGGGCGACTTGCTGGTCGCTGCAGGATCAGAGCTGTTGATCCGGCAGGCGGTCGCCGGTGCCTTCCAGCCGTTCCTGCAGACGTACACCGAATCTCCCCTTACCTCCATCGGCGTCGGCGCCGGTGGCGAGATCTGGGCTACCACCGCCCGTGACGGCGTGTATGGGCTCCTGTTCCAGGGCGAGGCAGCCGAGTGGCAACACCTGTCTGCCCAGGATGGCCCTCCCGGCAACACCTACGGTCCGCATGCGGTTCTCGTCGATCGGGACGGCGTCGTCTGGCTCGGCGGCGCGAGTGGCGGTCTGGGCCGTTACGGCCCATAGCCGCGTAGTGCAACAGCTCCAGGGCAATTTCATGATTGACAACGCGAGTCTGTCTCTTATACTCGTGGCTATTAGTGAGATGCTGTTGGGCAAAGAGGAGGTCTATGGAGCTTGAGCTAGCGTACGGACGTGAGGGTTTGAAGATATCGTTGCCTGATGAGGCGGCGGTTACCGTCATTTCGCCACGATACGTCGCAGGCCTTGCCGACGAGGGTGCGGCATTGCGTGCCGCGCTGGAGCATCCTCTGGGTAGCCCCGCTCTCAAGCAGCTGGTCCGCCCCAGTGATACGGTCGCGATCAGCTTCTGCGACATCACACGCCCCATGCCCAACGATCGCGTTCTTCCGGTGCTCTTGGATGTGCTGTCGGAGACGGGGTTGCCGGACGAGAAGGTGGTGCTGATCAACGGGCTGGGGACGCATCGTCCACAGTCACCCGATGAGCTGGACCGGATGCTGGGTCCGGAGATTGTCCGTCGATACCGCATTGTGCAGCATGATGCGTGGGATAATGCCAACTTGGTTGGCGTGGCACGTAACCGCGCCGGACACATGGTGCGCGTGAACCGGGCCTATACCGAAGCTTCGGTCCGCATTCTCACGGGGTTTGTCGAGCCACACTTCTTTGCGGGGTTTAGCGGAGGACCCAAGGCTGTGCTGCCCGCTATTGCCGACATCGAATCGATTCTCGACAATCATGGTGCTCAATTACTCTCGCATCCACGGACGACCTGGGCGGTCACCGAGGGTAACCCGTTGTGGGAGGAGATTCGCGATGTGGCTGTCGCGACGCAGCCGACCTTTATGCTCAACGT
>SLDA01000207.1 GCA_007125545.1 Thermoflexales bacterium | reverse complement strand
TAGGCACACGCGTTAGGCAGACGGCTTGGGCGTATGCCTTGGGTGCCAGTGTATGCCGGGCCGGTAGAGACATCACCGAGGGAGCGGCGCCCGGCGCCGCAGACCGGATTCCGGCGGCACGATGACAGCGAGCTGTGATGTAGAATCTGCGCACCCCACCCGCAGACTGAACCCCAGTCTGGGGCACGCGGCCCTCTCCTGGACCCGAATCTCGGCCGGACAGCGACGTGGCAGGAGCAAAACCTCTAAACGCAGCAAGCCGTATCCCTCTCCGAAAAAGCGCGTATCGCCGGCGCCGTGCCGGTGTTGTACCGTGCGGGAGACGATAGAGCACAGCTTCCCGGACGATTCAACCCGATGGTTAGACAATATAGTTTTTCATTAAGGAGCAAATTAGATGCCGCATACAAGTTCGCAGATACTGATGGTTTTCCTGGCCGCCGCCGGCGCATACCTACTGGGCTCGATTCCGCCCGGCCTCTTCTGGTCACGCATAGCACGTGGGATCGACGTGCGGAAGGTTGGGAGCGGACGTACGGGGGGCACGAACGTGTGGCGCTCCGCGGGATTCCTGCCCGCGCTGATGACGGCGATCTCTGATGGGTTGAAGGGTGCCGCGGCGGTCTGGCTGGCACGCGCGCTGGGGCTCTCACCCTGGTGGATGGCGGCTGCCGGGGCATTGGCCGTGGTCGGACACAACTATTCGCTCTTCCTCAGCTTCCGCGGTGGCGCTGGGACGGCGACGAGCCTGGGTATCGCAGCTGTATTGTGGCTTCCAAGCCTTCCGGCCCTCCTGGTAGCGGGTATCATGGCAGCGGGGCTGGTGGGCCACGCCTCGGTGGCCTCGATCTCGGTCGCGCTCCTGTTGCCCACACTCTTCCTGATCCGGGGAGATGTTGCCGCGGCGGTCGCTTTCGCGCTGCCGACCATGGCGCTCACGATTTGGGCGTTGCGGCCCAACATCATCCGCCTCTGGAAGGGCAAGGAACGTTTTCTGCCGATCTTCCGAGACAAGCCACCGCTCATTCGGCTCTCGGAGCATCCGGCGGGCGAGTGATAGGAGAGCGCGTTCGCTAGCAAGGAGAACCTGCTGCCGATACGGGTCTAGACATTGACCCGCTAGGTCAGGTGGGATCCTGCCGGGCAAATTAGCTTACCCGAAGGCCAGCACCTTCGCACCAAACTCGGTATCCCTGGACTATCAGTTGCTGGGTCGTCCGTTATTCCCCATATCAGCAGCAGGTAAGTTCAATTTACCAGATTTGAGAAGTCTGGCAAGGGATAGCCGTTGTCAGCCATCGGACCTGTGATAAGCTGAAAGGGGGCTGTAAGCGAAAGGGAGGTCCTTGTGGTGATCGCGTCCGTGCGGGGCATAGTCAAGCGATACGGCGACCGAGTCGCGCTGGATCACGTTGACTTGGACATAGCGGAGGGAGAGATCGTCGGTCTCTTAGGACCGAATGGTGCCGGTAAGACCACGTTCATTCACTGCCTGACAGGCCTGATCAGGTACGACTCGGGTGACATCAAGGTCTTCGGTAGAGCGCAGCGGCAACATCTGCTTGAGATCAAACGCGACATCGGTCTCGTGACCCAAGAGATCGCCATTTTCCAGGACCTGACCGCCAGGGAAAACCTGCAGTTCTTTGGGGGCATCTACGGGCTGCGTGGCGCGGACCTGACGCGTCGTATCGACGAGACACTGGAGCTCGTCGGTCTGACCGAATATGCGGGCCAACTGCCCGTCAAGTACTCCGGCGGGATGAAACGACGCCTGAACATCGCGTGCGCGCTCTTGCACGAGCCCAAGTTCCTGATTATGGACGAGCCAACGGTCGGCATTGATCCCCAGTCTCGTTACAACATCCTCGAGAATGCGCGTGCATTAAATCGCCAGGGCACGACCCTCCTTTATGCAACCCACTATATGGAGGAGGCGCAGGCTATCGCGTCGCAGGTGGTGATTATGGATCGGGCCAACGTCATCGCCCAGGGTACGGTCGACGAGTTGGTGAAAAGCGTCCAGTCGCAGGAGACGATTCGGCTCGAGGTGGCATATCCGGGCGATGATCTGCTCGAACGGCTCCGCAATCTCGACGGCGTCACGCGGGTCACGCAGACCGGAAACCAGATTCAGGTAGCTTCGCGCGTCGGAGCCGACAACCTGGACAGCGTCCTGACGCTAGCCAGAGAGTCAGGCGGGCTCCAGTCCGTGACCACGGTGCAGCCTACGCTGGAAGATGTCTTCCTCGACCTGACCGGCAGAACCCTTAGAGATCAGCGGGAGAACTAGCCGTGGTCATCCGATCGAGCTACTTTATGCTGCGGCGAATGCTCAGAGGGTATCTCGGGATGCTCCTGTTAGTGGTACTCCCGCTCGTGCTGATAGCGGTGCTGGGATTGGTGGGGAGCGGGGTCCACGAACCGACCGGGCTCCCGATGATGGACTATATCTCCATCAGCACGAGCCTGGCGTTTCAACTCTTCGGCGGTGGATACGCCCTGGAGTACCTGAAAGATGATCTGTTTGCCGCGCGACGGTGGCGGATGTACTCACTGCCCTACCCTCCCCATGTGCATGCCTACGCGATCGTGCTCTCGAGCACGATATTTACGTCGCTGCTGGCAGTCGTCATGGTCTTGTTCACCCACTGGGTCTACGGCGTGAACTGGGGACATCTGGGGTATGCGATCCTGACCTTCGTGCCTATCTCACTGATATCCCAGCTCGTGGGCGTCGTGAGCTTCTTTGCGACGACAAACCCCACGCTAGCCGAGCGCATCACCGAGATCTTCGGATTTGGCTCGATGGCTCTGGCAGAGATATGGTTTCGGATGCCCGATGTCGGGGTGCTGATCTTGCTGTCGAACTACGGCAACCCCATCTCGCTGGGACAGAACATCATCCTCGCGCTCATTTCCGGGCAGGACCTGAGAAGAGCACTCGTGAGCGGAGCACTTCTGGTGGCGGCCTCGATCGCACTGGGCGTCGTGGCCATCCTCCTCGGCAGGAGAAAACTGGCTTGATCATCTTCGAGTTCATCCTCAGGCGTCTGTTCCGGCGCCGTTCGAACATCCTGCTGGTTGTCATGCTGCCGCTGCTCACGTTGCTGCTGCCAGGCCCCGAGCCGGGGCAGTGGCTGCCCCTACCACCGACTTTCCAAATCTACGGTCTGGCGGTGCTCTACGTCGCGGCGAGGCTGACGATCATCGTATTGGAGGATCGGAATAGCGGCATCCTGCTAAGGATCGGCGTGGCCCCTATCACGCGCCTGGCATATCTCGGGCAAGCCCTGCTGGCCTTCCTCGTGATTGTGACGGCACTGAACATTGTCGTGATCGGGGTGGCGAGCTTCCTTCACGGAATAGACGGAGCGACTGCGGGCGCGCTGTTTGTGCTCTATTCGCTCTTCACCCTCGCCAGCATTGGGCTTTGCCTGGCCTGGTACACGTGGGTACGTGACAAGGAGACAGCCTCGTTGGTGATCGCCTTCCTTCTCGTGCTCATAGCCATGCTGGGAGGCATGATGTGGCCGATTCAGATCATGCCAACCCTTCTGCAACAACTGGCAGTGCTGCTTCCGACCTACTGGCTGGTCGAGGGCTTGCTTGTCATAGCCACCGGAGCCGCGATAGGCGAGCTGCTGGTGCCTCTGGGTCTTCTGCTCGTGTTCGCGATCGCGTTCCTGTTGATCGGCAGTACGAAGCTCGCTCAGTAAACTAGCTGCTGCGGCAGCTTGCTTGCACAGTCGAGGCGCCGGGCCCGGTATTGGCACAGCACGACGGCCGGCCCGGACTAAGCGAGAAACCGACCTCGCATTGGGTCACGGGCGAGGTGGTCGCGGACCCCCACCCTATCCCCGCACTCGGCCCCGGCGCCTACGCCCTGCGCGCCGGGCTTTACGGAGCTGAGGGCGAGCGGCTGGTCGCGGCGGACGGCGATGCTGTCGTGGTGGCGATTGTGACGGTGCGTTAGGAGGGAGTCGGCACGGTCGGGTCGGACTATTTGCTCTGCGGAGATCGGGTATAATGCGGTCGGCTAGAGCTATATCATGGGGGTACATCGTGTTCAATTTTCGGGCACAGCAACGCAAGCAGAGCAAAATAGTGTGGCTTGATCTTGGCGAGCTGGGCGACCTGGTCCGACCCAACGGGCCACACGAGCAGTGGCAAGATCACGGCCTGGGCCTACTACGCACCATTATGCACCAGAACGGGATCCTTACCGACATCCGGTCGACGCGTCTCGTCAGGGAGTGGTCGCAGTTGCACAAGCAACTGCGCGGCTATGAGATGATGTTGATGAACGTCCGCGGCTACACGTTCCACCTGGCCCGCCAGGCCGCGCGCATTTTCAAGCAGGTCAATCCTGACGGCCTCGTGCTGACCGGCGGGATGCACGCGATGGTGGCCGTGGACGAGATGGCCGCGGTACCGGAGTTTGACCGCATCTGTCGTGGGCCGGGAGAGAACGTGATTGTCGATCTGGTACGCGATCCCGGCGCCTATCCGCGCGTCATCGAGGGCGTCGGGGCCAGGTCCATGGCGGAGTGGCCGGTGATTGACCGCACGCTCTGGCCGCAGCCGCACCGCCGACTGCGCTCGAAATTCAACTGGCCGCTGGAGCCCGCCTGTGGCTGGGGCCCGCCGCCGGTGGCCACGATCATCACCAGCCGGGTCTGCCCCTGGCAGTGCGCGTTCTGCAACGAGAGTTCTTTCATTCCCTATACGCAACGCAAGCCGGTGGATCAAGTCATCGACGAGCTTAATGCGCTGGACAACCGGTATGGCGTGGGCTCGGTCGTCATCCACGACTCTATGTTTTTCCAGAATCGCGACTGGCTGGAGGAATGGCTCGACAAATACCCCCGTCGGGCGAACAAAGCGTGGCCCTATTGGGCTGCGGGCCGTTCGGATATGGTGCGCCGGTGGCCCGATCTGTTTGAGGCGTTGCTCCGGGAGACCAACTGGAACCTTATCTCGATCGGCTTCGAGTCGGGGAGCGAGCGCATCCTGCGCCTGCTGAATAAGGAATGTACGGAAGCGGACAACCACTTCACGATCGATCTGGTCAACCGCCTTGGCGCCGAGTTCGTAGCCAAGGGACGCACGCCTCCCAAGCTCTGGGCCAACATCATCGTCGGCATTCCCGGGGAGACGCGCGAGGACGCCTTCAAGACGATGCGGATGGTCAAATCGATGCGCTACGTCCTCCCGTCGTTCTCGTATTATGCGCCGTACCCGGGAGCCGCCCTGGGCTATCAGCTGATTGCCGAGGGCAAGAGCCTGATGAATGAAGAGAACCGCGATCGCTTTCTCAACGGAGAGAAGGTCAAGGGGGTCGATTACGCGTTTTACCGGGACCTGCTGGACGGCAAGTATGACGCCGAGATCAGCCGGCTGGCCGATCCGAACGACCGGCACGAATCGGGCGCGGCTCAGGGGACGAGCGCTCTGCCCTGTCGGCACATGATGTATCTCTTCGCGATGCAGAACGGCAAGGAGAAGCTGGCCTATGGCCGGTCGCCGGAGGATGCGCTTGATATTCTGCGCATCCGCCTCACCGAGGAGGAGATGGCGCAGATTATCCCGGAGCGCTATGTCAAGATCTCGGCACGCAATTTGCAGGAGCACATCGGCAATTTGGGGTAGGAGAAGCGGTAGGTAAGGTGCAGGAGATCTCTTGGTGATTTGACCGGAGAATTGCGACGATTCTTCTGTCGAGACTTTTGGTCACCGGCTAGCCGAAGGGAGTTTGGTGTGCAGACTGACGAGAAGCCGTGGAAATGGCTGGGCATTGGCGCCGCGGTGGGACTGGTGCTGGTGGGGGTGTTGGCCTGCATGGGTTTGATCGTGTTCGGTCCTTCCGTGATCCAACACGCGTCCCTTGCACCGCTGGTGCGGGGGATCGAGGCCGTACGCGAACCGCTGCTGCCGGTGGCCGACACGCCGGCTCCCGCGGTGACGCCCGTCGCTGAAGTGGTTGCTTCTCCGACGGCGGAAGCGATGGCGCCTACGCCGACGCCGATGCCGATGCCGGCGCTCGATATCACGGACATCTCTGAGTCCGTGGCCTGGTTGATCGATCTCGTCCGACTGGGGGAGGCCGACCGTGTCACCGCGCTGGTGGGACCGGATGGGGCGCAGGTCGTTTCGTATGGGGTCGGCGTCGACTATCTCGGGCACGACAACGGGGAGGAGATCGCGCGACAGCTCGAAGGTGCGCTGGCGCAATCCGACCCGGTTCTCGAGGGCTGTGACGTCTGCATAGGCTGTATGCCCGACAAGGTCACGGTCTGGTACACAGGCATGGCAAGTCTGGAAGCGTCCACCGGTGACTGCATCGGGACCGGGTTCAGCATCTGGGAGCTTGATGGCAGGTGGCAGCTCGTCTTCATCACGTGTCTCGAATGGGATGACTGGGTTCTGTCCACGCTCGATGACTGCGCCGCCCTGCCCTGAGGGCGAAGGCAGCAGTGCGCTCACGGATCGTCCCGGCAGCGCGGGACGGACCTCACCTAGAGATAGCCTAGGAGAACGTCTCGCATCGCTTCTTCTCCATTTGTGACATTGGAGAGGATGTTGAGGGTCAGTTCCTCCGGTACCCTATACCGGGAATCAAAACCAACGCCGGCGTCGCCGCCCACCACCGCAAACATGCTATCGTCGAGATGCTTGTAGATGCCGCAACCATATCCTTTGGTGGCGTCAAACGTCCAGTGCGTCTTCAGGTAGATCGCCGTGAGCTCTGCCGAAAGGATTCGATTGGATAAAAGGCTGTCCCAGAAAGCGTGGAGATCATCCGTTGTGGTATACATGCCACCATCTCCGCCGCCGCGTAGCGGAAGTTGGTAGATGTTCGTAGTGCTGCGGTCTTCGAGATAGCCGTTGGCCGTGTTCGCCGGGAGGTCGTTGAAGGCGTAGAAGCCGGATCTGTGCATATGGGCCGGTTGCAGGACGTGCTCGCGGACGAAGTCCCGGTAGAGCCTGCCCGTCACCTTCTCAATCACCATCCCCAAGAAGACATACCCGCCATTGGAGTACGCATATCTCTCTCCGGGGCGAAACTTCATCGCTTGCCCTTCAAAGAGAGGCCAGTAGTCGGAGGGCGTTTCCAGCTCACACCACGGAATCTTTACGGTGAAATGCTCACAGTCTTGCGCCATCTCCTCATCGAAGTAGTCATAGATGCCCGAAGTATGCGTCAGCAAATGCCGTACCGTTGCGTGGGGGTCGACAAAGCCCGTATACGCTCGATCGATCTCGCTCACGGTCGTGTCCAACGCGATCACGCCCTGGTCGATCAGCACACCAATCCCCAATGCGGTGAAAACCTTGGTCCCGGAGGCGATGCCGAACAGCGTATCGGTCGTGTTGGGCAGTTTGTTCTTCACGTCTCGGTATCCGAACGCCTGGCTGAACACGGTTGAGGCTTCTCTGAACACCGAGATGACGCCTGAGAACTCCGTTTCCAGGGCTGCTTGTTCGATGTTGGGTATCAGTGATTCCACTCGTTCTCTCCTTTGAGTCCGCTTGCACGCTGAGAGCCGGCTCGGTCTGAGCGCAGGCCCCCGCGATCCAGGTGCACCCCACGAACCGCACGTGGGGTGCACCTGATCTATGTCACAACCCCTCGAGATCGGCATGGGTGCCGAACAAGAAAACCGGTGGTTGGTTGCCGGCAGTGGGGCAACGCCCGTCGTGGGTCGATCAATCTAGCCACTCAACCGTGGCGCTGTCATCCCCGTGCATCGCTTTGACGCGCGCGGGCCGCCCTTTAAGGTATACCTTCTCCAGCACAATCCCGTCCCAGCCCTCCGGCATCACGATCGGACCTTTGAACCAGTCCTCGAACTCCTCCTGCCAGATGTCCAGGCGTGTCAGGCCCAGCAGCAAGCCTGCCATCAGACTTCCGCGACCCGTCAGGAAGATCGTGATAAGGCGATCAGGATGGTTCTCGTAATGGATAGCACCGCTCTCTGTGCATAGCATGAAAGGCTCCACAAAGAACGGTAGAGAACCCGCGTCGAAGCACTCACGGGATAACGCCCTATCTCCCAGGCGCGCGGGAATCACACCCAAAAAGCCGGACAGCATCGGGAGAGACAGCCACCGTTTCAGATCGTGCTCGATGAAGAAGCTGAAGGTGTTCTCATCGATCGTCTTGCTGTGGCTGTAGCCATAGGGGAAGAACGCCATCAGTGACTCAGGCGGCATAGATAGCTTGATCTTGCAGCCCTCATATTGCTCGACGTAGTTCAACTCAGCGTGGATCGGAACGAACATCGTATCCGCTATCGCTTTCCACGTCTCGTTGACGGGATAACCCAGCCTCACGGCGATGCGATTCGCGTGCTCAAGCACGATCTTACAGGAGATGTTCGTAAAGGAGTCGTTATTCACGTTGTCGGACCCCTCATCAATGCCGGTTACAAAGAGTATCTCGTAGCCTCGCTCGGTCTTTGTCACCCGGCTCTCAATCCAGTCCGCTACGCCCTTCACGACGGGCCAGGCACGCTCGCGCGCGAACACCTCATCGCCACTCACCTGCAGGTATGCGATGAACGCCATAGCCACGTCCATATTGACGTGCTGTTCGCCCGCACCTGCGGCGCCGCCGGCGGAGACCCGCGTCACCTCGTCACCTGTGGTGCCGCTCTGCCACGGGAACTGGATGCCGTTGTAGCCATTGATCATAGCATTGTGCCGGGCAGCCGGGAACCGATCGTAGCGGTAGTCCAGCATCGCCCGGGCTGAGGCCGGATCGGTCAGTAACGGCAGCATAAACATAAAGCTCTCCGTATCCCAGAACACGTGCCCCTTGTACTCGTCCCGCCGGCTCAGGCCGAAGGGCGCCATGCTCTGCGGCGACGAGGGATGGATGGTGCTGTACAGGTAGAAGAACGAGGCGTCCACGACATCCTGCCACGCCTCACTCGCGCCCACGAGCCGCACGCGACTCTCCCACAGCTTCGCCCACGCCGCCCGATTCTCATCTCGTAGCTTGTCAAACCCCTTCCATTGCGCCAGCTTGATCATCCGCACCGCCTGCCAGTGCGGCTCCGAGTGCAGCGTCCCCGGTATGTAGCTCGTCATCATCCGATACCGATAGCTCCTCCCGGGCTCCGCA
The DNA here is from genome assembly GCA_007125545.1 of Thermoflexales bacterium. Taxonomy (GTDB): domain Bacteria; phylum Chloroflexota; class Anaerolineae; order B4-G1; family SLSP01; genus PWVB01. Next base: position 1,518 of record SLDA01000207.1, on the reverse strand, counting down.
CTCACACTGTACGCTTTCGTCAATCGATCCTGCTCATACCCCCACTCAGGCCGGATCTCCCGGAATTCCGCCGCCCCTTCACACGCCAGATACGTCGCCACCCCTGCTGTCGCCGAACCATCCCGACTCTCGATCCACAACACCCCGTCACAATCCGTGTTCGGCACCACCGTCAGCCGGGTGCGAACCGCCAGCGGCGTCGCCTCCAGCAGCGTCGAGAACACCAGCTCACACGCCTGCATCACCTCGAGCTCCGTCTCCTGTATCACCATACTCGGGCTCGTGCGGCTGCAGTAGATCACGCTCCGTCCCTGTAGCTTCTGCCCCTTCCTGTTCGTGTAGGTGAACGTGGTCCGCAGCTCCCCACAGGAGAAGTCATACGCCTGCTCGATCAGCTCGTAGCCCTGGGGCCACCGCTGCAGCGAGCTCCCATCCATCATCAGGTTGTACTGCACCGCCGGAATGGGCGCGTAGGCCTCCACCCCGAACCGCTCGTGGCTGCCCGTGAACCCCGCCAGCAGCGCCGTCTGCCCCACAAACGGATTCCACCCCACCCGTAACCCCACAAACCCATTCGCCACATACGCCGGCTGATGGTTCTCAGGAGCGGCAACAATCTTATGAGTCTTCATCCGCAACGTGTCCTTTCTGTGCATCGCCATCCTCTGCACAGCTGAAGTTTTGCCTACGGAAAGCCGGAGCATTTTACCTGGGTTCCGAGCGCCGCACAAGCAGGCGCACGGGTCTGCATGCCGCCCCAGGGGTTGTGTGCACTGGTGAAAGCCACGAGCCATCGATGCCCCCCATTCACGCCAGCGCCTGTGACATCCACGTCGGACGCGCCAGCCTCCGGGCGCAAGGCAAGCGATCCAGGTGCACCCCACGAAACGCAGGTGGGGGTCCCCGCAGACGGGGGCTGCAGAAGGGACACCCTAACAAGCGAGTACGTACGGAATGGTCCCGGGGCGGCTAGCGCGTCTACAGGTCCGGTATCGACATCTTCTCCGCCTGGATTAGCTGAACGCGGACCGGAAACGTGAGCTCCGTCGAGCTCTTGCAGTGGAACGCCAAGCCCCGGTACGTGGTCAGATAGCGAAAGGACTTCGAGAACATGCCGCCCTCCGACCTGACAAGGAGGGGCTCGTCCTGAAGACGCAGGATCTTGATAAACTCCTCGGGTTCCACACGCACGACGGTACCCATCGCCTTGATGGCGTTTGCCACCTGTACCATATGTGCTGCTGTAGATGCTGCACTCATCTCTTTCTCCTTCTTACACTCATTCTCCGGAAACAAGGACTTACCCGTGGCGTGGCCCAGCCGGCTCTCTCGAATCGTCGCCACCACCATGATCCGACCAACGGCTGAGGTTTCCCCGGGGATGGAGACGAAGCGGGAAGTCTGATCATTCTACCTGGACTTTGAGCCCGGCACAAATACCCGCGCGGCTCGGGGATGGGAACACTTGCCCCACGGATCAGGTGCCGTATGCCATCCGTCGCCGACCGGCCGCAAAAT
>SLDA01000429.1 GCA_007125545.1 Thermoflexales bacterium | reverse complement strand
TAACTGAGTTGCAGCCCTAACTTCATATCCGGGCGGTTGCTGTATCCGATTCCGCGGTCTATGCCTACTGTCGTGTTGGACGTGATGTAGCAGCGGCGGTCCTACGCCACGGCCTCAACCGGCACGGTTATGCAACTACGCACAGAGGTGCCGCAGACCGATGACCTGCACGGCAGATCGCGACTGCAGACCTCGGTGAATGGGCAGGCGCCTGCCTGCCCATTGCCGTCAGGCCAGCGCCCCTATCTCTGTGCCGCCAGTTGCCAGACCTCTCTGCGACCCCCGGGTTCTGTAAGCGCGACCCATTCCTCCCAGAACTCCGGGGTGGCGATGTTGGCCCTCCAGGTTTCCCAGGCCAGTTGCATCTTTTCTAGGCTCTCGTGCTCCCATTCAACAGCGACGACGTTGAAGGGCCCAATATCGGGCAGATAGATGCGATAGGCCCCGGTGAAGATCGTGTTGGCTTCGATACCTGCCTTGATCAGTTCAATCACTTCCTGCTCTTTCCCCGTCTTAACTACAAGCGTTCGACGTTCGACGATCATTGCGCTGCTCCTCTCTGTTCTAGGTCCTGCTCTGGCTAACAGCTACTACTTCTTGCGCATCTTCCCCCCGATCATCTGGTGGTCCAGGCTGCTCCGTCAGTGCTGTTGTACGCTGCCACCAGTGCTTCATCTCTACTGGGGGATCTGAGTCTGCTCAGCTTGCACGGGTCTGTGCTCATCCATGTGGGATCCCACACCCCCTTGAATCAGGGGAAGGTAAACGCTGTGCGATCTCTCGCCCAGCAGAGCCCATACACTAAAGTGGTCCGGCGTGGCCTTAACAACATTTGCTTCTACGTCGACCTGGCTCGTTGGTTCACGCATCCACGCCACCCCGTTCCAGACGTAGAGCGCGAGTGTTGATTCGTCTAGATGGCGGGGGACTGAGGCTTGGGCATATGTGACGGTAAGCTCATAGGACGTCTGAGGAGAGACGGGTTCACCCGTGGCCGTAGAAGCTGCCCCCAGCTCGAAGAATCGCCCGACTCCCACCAGATCGGGCGGTGTCGTCTGGGATGGCAGGGTGGCATAGGTGACCACCGCTGCTTCCGCAAAGGCGCCGGCTCCGAAGGTCGCGGTGACAATCTGGTTGGGCGCGACGAGAGTTGCAGGTGCGTTGGGCTCCGCGGTAGTTGACATCGCCAGATCCCATTCCCAGATATTCCAGGTGACCCGGTTTTCAGTCGGATCCGCTGTGGGACCAACGGACATACCTGAAGATACCGCGATAGCGATGGGGCGTCGAAACAGCGGAAGAGCGGGCACGTCCTGGGCGAAGATCTCTAGAGCGGCTTGATGTCCCTGAACGTACGCTGTCGTCCCCGGCAAGGCGTTCATCGCCGGATGACAGGCGGCGTCATAGGCCGGATTGCTGTAGCCTGTGTTATTCTGGCCGATCCAGCCATTGGCTTCTCTCGGGATCCCGTCGGTTGTGAACAGGGTGCAGGGCGGAGTGGCAGGGGAAAGCCACGCGAACGTCGCGAGATCGAACTGACGTCCGAAGACCGGACCGTGAGGCCCGTCAGCGAAGAACACTGCCGGCGGCAGAAACTCCAGGTCTAGCTGAATACCGACTGCGGCCAAGTTCTCCCGGATTATGTGCCCTGTCTGTATCCGCTCATCGGCTGTCGTTGTCTGATAGGTGATAACGAACTCGTGTCCGTCCTTGTTGCGTATTCCACTGCCGGTTGTATCTACCCACCCGGCAGCATCAAGCAGGGCTGCGGCCTGGCTGGGATCGTAGGAATACGTGGTGAGCGTGGTGGGATAGAGAGGGTGTTCTTCGAAGGTATAGGCTGAGGGTGGCGACCCGAGTCCGTGCAGAACTTCATCGATGATGCGTTGGCGATCAATGGCGTGGGCCAATGCGCGACGCACCTGTGCATCGGCAAAGACCGGAAGCCGGCTGTCCGCCGGCAGAATGCCAAAGCTCATTTGCTCCCAGGTTATACCGGGTGACCACTCAAGCCTCATCGTGGGCGTAACCTCCGGATCGAGCAACTCTGCCACACGGATCCCCGGCATACCGGTGAAATGGGAAGCCACTTGGATCTCCCCGCGTAGCATAGCCATATAGACCTGATCCTGATCAGGCAGGAACCGGAACGTAACCCGGTCGAGCTTCGGATAGCCGGGACGCCAGTAGTGGGGATTGCACTCCAACGTGATGTGGCTGCCGGGCACCCACTCGAGGAAGCGGAAAGGTCCCCAGCCTAACGGCTGACGCCCATAGTCGCCGGCTAGGATCTCCGCAGCGGTCATCGTACCGAGGACGTGATAGGGTAGCGGCGTCCAGAAGTTCGTCTGAGATTGTGAGCTGAGGTGACCGGGAAGCCCGACCCAGACGGTGGTCAGGGCATCGTCGACGGTGTAGCCGGCGGTACGCGCACACTCATACTTGTCGGTTGGGGTATCCGGATCGCAAGCGATCTGCCGGCCGAACACGGCGTCCTCTGCTGTGAGCGGTGCGCCGTCCGACCAGCGGACATTGCTGCGCAGCTCAAAGGTGACCACGAGCTGATCCATCTCTAGCGGCGTTCCGTCAAACGTCACCTCGCAGCCGCTATCCCGGCAGCCTGCCGGCCGAACAAGCGTTCCAGACACCAGATCCACGGGCGAGCCGTCCGCCGCCACCACACGCGTTCCCGCCTCTACGGTGACAGTTTGTAAGACCTGGTCACCATCATCCCAACTGGGCACCTTCGTGAGAATCGTCGCTTGGTGATCGTATGAG
>SLDA01000274.1 GCA_007125545.1 Thermoflexales bacterium | reverse complement strand
GGATCATGGATCCGGTGGTATACTTGGCAATCAAAGGTACGGCACCAACCGATTCTGTGACTATCCAAGCTCGGAGGTATGCGCTTGACCCGTAAGTTTCTCCGTGCGATTTGGCCCTATCTCAAACAGGTGTCCGGATTGCTCTTCCTCGGATCGCTTGCTGGAATCGTGATGAATACAGCAGTAGTCCTGTCTGCAGTTTTGTTGGGCCGCGCCATCGACACGGCTATGGCTTGGACAGACGGTCAGGGCAGAGGAACCGATCTGCTGCCGGCGGGCCTGGCCTATGCGGGCGCAATAGCTCTATTTCAGGGCACGCGCCTGGTAAAACGCTGGGGGCTTCGGGTGAGCAACGCCTGCCAAGTTTACTGGGGAATCGACATAGTACAGAGCCGCAACTTACCGCGGCCAACCCACCTTATGAGGTTTGATGCCGATGTATCTTGCTGATTTGATAGTCCGGCTGCGCTCTCGACTGGCAGGCTTGGATACTCGACAGCTCTCTCTTGAAGACCGCAATATCCTCTATCTGACCCTGGATACTGCCGTGCAAGGATTGATGATGGGCGGCATCTTCAGTTTCCTGACTGTTTTCGTTGTGCGACTGGGCGCGACAAAGCTTCAGACCACCTTACTCACCTCCCTACCGGCGATCATGTTAGTTTTGACCTCCATTCCGGCAGGCCAGATTGTCCAACGACAACGCGACCTCGTGCGATTCACGAACTTCGTGCGCATTTTCCACCGCGGTGGCGTCCTCTTGATGGCACTTCTGCCGTTCTTGGGGAATGATCATCTCATCACGATCATCATCGTAGTCTGGACGATCAAGGCGCTTTCCAACGCGCTCCTCGAATCCTCCTGGATGGCCGTGGTGGCGGAGGTCATTCCGGCACACCGTCGCGCTCAGGTGAATGGGATGCGGTGGACCATCCTCAGCGTTGTGACCGCCATTTCGGTCGCAATCTTCGGCTATCTGCTGGACAGCTTGCCCTTCCCCCTCAACTACCAGGTCGTGTTCATGATTTCCTTCGTGGGTGGATCGATCGGCATGTTCTACTGGGGCAAGCTGAGACTCCCAGAGGGAGCTTGCGCCGTGACCGCTGAAGCCGCACCGAATTTGCGCGAGCAGGTGCGGGCCTATTGGCGCAGCCTCCAAGTGCCTGCCTTCGTTCGCTACGAGATAGCAACAAGCGTTCTGCGCATCGGTATACAGATGCCCGCGGCCCTTTACAGCATCTACTGGATTCGGGAACTGGCAGCCACCGACACCTGGATCGGCTGGCAAACCACGACCAGCCAGGTGGCAACCATCATAGGATATACCCTATGGGGACGGGTCATCAGCCGGAAGGGGTACTTTGGCCCCCTGCTGATCTGCTCCGCCGGACTGGGGCTGTACCCGATTTTGACAGGGCTCATACCAACGCCTCTGTGGTTGCCGATGGTGTCTATCGTCCAGGGATTCTTCATGACCGGTGTCAACATTGCCTTTTTCGATACCTTGTTGGCGGTCTGCCCCTCCGACCGGAGGCCAAGTCTCATCGCCACCAACACGATGGTGGCAAGCCTGGCCATCTTTGCGGCGCCGCTACTGGGCAGCTTCCTTGCCGAGCAGACACATATCCGGACCGTGTTTTTTATCGCGGGGGGCATCCATATCGCTTCGGCCGTGATTTTCTGGCTGCTGCGCATCGCTGCGGTCAGTCCGGCCCCTATAGCAGTGGCCCAGGCAGAAGCGGCCGCCGAGCTGAGCGAATGAAGCCCAAGCAAGCCGGTCTGTGGCCCGCCGTCCCGACGATAGATGACGGTCCTTTCGAACTCAGGCATTGAGGAACGCGTCCGAGCGCACGATCGAGAACGTCTCAAGAAGACGATAGGCCCAAGTTATCAGATATCCAGATCCTAGGAGATCATCTACGGACTCGTCCGTGTATAGATAGTGAATTGAGGGGGGAACATGACCGGAACAGAGACTGAACTAGTTGAGGCTCGTATCAGACCCTATGCCGCGGGCGACACAACGGAGCTTTTGGAGCTATGGTCTCTGAGTATGCCACAGGATGCCATCGACGAAGCGGGATTCCTCCAAAAAGTACTCCTAGATCCGAACTTCGATGCGCGCGGATGCCTAGTCGCAGAGGTGGAGGAGCAGCTTGTCGGCTTCATTCTGGCCATCGTGAGCAAAGTCCCGTTGGACATCGAGGCTGTCGATCGCGAGACCGGGTACATCACGGTGTTCTTTGTACATCCCGAGTACCGGCGGCAAGGGATAGGCTCGGCTTTGCTCCACCAAGCGCTGGACTTTATCCGCTCCGAAGGCGCGGTGAAGGTCAGGGTGTGTGGCTATCCCCGGAACTATTTCTTTCCCGGGCCGGATGTGGACCGGTATGCTGATGCGATAGCATTGTTGGAGAAACTAGGCTTCGAAACGATCTACACGGCTATTGCGATGCACGGTTTCCTGGGCGACTTTGAGAGGCTGCCGGAAGCTGAGTTGCAGCGTCTGGAGCGCAGAGTCTCGGATCGACACGGCATCCGGGTGCAGTTCGTCACGCCCGACTATGTCAAAGACCTGCTGCTTATGGTACGAACGTACTTTGACCCCGACTGGGTACGGGAGGTCCGGCACCTCCTCGAAGTGCACGGTCCGGATTGCCGGAAGCTGCTGATCGCCGTGACCGGTGACCACCAGGTGGTGGGCTACTGTCAGTGGGGCGGGCACGAGCCGGGTCGCTTTGGCCCTTACGGGGTTCGGCCGGATATGCGCGGCAAGAGCGTCGG
>SLDA01000035.1 GCA_007125545.1 Thermoflexales bacterium | reverse complement strand
CCTGCTCCTGCCCGGCCCAGAATTCATTGAAAGCCCAATCTCCGAAGATGGAGGAGCGCCCGCGGAGGAAGAGCGATGACTCAAGATAGGGACGATACGAGGGGATGATTCCCCAAGTCCCACAGAGCGCCGCACCCTCAAGGCTACCCAGTGCGTATTCCATAAACAATAACGCGTTTTCCTTGTTGTCCGCCTGTGCAGGGCATACCAGCTGCGCGCCGCCCCAGATTCCGGTGCGATACTTGATGCCGGGGCCAGTGGGGAACTTGGCAATCCGCCAGTATCCAGCACTCTGCTCCGGGGATGTCAACTGCGCCTCCCAGAAACCTTTGGCCCAAGCTGCCGCGAAGTCACCCACCAACGTGCCCTCCTGGACAGCAGCCCAATAGGGCGGGCTCCACCATGCGACATCCAAGCCGCCGCCGGAGTCCCAAAGACCCTTGACGATGCGCATCGCCTCAATGCCCTTCTCATCACCGACGGTGAGCGTCTGGCCGTCCTGACTCACGGCGGTGCCACCCAATTGGTGCAGAGTATACATGAAGAGCGCGCTCCACCCATCCGCCGGGAAGCAGAAGGTGTACTTACCTTGCGCCGCCAGATCGGCCGACATCGCAAAGAAATCCTCGTAGGTGTAAGTTTCGAAGTCGAGGTCGCCGTAACCCATATCCTCAAGAACATCGTAGCGATAGTACCAGCCACTAACACTGATGTCACCGGGCCAGCCCACATTCTTCCCGAACTTAGCGATGAAGGTCTCATTCATCTTCAGGGGATGGTAGTTATCCTTGACAGGGGCGAGATACTCGGTGAGATCCATAAGCAACTCGTTGCAGCCCCAGTCTTGCGCATCCGTGGCTTCTGCCCAGTAAAGGTCGGGCAGACCGGTGCCAGCCGCCATCGCCGCGTTTAGCCGGGCACCACTGTCGGCAGGATGGGGGGATACCCACTCGACGTTCGGGTACTTCTGAACGAAACCTTCAGCCGCCAGATCTAGCGGGTGCTGATCGTGGCCCCAGAAGATCACCTGACCTCCAGGCTCTCCCGGCGCCGTGTCGACAGGGGCATCTACCACCGGGTCAGGACCCGTAGGCTGCGCGCCACAGGCCGCCAATACCACGCCCGCACTCGCGAGCGTCAAACCCTGCAGAAATTCTCGACGTGACAGCTTCTTCATCTGGATCTCTCTCCTTCTTGGAAACAGCTTATAGGACTCAGGTTAGGCCTGCTACGACGCAGATTGCCAGCATACCGTAGACATCAGTCTTACCAGAGAGCCTCCTTTCAGGGATTGACAATTGGGATCCTAATGAACTTCAGGAACATCGCCGAACGCTTGTGCAACTAACACCGATCTCTTGGAGCTGAATCACGGCTTGCTTCATCAGTACAGATCTTCCAACGACGAAGCCAAATGCTCACCCATCCCCATTGCTGCGTGCTCGGCACGCTGTGGGCGCAGTGCGGTGGGTTCGCGGAGCTTCCTTACAGCGATGATCCTAATCGCATATTCGTTTCCTAGCTCTAGCGAATGTGATAACGTTACCACTACGAGCCAAGAGTATCACATCATGCCAGAATTCGCAAATACGCCGCAGGTGTCATATATGCCGACCACAGTATAGCATAGACAGAAACGGGTACAAATCCTGCTTGGGCTCGCTGCCGCGATATGCAACCTGGATTTCGGCCTGAGCGTTAGGGGATACTATCGAGCTCCCCGGGAGATCCTGCAGGTAAGATAGGTTCCGGATGCTTTCGCCAGGTCACCAGATCATCAGAAAGGGCAATCCCGTTCTGCGCATGGCGATAGTTATTGCCGAAGTAAACTATCATCCGCTCTTCGCCGGAGCGGACCACGCAGGGATCGCTACAGAACCCCGAGTCCCACGCCCCGGGCTTTACCCGGATAAGCGGGGTGTCAGGGTGCCGCGTCCAACTCACAAGATCACGGGAAGTGGCCAGCCCAGTCTGTTCGGTCCAGCGTGGTTTACCCTCATCCTTCGCATTGTAGAAGAGATAGAAAACGTGGTCCTCAACGATCAGACATTCCTTCGACGGCCTTTTCGTCAAAGGCGCCCGAAACACCGGAGCCTGTTAGCACCGGTCGTCCAAGGTTATGTGGCGTCAGAAAAGCCTCGACATCTACAGCAGTTACAGCAATTCTCTCCGTCCCCGGCCTCAGTGCTCACGATATCCGAGCGCCGCTTCATACATTACGACTTAATAACTACCGTATTTGAGCGCCGCTTCGTACATAGCAAGGACGTTCTCCGTCGGCGAGTTGTCCTGGATCTGATGGGTTGGCGAGAGCGCATACCCGCCGCCGGGCATCATAACCGCCAATGTCTCGCGTACGTTTTGAACTACCTCAGCTGCAGTGCCGTAAGCCAGCGGTCCGGCGGTCGAGATGCAGCCGTGGAACGCGAGCCTATCGCCGTAATGCTCCTTCAAGTATGCCGGGGCCATGTTCGTCGCCTCAGGTTGCAGCGTGTCAACGACATCAATCCCGATCTCGACGAAGTCGTCGAAAGCCCAACTGCTCGATCCACAGGAATGAATCGCAACAGGAATGTCGAACTCGGCTCCCAGCTTCGCGAATCGAGCGTGCCACGGCTTGATCTGCTCCCTGTAGAGCTTGGGGCTAATCAAGGGTCCGCGCTGCGTTCCGAGATCCTCGCCCAGCCAGAGCACATCGGCTTGATTCGCAGCAGCTTCCAGCGTACGGCGTGTCACTTCGAGCAGGATCAAGCTCTTGCGCTCTACGTAGCGTAGAAACGCCGGGTCGG
>SLDA01000510.1 GCA_007125545.1 Thermoflexales bacterium | reverse complement strand
CCACTCTCCCCTCTCGACGTGGTACAGCCACAGGCCCGTGGTCAACACCGTGTCGGAGACCTCGGTCTCGGCCACAACCGCAAAGGGTGCGACAGCCGGAATCAGCCGCGCGCCTTCCGGCGTCGTATTCGTGTCTCCATGGAAGACGAGGCTGCTGTGTGTGGAATCGAACACCCAGATGGGCCCGCGCGTCTCACCCTCCAGAATCGCGAAGAACGCGATCCAGTGCCCGTCCACGTTCTGCCGGTGGGCTACCGCCCGGGCGTAATCACGCAAGATATTCCCTGCAAAACGCTGGGGGCCAACTTTGTCCGCCTTATCCCAGCCGCCATTGTACGCCGCGAGAGCCGAGGAGACGTCACCCCGTGCCTGTCCGATGATCTGCGCGATCGTGCCACCACCCCACAGCATGTTGGTGCCGGGGTCGAGCAGCTCGGCACTTGAGGGGCGCCAGTGGAAGCCCGCCTCTCTGGGCATAATCTGCATCAGCCCGGTAGAGCCGCCGGGGCCAATCGCCGAGGGATTGCCGCGAGACTCGCGCCAGATCAGCGCCGCCAACAGGTCCGGATCGATCTGGCGCCGCGCGGCATGCTCCAGAATCAAGCCTTCCCAACGTAGAATACGGGTGTCCCAGACAGAGGATAATGCTGTGGGTGGTGGTGCGACCTGCATTGGAGAAGGGTCAGGTGCAGCCTCGACCCGATGTAGCCCGACCAGGAGGCTCCCCAAGAGGGAGCTACCTAACAGGATTACGCCAGCAATTCCTTGCACTCGTTTCATAGTTGATTCACCTCCGTCTGTTACTATACTGAAAGACGCGGTTCTGTCAAGCTTCTGTCAACGTAATGTGCAGCCAGGAATGCGCGATGTAAGAGAATACAACATTGGAGACCGGCGCCCTCCCTGGATGCGGGGCGCCTTCAGCCCTCCTCGGGCAACGTCTCATCTACCCCCAGGATCGCTTGAGCAGCCTCAAGATAGGGCGCCAGCTCCTCTGCAGACCGCCCCTTTCCCAGCAGATAGCGCTCCAACAGCTTGAGGGGGACCATCGCGTCGGGGTCGACGCCCTCCAGGCGGTCGCGGACCGCGCGGTCGATCTCGCGGTTGATCTGCGAGTAGGCGGCATCGGCCAGGAAGGGGGCGACATCGCCATCGCGCAGACCCGGTTCCTGGTCGGGGGTCATGCGGATCACGAGGCGCACCACAGCGCCGGCGAGATCATGGCCCGCCGTGGCTGCCTCGAGCGCCGCGACGGGATCCGGTTCCTTGCGCACATCGACACGCAGTGTGAGAAAGCGCCGCGCCGCCACCTCGACGTAGCGCCACGCGGTCTCGGGCTCGCCGGCGCCGTTCATCCCCAGCTCGACCCAGCAGAAGCCCTTCGATTGGCGCTCCTCCCCGAAATCGACACGTTCGAGGCTGCCGCTGTAGACGACTGGCGGGACGCCATCGGGATTGAGATTCTGATGCTGGTGAACGTGCCCGAGCGCGACGTAGGACCAGCGGGGATCCACGAGCGCCGACACGGGCAGCGTCACATCCCGCCCCACCATAATGTTGCGCTCGGAGCCCCAGCGGGCTTCCGCGACAGAGAAGTGACCGAGCAAGATCGCCGGTATGTCGGGGCGCAGCCGCGCCGCCATCCCGTCGATCATCTGCACGACCACGCCACTGACCGCCCCGTCCAACTCCTCTTGCGAGAGGCTGCGGTATTGATCCTGCGTCAGCAGGCGCTGGCGAACCGGATAGGGAATCGCGGCAATCTGCACAGATCCGCGCGGCGTCGCGATCTCGAGCAGCCGGGGTTTGTCGATCACCGTGACGTGCGGGACGGCGAGCGTGCCGAAAATCTCGATCGACGAGGCCCGCTGCGTCATCACCGGCACATCGTGGTTGCCCACCAACAACACCGTCTCGATCCCCAGGAGTGAGAGCGCCCGAATGCGCTGTGCGAACTCGCGCTGGTACGTCGGGCTGGGATTGCGATTGCGGAACGCGTCACCGGCAAAGAGCACGAGATCCGCCTCGTGCGCCTCAGCGTAGGCGATGACCGTGTCGAGCCGCTCGAGGAAGTCCATCACGCGGCCATTCAGGCCCGACACCGGATCGAGGCGCCCGTAGTTCTCCATGCCCACATGCAGATCGGCAAAATGGAGAACACGAATGGGGTCGGCCATGCGAAGACGCTCCCGGTTCCCTATAGGCGCGGCAGGACGACGCCCTGCTGTCCCTGATACTTGCCCTGCTTGTCGGCGTAGCTCACATCACAGGGCTCGTCACCCTCCAAGAAAAGGACCTGGGCGATGCCCTCGTTGGCGTAAATCTTGGCGGGAAGCGGGGTCGTGTTGCTGATCTCGATCGTGATATGCCCGTGCCAGCCGGGCTCCAGAGGCGTGAAGTTGGTCACGATCCCGCAGCGGGCATAGGTGGACTTGCCCAACACCGCACCCAGCACATTGGACGGCATACGTATATACTCCAGACTGCGAGCGAGGGCAAAGGAGTTGGGGGGGATGATACAGACATCGCCCTCAAAATCGACGAGCGCCCGCGTGGCCAGATGCTTCGGATCCACCACCGCCAGATCACCCATGCCGGCTGTGAAGACCTTGAAGTCATGGGCGACGCGGATGTCATACCCATAGGAGGAGAGCCCGTACGAGATCACCCCATTGCGAATCTGTCCATCGACGAAGGGGTCGATCATCTGCTCCTCAAGCGCCATCTTACGAATCCAACTATCAGGTTTGAGACCCATTGTAGCTCCTTATGTGTAGAGAGTCGCCGGATGGGCTACATCCGCTCCGGCGCCGTCATCCCCATCAGGTGTAAGACGCGCGCCAGGACCGACTTGGCGGTTCGCGCCAGCATCAGCCGGGCGCGGGTCAAATCCGCCTCCCCGGGTTCATTCGATACAATCCGGCAATCGCGATAGAAGACGTGAAAGAGCGAGGCCAGCTCGGTGGCATAGGAGGTCAGGTGATGGGGCGCCATATTGGTGGACGCCAGCGTGATTACCTCGGGTAGCGACAGCATCTTGCGAATCAGGTCGAGCTCGCTCGGGTGGGTCAGCAGGGCGGCATCGCCCACGGACTCGGGGTCCCACCCCTGCTCCTCCGCGTGACGCAACACACCCGCGATCCGCGTGTGCGCATATTTGACATAGAAGACCGGGTTGCGGTCCGACTGCTCGACAGCCAGGTCGAGATCGAACTCCAGCGTCACATCGACGGTGCGCGCGAGCATCATAAAGCGAATGGGATCGGGTCCCACCTCGGCCAACAGGTCGCGAAGCGTGACGAACTCGCCCGAGCTCTTGGACATGCGCACTTCCTCGCCCCCACGCAGCAGCGTCACCATCTGGTAGAGAATAATCACGATGCGTTCGGGATCCAGGCCGACCGCCTTCGCAGCGGCCTTGACGCGCGGCACATCCCCGTGGTGATCGGCGCCCCAGACGTAGATCGCCTTGTCGAAGCCGCGAACCACGAGTTTGTTCCACAGATAAGGAATATCGGAGGCCAGATAGGTCGGGCGATCCTCGGGATTGTCGATGACTTGCGGGGAGCGAACCAGAACGGCGTCCTTGTCCAGGTCCGGGTGCATGAACCACGTCGCACCGTCACGCTGCATGATGTGTCCCCCCGCAGCCAGCCGCGCCATCATCTCACCAAACAGCCCGCTCTCGTAGAGCGACCGCTCGCTGAACCAATTATCGAACCGGATCCCCAGCAGCGCGAGATCTTCCTCAACCCCCTTGAGAATCTGATCGATCCCCCAACGCCCGAGCTCGCGAACTGCCTCTGCCTGATCCATCGCCAGGTAGCGGTCGCCAAAAGCATCTGCCGCTTGTTGGGCCATCTCGGTGACGTAGGCCCCCGGATAGCCTTGCTCGGGAAAGGGTATGTCTGCGCCAAAGAGCTGTGCATAGCGGGAGAGAATGCTGCCCCCGAAGTGGCGCACCTTCGAGCCCGCATCATTCACATAATACTCTCGCTGCACCTCATAGCCGGCAGCCTCAATCACGCGGGCCAGCACATCACCGATCACCGCATTGCGGGTCGCGTGGACCGTCATCGGCCCCGTCGGATTCGCGCTGACGAACTCCACCTGAACCCGTTGGCCCTCGCCCTCGGAGACAGAGCCCCACCGCTCACCGGTCGCTAAGATGTCCGGCACCTGCGCGGCAACCCATGCGGGATCGAGGGTGAAGTTAACGAAGCCGGGCGCGACCGCCTCGACGCGCGCGACAAAGGGCGCGGCGGGCACGTGCTCGGCCACCGCCTGCGCGATCCGGATGGGCGCCTGGTGCAGGACCCGTGCCAGGCCCAGGCAGACGGGCGACCCATAGTCGCCGTGCGCCGCGTGCCGGCCCGGCTCCACGGGAATGTCCGCGGGCACCTCAAAGGCGGGCAGCGCGCCGGTGTCCTGCGCCGCCTGCAATCCCGCCTGCAACAACACACCAATACTTTTGCGAAGATTCATCTTAGATTGAGCTCCCCCAGGAAATAACGCCACTGCTTGCGCCACCACGGCCAATCATGGCTGACATTGTTGCCCCAGATGTCGACCCACGCCGGCACCCCGAGCGCGTGGAGATCCTGCTCCAGCAACCGGGTCTCGCGCAGGCTGTCTTCCTCCCACATCCCCTGCCCCACACAGATCACGATCTCGGCCTCCCTGAACCGCTCGATGTACCAGGGATCGGTCAGGTTGGGCAAATAGCAGAGCGGGAAGTTGAAGTAGACGTTGTCATCCATATAGTCCCCGACAAAGTGCTGGGGCCCGTACATACCGCTGAGCGCGATGACGGTGTCGAAGATGTCCGGATGCTTGAAGAAGAAGTTTGCGGCGTGATACGCGCCCATGCTGCAGCCGGTCGTGCCCAGACTGCCCTCGTAGCCGCTGTGGTCGTTGACGAAGGGGACCAGCTCATCCAGGATGTAGTGCTCATACTGGAGATGGCGCTCGCCGCGATCCCCCGGGGGCATCCAGTGCGCCATCCAGGACTCGCAGTCGACACTGTCGACCGTGTAGAGCGTGACCCGGCCCCCGTCGATCTGGTCGCGCACCGCCTCCACCATGCCAAAATCCTCGAACTCGTAGAAGCGTCCACACCCCGTTGGGAAGACCAGCACCGGCTTTCCCGCATGGCCATAGGACTTGAACTCCATATCCTTGTTCAGGTGCTGACTCCACATCTTGTGATACTCGACGTTCATGTCCCCTCCTTAGCCCGGAACCAGGATACCGCCGTCCGCCTTTAAGTAAACGTTGGGAGGACGGCTGCATCCTCCCAACGTGCCTCAGCCCCCTAACCCACGCCGGCCCAGGCCCGAAATCGACTAGGCCCGACCGGCGCTCCTGAAGATCTCGATCTTGCGCTCGACCACAGCCTGCATCGCGTCGATAGCCGGTGCGAGCACTTTGCGCGGGTCGATCTGATTGGGATTCTCCTGCGTGAACTTCTGAATCGTGCGAATCATCGCGTCACGAATCTCGGTGTCGATGTTGATCTTGCAGATACCGCTCTCCACGGCCCGGGTAATCTGGTGATCGGGAATGCCCGATGCGCCGTGCAAGACCAGGGGAATGGACACCTTGCTGCGGATGGCAGCGAGCCGGTCGAAGTCGAGCTTGGGCTCGCCCTTGTAGAAGCCGTGAGCGTTGCCGATCGCGACCGCGAGGAAATCGAAGCCCCCCGCCTCGGCGAAGCGCGCGCACTCATCGGGATCGCTCATAAGCGCATCCCGTTCGCTGACGACGACGTGCTCCTCGACGCCGCCCAACGTGCCGATCTCGGCCTCAACGGGGATGCCGAGTGCGTGGCAGGCCTCCACGACCTTGCGAACCTCGGCTACGTTCTCGTCAAACGGGAGCGAGGAGGCGTCGCGCATAATCGAAGTGAAGCCGGCGCGCAGTGCAACCATGACGGTCTTGAAATCCGGACCATGGTCGAGGTGAATGGCAACGGGTATTGTCGCCTCGCGTGCAGCCTTCGCAACGATCATCGTGATGAACTCGACGCCAGCGTACTTCATGGCCCCGGCCGAGATCTGAATGAGAATCGGCGCACGCTTGGCCTCAGCGGCGCGCACAATGGCATGGGTAATTTCTAGGTTGTTGGTGTTGAACGCACCGACCGCGTAGTCGTTTTTCTGCGCGTCCAAAAGCAGCTCTTTACTCGTGACTAGCATACTGCCTCCTGGATAGGGGATATCGTAGATGACCTGTCTAGTGATACCCGCTTTCCGTCAAATGTCAAACAAAATGAAGATCGGAGGGTATTTCAGCGCCCCTATGGGAAGGAGACCCCGGCCTGTTGCAGGAACGACTCCACGACCGCCGCGGCGTTCTCGACCGGCGTCTCGGGCTGGAGGGCCTTTGCCGGTCCCAGGATATAGCCGCCGCCGCGGCCCATCTCGGAACAGAGGCGGGCGACCTCGGCGCGGACGGCCTCGGGCGTGCCGTAGGGAATCGTGGACTGCGATCCCAGTCCTCCCCAGAAGGTTATGTGCTCGCCGAATCGACGCTTGAGCTCGTAGGGGTTACTGTCCCTGGCCTCGGGCTGCACGCTCTCGTAGACATCCAGCCCGATCTCGATGAGGTCGGGCAGAATGGCGGCGATGCTTCCGCAGCAGTGGGTGAGCGTGACCTTGCCCGCAGCGTGGACGCGCCGGTACATCTCGGCGAGCCGCGGCTTCAGGAAGCGGCGCCAGCGGTCGGGACCCAGCAGGACACCCTGCTGGTAACCCCAGTCATCGCTGAACATAATGCCGTCGACCGGCAGGTCCAGCAAGTGCTCGATGATGGCTGCCTGGTGGTCGGCGATCCGTTGGACCAACTCATCATAGAAATCGGGATCGCCCGCCGCATCCATCAGCGCCTCGTTGAAGCCGCGCAGCGTCCAGGTGCGCTCGAACAGGCCGAACCCGAAGCCGGCGACCAGAAAGCGGTCGTCGTTCCGGTTGATGAAGTGCAGGGCCTCTTCACGCCACGCAGGTGTGTAAAGCTCATCCAAGTCGGGGAATGTGAAGCCCTCGAACGAGGGCGAGGGAAGCGCCGGCTCCACCAACTGGAAGGGGCGCTGATCGACGCGCCACAGGCTGCCGAAGAGATCCCGGTACTGCGCGTCTCCGGTCTCCTCTATCACCAAATTGGGCGTCGGGACGTGCAAGATGGCGATATCGAGCAGGTCGCGCCAGCCGCTATCCCCGTAGTGCGCATCCAATCGCTCGGCGACATCGCCCTCAAACCCCAGCGTGTAGGGAATGGGGCCGGTTTCGTGATGCTTGATCTGCGCCAGGACCAGCGTTTTGGGTGTTGCGGTCATCGTAAGGTGCCCTCCTGATGTGCTGATGAGATACGGCTTCTTTCCAGTGGGAGTATGATACTCTGATACAGTAGCGTTGCGAACACGACCTAGAGGACGGCGGCAATGCTTGACAACACAGCAGCGGCGACGGCGATGCCAAGGACCACGCGATAGGTCCTCGTGGCTCGGCGGTCCCACTGCCGGAAGCGGTCCTGGCTACGGCTCACACGATCGCCGATGAGTTCCTCCACGCGCCTCTCGTATAGGTATCTCTCGAACTCCTGGCGGCGCCGCCGAAAACCGTCCGTCGTGATGCTGAAGTGCTCGCGTTGGCTCCTCGAGCGGAAGCGGTAGGGGAACACATAGACATAGAGTGCGTAGAGACTCATCCCGATCGCGAAGACGAACGGATCGATCTCTCCGCCGAACAGGGATGCAACCAAGGTGCCCAATACGGCAGCCACCGCGGTGAGCAGCGTCTCGGCCATACCTTGGATCAGCTTGTCGACCTGATCCGCGTAGGCATCGACGGTCTTATCAACATAGTCCTCGAGCTCGCGCACGCGATCGGTATAGCCTTCTATCTTCTTCTCGACGAATGCTCGCCAGTGCCATCTGAGCCCTTCGTAGACGGCCGGTCCACTGCTCAATAGCGCGCGGCAGCGGTCGCCCGGCTCCACACCAGAGAGAGACTGGCCCACGAGAATCTGAACAAAATCCAGGCGATCGGCAGCGAAACCTTTCTCATAGCTCCATTCCCAGAGCTGTCGCAGAGCTAACAGGCCCTTGTCCTGCTCTGTCGCCAGACACTCACTTGCGGGCTCGATCAGCGGCAGGCAAACGGTCTGCTGAGGGCTCACGTAGCACCCCTGCGCCGGTCGTGCTCTGCCTGTCACACGTCCGGCAGTGTAGAGGATGACCGCGTTCACCCAGTGGGCTGTGAGCAAGACGCCGACACGCGAGTTCACCTTGGCGCCAACATCCAGATGTAGCGGTGTCAGAAAGTCAACCCAACTCTCTTCCCAATTGAGAACATCCGTACGGACCGCGGCGATCTCATTCAGCCTTTCCTTCGAGTACGGCTTCGAAGGCACAAGCGAGCGCCAGTCCGGAGCTTGATTCAGAGTGCCGACGATGCTGAGAAGGGGGCCGTCTAGCACGTGCTCATAAGCAGCGACGAAGATGACCACTTTGGCTTCCGGAGCATCTGCCCACAAAGCCTCCAGATCGCGGAGCGAGGCCAACGCAAGGAAATGGCCAAACGTGCTCTTGAAGAGATACAGATAACGCATGCAGTTGTCCGGCGCATCGCCGAACCACTCCGCGAGGAGTTGCTTTTTGTCCAGCTCGAAGCGGAATCGAAGTCTCGCTGTACCGCGAAGACTCCGGCTGAGAGCGTCGAGTTGGCTCTGCGTGACGCCGTGCCGGCAGTCAAGTTCCAGCAACGTGCCGGTATAGAAGGCAAACTCCGCGATGCCTGCTCCGTAGGTGCTGACACACGCGTTCAGATTCGCAGGGCTCAGCTGCTCCAGTGTCGCGCGATCGATGTCCATGAACTCGGCGTCGATGCTCCAGAGCCGCTCGCGCCTGGCCCAATCGAAGTCGGGCCTTCCGAGTCCGGCTGTCAAGGCCTCAAGGGGACCAACGGGATCGGTCGGATAGCTGCCTTGGCCGTTCACCGGAGCTCTTCCCATCTTTCGGTGTGGATCACGATCCTGTAGTAGCCCTGAGGTCTCTGTGGATCGTTCTCCACGTGCGCAACGCTCTGGATTACATCTTCAAAAGCGTCTCTGCGGACCTCGACCCTCAGTCCATGGTCCCCGCCGAAGCGTCGAGTTCTGAGTATCTTGCCCACAACGTCCCGATCCAGCGCGAAGGCCTGATCGGGAAGGCTCGCATCAAGGTGCGCTCTTACGGCCCTCTTCGCCTCATCCGGCAAAGCCAGCCCCTTAACGAAGGCGTCGACGTCGACGTCGTCAGAATCGAACACTGCGGTGACCGCGGCATCGAACGCGTTGTTCTGATCAGGGCTGATGATGGCGCGCACCTCGTTGTGGGCTTGCATCAGCGCCCGAAACAGTGCTATGGTTCGCTGTGATGCGTCGAAAGCCTCCTCAACGTCGAGGAAATCCCTGGCGAAGAAGTCTGCGATCCCGCGGGTCTGACGATCCAGCATCAGCAGATCGTAATCTTCGTCCTCCGAGCGGAGTTGGACAAATGCCGCCTTTTGAAGCGGTTCGCCCTTGGCAAACACCGTGTCGCCTACGAGCTGGTATTCCACATACTGGTCGCCATCGTCCGTGACCACCCGGCGCTGGTACACCTCAGATGGGTTGATCTTGAGAAGCGCAAGGAAGCTCCGGTCTCCGTAGTTGTCTGCCTGATAGAGACATACAGCTAAGTCGCCCGGGGCAATGCGTTGGTCGTTCTCGAGGATGGCGTAGAGACTCTTAGCCAAAGCTTGCGACCCGGTAACCAGATCTGTGGCACCTGTCAGGATTGCGTTGCAGATGCCCGGGGTTGCCTTGTCCTCAGTGTGCTTGAACCGGGCAGCTCTCGTGATGGAGGCGGCTAAGGAGTCAGTGATGTGGTCAACGAAGTACTTTCGCAGTCTATCCTCATCTCGAAGGTCAATGGGGCGTCCTGAAGGCACAAACTCGCGTCCCTTTGGCTCGAGTATGTGAACGACGATCTCATCTACGTGAACGCTGATGGGGTTGCGCACATTCACCTCCCAGAAGGGTGCATACCGAGTGCTGTCTGTCAGTCAGGCCGGGCAAGGTTCGAACGCCTATAGAAGGAAGTCGTTGCACAGAACCTCCGCGCATCCGGCGATGCAGGCTTCCCGCGGACCAGGTGGTGTATAAGATAGTGTTGAGAACTCTACGCTGACAAACTTAGTGTACCAGAGATGTGTGAAGTACGCCAACTATGGACTCGGCCCTGGGTGCGCGTTGACAACCAGGCGACCCCCTCTATCATAAGCTTCGACGCATCTACCCAAGCCCATTGGAGCGTATCGAGGCCACCATGCCAAACTCGGACAAGTTCGGATTGCTGCGCAAGCTTCTCAAGGCCCTGGGACTCAAGGGCAGCGCCATCGACGAGATCGTGGATCGCATCGTTGAGCTGCTGTCGGGTGCAGATGAGGACGGAGAGAAGCCCGAGGTCTATCCCTACCACCTGCGCGATGACTTCCTATCTGCCGCGGAGCACAGCTTCTACCTGGTGCTCGGACAGGCCGTTGAGGACTGGGCCGTGATCTGCCCGAAGGTGTCGTTGAGCGACGTCTTCACGGCAAAGGCGAGCGACTACAGCCGGACCCGCACCTACACGAACAAGATCGATCGCAAGCACATCGACTTCCTGCTCTG
>SLDA01000025.1 GCA_007125545.1 Thermoflexales bacterium | reverse complement strand
GTTTCTGTGACGACACCCCTAAGCACCTTTACTACAGCCGGGATATTATGGGCTTCTTTCCAGAGGCTAAGTTCGTCGCTTGTGTCCGCGATCCCCGGGATTTCCTCGCATCGTATAAACATTATTGGAAACGTATGACGTCGGACAATGAGAGGAGCCGCGTCAAGGGGTTATACCACCCCATAGTGACCTCTCTGCTATGGCGCAGTTCTGCTAATGTGATACATACCTTGCTCGGTCACCCACAGATGCTTGTAGTCCTCTACGAGCGATTGGTGACTGCGCCCTCAGAAGAGGTCGAACGGGTATGTCACTTTCTGGGACTAAGCTACTCCGAAACGCTAATGCAGGTCGAAGCGCATAATAGTTCCTTCGAGCCTCAACGGGCCTCCGGCATCTACACAACCTCTGTTGGCCGTTGGGCAGCTGCGTTGGATCCGCACGAAGTATGGTGGTCACAACGAATAAACCGCGGCAACATGCAGGCATTCGGGTATCGTTCGGAGCCAACAAAGGCCTCGTTAGTTAAGGCTGTTGTTGCCCTCTTAACGGCGCCAGTCGCTTTGATCAATGCACTACGTGTTAATGTCAGCCGACGCGGGCCGATTGTCGCCTATGCCAGACGTCGACTCTTTGCATTGTTAAGATCGTAAGGCGGATATGGATATATTATGACAACGAAGATGAATATCCTCGGGATATATATGGATTGCCTTACTTACGAGGAGATGTATCCGATTTTCGATGTGTGGTTAGCCGATAAGCAGAGTCGCTCCCATTCTATGGCTCTAGTTAATGTGCACGCGTGTGTGTCTGCATTGAATGATAGTCTCCTGCGACGCATCTACAATACCGCAGACATAGCGGGCATCGATGGTACACCGTTTTTGCACTGGGCTCGGCTCTTCTATCGCAAGGAAGCTGACCGTTTCTATGCACCCGATTTGATGCTGGAAATCGCCAGCAGGGCAAAGGACAAGGGCTACACATTCTTCCTGTATGGCGGTTATCCCGGCGCTGGGGATAGGATGGAGGCTTACCTAGAGGAGCGTTTCGAGGGAGTCAAGATTGTGGGCAAGTACTCGCCTCCCTTTCGTCCCTTAACCGATGAAGAAGACCAGAGAGTCTGTGAAATAATCAACGCTGCAAAACCTGATTTCGTCTGGGTTGGGTTGGGTGCACCCAAGCAAGAGATCTGGATTCACGAGCACCGCGAGAAGATCCGCGGCAGTGTGATCATCGGAGCCGGTGCCACCTTTGATTTCTTCAGTGGCAAGATAAAGCAAGCACCCAAATGGGTGCGCGACAGTGGGTTCGAGTGGCTCTATCGCTTGACTCAGGACTTCAGAAGGTTGTGGAAGCGCTACACGGTGTCCAATATAATCTTTCTGGGAGCCTTTGCGTTGCAGTTACTTGGATTGCTGAAATTCGACCATAAAGTAGGGGATACGCGGAACGCAAAGTTGCGACCCTGATTATTCGGCCGCTTGCAGTCGCTAGCTCGTGATCGGTGCGTTTCTGCCGCCCGGCAGCTGCTCACGTTTGCAGAACCCGCCTCCGTGCCTTCAAACGTGGCCATTTCCACACCAAGCGGTCGCCTTAGTCTGGGTTGCAGATCTATTATGGCTTTACCTTCTCCTGAAGTTCGAGCAACCCTAGAGCCAAACAGAGAGCTCACCGTACTCATAAGGCGACGGTTGGGTAAGCTACCCTTTTGACGCTAGTTGCGTCATCTTCGCTTGCGGCTAGCCCATTTGATGCTAGGATAGCCGAGTGTGACAGAGTCAAATTCCATGTACATCGCCGGAAGACAGCGATCCATTCGGCGTGACTTTCCATATTCTTGCCGAAAGCTCGCTTCCTGATGCGAGCAAACCGTATCTACCCGGCTCAGTAGCTACCCGTGCAGACGAGCAGAAGCCGAGCCACGAAAGGAGACCACATCATGCTTAAGCGGTTCAGCTTGCAGTATGTACTGCTCTCAGTGTTTCTCGATGTGGGACTTGTGATGGCTGCCTTTAGCCTGGCGAGCTATTTAAGGCAGACATTACCCTATGGGAACGTCCAATTCAACCCACGCTATCCTCAGGGCCTCCTCCCCCAACAGGCTTATGGACTCGCCGCGCTATTGTGGGTTGTCACGGGCCTGACCGTCTCTTTGTATGATTCGAAGAAGATCTACAAAGCGGTCGACGAGTTCCAGACCCTCACACTTACACTGGGATTCTACACACTGGGCATCGCGGGCGTCCTGTATTTCACCTTCCGTGATACCTCACGGATGCTGGTCTTCTACGCGCTCGCCCTCACCTGGATTGCCTTGATCAGCTGGCGGGCGCTTGCTCGCATCTGGATGCGGACGCGTCACCAGAAGCCGGCGCGTGTTAGCCATGTGCTGATCGTGGGGGCCGGGGAGGTCGGACAGCGGGTTGCCGCCATGATTCATACCTACGCGTGGGCAGGCTTGGAGCTGGTGGGTTATCTCGACGACGACCCGGCGAA
Source organism: Thermoflexales bacterium (assembly GCA_007125545.1). Taxonomy (GTDB): domain Bacteria; phylum Chloroflexota; class Anaerolineae; order B4-G1; family SLSP01; genus PWVB01. The sequence goes on along the minus strand of SLDA01000025.1, from coordinate 292 downwards.
GCGCGGAAATGGATTGCCGGTTCTGGGCACGCTGGAGGATGTCGAAGCCGTTGTCCAGGCGTATGGGATCGACGACGTCGTGATGACGCTGCCGCCCAAGGCGCACGAAGGCATCAACTTGACGGTCTCCCGGCTTCACAAGCTTCCGGTCCGCGTGCGCGTGGTCCCGGACTACTTCAGCCTGGCCCTCTACCGCGCAACGGTCGATGACTTCGGCGGGATTCCGATGATCAACCTACGCGACCCGGTCTTAAGCCCGCAGCAGAGAATCCTGAAGCGCCTGCTTGACTTG
>SLDA01000288.1 GCA_007125545.1 Thermoflexales bacterium | reverse complement strand
TGATTGGCGACGTCTGGGAAGTGAAATGGCGGAATGGTCCTTCTTTGGGTCCGTTGTCCTATAATAAGGGCGGTGACGTACTGACCGGTCCCGAGAAGGGGTCGGAGTGGTGGCATCAAGCCGCGGCGGGCGGCGGGGCGCTGCTCGACTATTGCTGCTACGGTGCTTGTCTCTCGCGCTGGTTCCTCGGAGAGCCGGCTCAGGCCGCTATTGCACTGAAGGCCAACATAACTTCCCACTATGGCGATGCTGACGACAATGCGGTCATCACCGTCCGCTTCCCCAAGGCGATCGCGATCCTGGAAGGGACGTGGACGACCTGGCACTCCGGTGTGCCGACGGGCCCCATTGTCTATGGCACCAAGGGCACAATCGTCGCCACACGCGAGGGCGCCAAAGTCTACACCACTCGTAGCTATGACGGCGATACTCCTGATGAAATCCACGAGGGCGATTCTCTTCCCGAAGGTCGCGCAACCTTGGCCGAGGAGTTTGTCCACCACATCGAGACCGGGGAACCGATGCACCCGACGCTGGACCCCTACTTCAATCTCGAAGCTATGGCCATCCTCGATGCCGGGATCCGCTCTGCGGCGAGCGGCAAGCTCGAGATCGTGAATAACGAGACTTGGTGCATCGGGTAATCGCTGAGAAGAGCGGATAACGTTTGACGTCAAGGGACAGGACACTCCGGGGGAACCGGCGAGCAGAGGGTCAGCGCGTGCCGTTTCTCCCTATCTCCTGTCCCTTCTCATTTCCACAAAGGAGTGGTTATGGACGAGGTGCGCGTTGCTATCGTTGGGATGGGCATTGGCCGGGCGAACGGACGCTCGCTGCAGAAAAACCCGCGCGGGCGGGTGACCGCCATCTGTGACATCATTGAGTGGAAGATGGACGCCTACGCCAAGGAGCTGCCGGAACCGGTCAAGTGCTACGCCGACTACCGGGAGATGTGTGAAGACGATGACATCGATGCAGTGATGGTGGCGACCCCAAACCAGGTACATGTCCCGGTTGCACTCGAAGCCGTCAAACACGGCAAGCACGTGCTGGTGACGAAGCCGCTTTCCGACTCCGAGGCGTCGGCCCGCAAGCTGGTGGAGGCTGCCGAGGCCGCCGGCGTTGTCAATATGATGTCGCTGGGCATGCGCTTCAGCGATCCCGTCATCGCGCTTCGCGAGTTGATCGACCAGGGCGAGCTTGGCGAGATCTACTACTCGCGAGCGCGCAGCGTGCGCCGTGCGGGTATCCCAGATTGGAACGCCGACTTCATCCAGGTGGGCGGCGGAGCCTTTCGCGATATGGGCGTGCACGTTCTGGATGTGGCCTGGTGGTTGCTGGGCATGCCCGAGCCGGTCAGTGTCAGCGGTGTGGGGGGCGCGAAGTTCGGTCCGCGCGGCCGGCACTACTGGAGATTCCAGCCTCCTGCTCCCGAGTACGCCGCCAAATTCGCGGTTGATGACTACGCCGGTGGTTTGATTCGCTTCGCCGGTGGCGTCGGCTTGCAGATCGAGAGCTTCTGGGCCTCACATCAGGCGCCGCCAACCGAAACACAGGTGGAGCTCTTCGGAACGGATGCCGGTGCTCAACTGCGTCCGCTCACGCTCTACCGTACCGTCGATGGTGCGCCCCTCGATATCACGGTCACGCCCCCCGCCGGAAACACCGGCTTCGACCTTGTGGCCAACCATTTCATCGACTGCATCCTCGATGGCGTGCCCTGTCAGGCCCCGCTCCGCCACGGTCTTATTGTTCAGGAGATGATGGAAGGGATGCTGCGTAGCGCTGAAATCGGCCGCGAGATTCGTATGGATGAGCGTTTATGACCACGACAACGATCGGCATCCATAACGAGATTCCTGCGTTGACCATCGATGGGACACCCGTCCCGCCCATTGTGGCGTATGTTGGACCGGACTACGTCGAGAGTTTCAAGGACGCCGGCGTACACCTCTACACTTTCACGGTGCCCGGCATCTGGTGGACGGGTCCGGATGAGTTCGACTTCGAGGAAGTTGACGCTTACCTCAGCGACTACGTCGCGCGCATTCCCGACGGTCTGTTTATGCCCCGCATGTACCTGGGAACCCAGGGGGCCGGATGGTGGGGTGGGTTGCACCCGGACGAGATGAACGTATTGCGCGAGATCGACACCGGCGAGGTACGGGACCAGCGCGCGCCCAACCCCGAGGCGGTGCATTATCTGGGGCACGAAGTGCGGCTGGAGAAGCTGAACCTGCACTCATTCCATTCGGAGGTTTGGCGAGCCGATGCGACGCGCGCCGTACGCGCGCTGGTCGCTCACTGCGAAGCTCAGCCCTATGCGGACCGGATCTGGGCCTGGCATCTGGCCGACGGTCTCTTCAACGAATGGTTCCACTGGAGCGAGTACGCCTTCGGCGCACTCGCTGACTACTCACCCGCCGCGCAGGCTGACTTCCGTCGCTGGCTTCAACGCACGTACGTGGACGATGCCGCCAAGCTCTCTGCCGCGTGGGGCCGTGAGATCACCTTCGAGGATGCCGCTATTCCCGAGCCTCAGATCCGCGACCGTCCGGCGCACGGTGAGTTCTACGATCCCGTTCTGGATCGTCCAACGGCTGACTATATGCAGTGTATGAGTGATGCGACTGTTGAGTGCATTCGGGCGGTCTGTGCCGGCGTCAAGCAGGCGTTGCCGGAGCCCAAGGCGGTGTGCATCTTCTACGGGTACCAGTTCAGCGATATGCCGCGGCCACAACTGAACTCCCATTACGCGCTCGCACGTCTGCTGGCTTCACCTGAAGTCGATATGATT
>SLDA01000153.1 GCA_007125545.1 Thermoflexales bacterium | reverse complement strand
TTGCCTTCAACGACAGCAAGTGGGTTTGTGGGATAGGAAACGGCATAGAGGGCATACGTCTCGTCAGCGTAGATCTGGGTGAACATAGCAGGCAGATGGCGGACCTGCATGTCGAAACCAAGGCGCCCTCTCTCGACGAGGGCATAGTCGATCTCGTAGCGCTCGAGCGCTGCGAGCACCAGGTCATCGACCCGTGTGGCGGACGTGAAGTAGTCTGCGTCCCGGACGCGTTGCAACGATGCGTCGACCTCATCGACCGGCAGCCGGTTCACCGTGCCGTAACCGCGAAATTCGATCACGTTAGCGAGCGGGGCCGCTCCGGGAATGCACAGGTTGAGCGAGCGGGAAGCGAGCACCTCCACCGGCGTCGTGTAAGCCAACTGATCCAGCGCCTGCAGTGCACCAGCAGCAGAGGCACATGTCGTGTAGGTCTGCGCCTCAGCCCGCTCCTGCAGATCCTGCAGTCCTCCCGAGATACCGGGCCAGGTGAGGGCGACCGCGCCGATGAGACACAGATAGAGGCTGCCCTGCATAATCAGAGCGTGCGAGCGCCCGTCTCTCCGGCCCAACCGGCCTGCAAGCCACTCTGACGCCATCCAAAGCGCCGAGCCCAGTGTAAGGATGGCAAGCATGGGTAGAGGCCAGGCTAGCCGCCAAAGAAGGTAGGGCGTCACGAATCCGCCTGCGAGGGCGGCAAGGGGCGGGACATAGAGCAGCAGGGGCAACGCGATCATACCCGCGACGAGGAACCGCGCCATCATACGAGAGCGCAGTTTCAGAAAGAGCAGCGGCAGCACGATATACGCCGCGAGAATCAGCGGCTGAAGGATGATCGACGGGTGTAGAATGAAGCGGTTCCCAGGGAGCAGCCAGAGCCGCTGCCGGCTCAAGGCCTGGCCCAGCCTGGCAAATGCGACCGCCTCGCCAAGGCCCGCGACCTCGATAGGCATGCGACCGATGTAGCGAATGTACTGCAACAGCGGCACCAGCATAGTCAGTGCCAATAGGCCGCCGAGGGCGGCGAGACGTCGGAACGTCTCCCACGATCTGGCAAACAGCAAATGCAGGACGCCGTAACCGCCGGCCAGAATCAGAACCTGGGCCAGGGTAATCGGATGCATAAACGCCGCCCCGACCGCACTGAGGGCAAAGCCCAGCAAGTAACGGGGCCGCCGGCTCTCAAGATACCAGTTCATAAAGAGGATGATGGTCGGCACCACGACGAACCAGCCCACAAACTTATCCTGCACGATGCGCGTGATCAGGTCGTTGCCGGTCCCCTCCGCGTGGGTCGTCGCGAGCAGATAGACAGACCAGAGGCCGAGCAAAAAGATCGCCTGGTGCTGGTTCTTAAGGCCCTGATGCAGGAACGTATAGAGGCTGAGCAGGGCCAGGAGAATCAGGAGCGGGCGACTATTCACAAGGAGCACATCGGCTGTGACACCGGCAGTACGCGATACCAGAACCATCTGATGCGCCAGGACGATGAGTTCGTTGCGCGGCATCACCGGCGTGCCGGTGCCGTGGTGGGGCTCCGTACCCGTAATCCGATCGAGCCGCAATGACTCTGAGAGGAACGCCAGCCCGGCAGTGTCATCTCCGGCGATGGGCCAGCGCAACGCGAGTCCCGCCAACAATACAACGACGAAGGCCAGGGCCACGACATATGGAATCAGGCGCGGCGGCAGCTCTGCGCGCGCGATCTCCGGCGTGCCGGATTGCGGCTTTGCTCTCTGGTGACCGTTCCGCAGGCGCAGCACGGTCCAGGTCCCCGTAACCAGAAGCAATACCACGACCGATAGACCCAGCATCTGGCCATACGTCAGGTGGAGCAGAATAGCCGCCACCGTGGGGGGCGTGGCCAAGCTGATCCCCAGGACGAACGACACGGGAACCCGCTCGAGCCAGGAGAGATCCTGGAGAAGCATACTGGAGAGCACAAAACCCGGAAGGGCCAGCCAAAGCCACCCCATGGTCACGGCGAGCAACGGAGAGAAGCGCGCCACCGAAGGACCGCCGGTCACCAGGAAAGCAGCCACAAGCACCAGGGTAATCAGTGATCCCAGCGTTATCAGTAGGCCTGACCTTCCGGTCGTTCCCTCGCTGCGTAAGATGTTGCGTAATGTTTTTGTATCCACAGTTACTTGGCCTCCTCAGAACTCCCAACCGAAATCATGGCCGACCAGGTCGTAGAGTCTGCGGTTATGGGGTCGATAGTAGTCGATCAAATCGCGTCTTAGCAACGGATCCATCTGGGGATAGTGGGTGTCGTTGTATCTCTTAAAGCCGGAATAGGTCCAGGCCGGCAATCCCACAAAAGCAGTCACCCGTCCCAGCGTGCCCAGTGGATGTTTGTACAGATCTCCGCTGTCCAGAATCAACATCTGTTCTGCATCAAAGTACGTGCGCCATCTTTCTATCTGCTCAGCGTACCGGCCACGTGCCAGGAAGGTGAAGTGCTGGTGATTGAAGCTCCGGTAAGTTTCATCCGCGAGCAGCCGCTCCTCCTCACCCGATGTGCGGGTCTCCTCCAGAGCGAGAGCGTCGTTGAAGGGAAGCGTTTCCGCGCCCATCTTGACTTCGTAGTGATAGTGGGAGTAGGCCCGATCCACAGGATTGCGTAGCAGCAAGATCAATTTGGCGTTGGGCAGGGTATGCCTCAAGCGTCGAGGCGCGTGGGGATGGAGCATACAGTAGGGTGTGGCTTCGCCCGTCACGAACCCGTGTTCGGTGGTTTCCTGCGCCCGCTGTCTGCCGGCCTCAAGCGGGAAGTGAGACCGGTACCACGTCAGCCCTTTGGCGTAGTAGAGCGTGAAATAGTGCACCTCTTTGGGCAAGGAAGGGTGGAAGCCGGGGTGTTGCGTCAGATACTTGAATAGAGACGTCGTTCCACACCGCTGGGCGCCGATGATCACAAAATCCGGCAAAGTACGCTGCCGCGCTGTAACCAGGCCGGTCGTACGATGGGCGGCCCACTCCAGCAGATACGGCACCGAATGGCGTTCTAACGCTCTCTGTAAACTCACGAACATCTCCTCTATCTAGCCCTTCATCGGGTAGGCATAACCCAGTTGACGCATGAGCGGACTGTCGGAAAGCTCCGCGATCCGATCACCTCGTTCCGCAGCGTACTGCACGTTATTAAGACGGCTGCTGTCAATCCGCCGGCTCGCCTCTTCGAGACGCGCTTCCGGTACGGCCTTGCCCAGGAATGAGAGCACCGTCTTCAAAGTGCTATGCGGATTCTGCAACAGGGCTTCGTACCGGATCTCGAGGTAGTTCTCGTCCGGGATAGGGTCCTTATGATCGAGAATGAACGTGACATAGGTCTCCCATAAATGGAAGCAGTAGTCGAAGTCCAGCGTCGCAGGACTGTAGTCGAGAGGGAAGAGGCGGTTTCTGAGCTTCCGCTGTTGTTTCAGACTGCGGCGATGGGTGCTGATGGCCACGTCGATCCCATTCCGCAGAACGTGCACAAACTTGGCGTGTGGAAAGATACGCAGCCAGATGGGAAAGGTGAGCGTCGTACGCGGATCTTTCCAGCCCCACCGGTCCAGCGGCTGAGCTTGCATCCGCTTCCACAGGTCGCGGCCGAAAAACTGCTCAACGCCGACGCCTGGATTCAGCAAGAATCGGTCCTTCAGCAACCAGCTCTCCACAGATTGCGTCTGGCGGGCGAGAAATGCCTCGGAGTCCATCAGCTGGATGAGCGGGTCTACATCGCCCCACTTGACGCCGGCAGCGGAGAAGATACGCCGGTTCAACCGCTGGAAGAATACCGCCTCCGCATCCCGCGACAATCTATACCCCATATGGAATCCCAGGTCACCCAGGAGACGGGTGGTCAGGCTGGTCCCGGATCGATGCATTCCCAACAGAATGACCGGCTCAGACCTCCGTAATTGGTCCAGCGATTCCTGCAGATTGCGTGTTCTCGCCATATCTCTACTGCTCGCTTTCACAAATTGTCTCGAAGATGGTTTCCATCGCCGCCAGTATCTCGTTCTCGGGGACGCGATCCCATATGTACACACCAATGTAGGTGCCGTCCACCAGATCGCTGATGGCGTCGTGATAGGCCACCCACTCCTCTGCATCCGGCGCGCGATCCGGTGGCATCGTGATCTGCGCCCATATGACGATGTCAGGATGCGCCGCCCTAATCTCGTTGACAATGCGCGCGACGTCCTCGCGATAGGCGGGGCCGGGGGGCTGCCGCTGCAACCGTTGGGTCTGAAATATCCAGATATCCGTCTTCTCTGCCATCGGAGCATAGGCATCCTCGTTCTGGGACATCAGCCGCAATCCGGGAGCCATCACCAGCAGCTTCCCGTATTGGTCGACGACTGTCCGCGCATTGGCCGTAGCCCCTACCAGATCCTGCCACTCCTCCTCGGGCGTCGTCTCGCTCGTCTCCAAGCCATATCCGAGGCCTTCGTAGACCATCCCGGTCTCCTCGGCCCGCAGCGCCCGTTGCTCCAGCATCTCAATCGAGGGTGCACCCATCACCCTGATCCATCCCTCAAACTCCGGAAAGACCTCCTCGGCCAGGGTTGGGTTAGCCGACATAACCAAGCCCGGATGCTCCCTGTACGTCAAGAGCAGGTCGACGGTCTCCCGGCGCAGACCCGTTCCCAGCGAACAGGTCGTGGCGACTTCCTCAGGCGTCCCGGTTGCAGTCTCCGTAGGTGTCGGGACCGGAGTTCGCGTGGCGGTTGCCACAGGTGCCTCCGGCGTGGCGGTCGCGGTCGGGGCCGGATCTGACACGGGTGGCTCTATGGTGGCCGTCGATGGCGGCACCGGAGCCGTTGCTTGTAGCGCGTCGTCACACGCAACCAGCAGCCCACTCAGCAGCACGAGACCTACGGCAAGCGCATGCCGAAGCGTACATCGTGCGCAGCTCGAGCGGGACCCCCCCATTGGCTCAGTCATTAGTTTTCACCCGGTGCGGTGATGCTAACGGGTCACCAACGGCAACATAAGCCGCAAGTTTGACAGCGTCCAGACGGGGCCTTCGTACGTATCCGTCACCTGACCGGCCCGGTCGGTCGCTTTCAGATACGGCGTCATCGCAAGTTGCCCTGTGATGGGCGCCGAACGGTGCCATGTGACACGCCAGGTCACTTCAAGGGTACCATTCCCCAGCGTCCTGACGTGGGTGTTCAGGCAATCCAGTGCGACTACTTCGTTCGATAGGCGTGCTTCCTCTCCAACCTCACAAGGTCCCAACCAGGTGTCTCGCTCCGCACTGTGCAGGTAGAGCGCGTTGTCGGCCACCACATACCTGACATCAAGGCCCATCGGGTCTTCCGGCGTCCGGCCCAAGGTGAGCTGTACCTCCACCAGATCCTCCCAACCATTGGGATCCCAGAAGGCACCGGTGAATCGGCGCCATCTCGCCAACCCGCTTGCCTCGACGTCGGATCGGTAGCCCTTCACGACGGGCTTGGTACCGCCAAGGATAAGGTAGACTTCGCCCGGCGTCTGCGCATCGTTGCGCCCCCCGTAGGCAGCGATAAAGTAGTCATCGATCCCATCGCCGTTGAAGTCGCCCAGCCAGCCGCTATCGTAGCCCGCCACTCCTATATCCGGTTTGCCGACGTAGATGATATCGGCCTCACGCAGCGGAAATTGCAGGCCCCAATCCGCTTCCGGTCTCCCAAAGATCACGTAAGCCGACCCGGCTGCGAATCCACCGCGGCTGTTGTGGGGCGCGCCAATGATGAAATCGGCATATCCGTCGTTATTCACGTCGCCCGCCCCACTCAAGCGGCGACCGGCTTGATCGTGATGCACCTCCCCGACGAAGGAGGCATCCGCGTTGGCGAGGGGGTATTGCCGTCCCCAGTCAGCTTCTGCCCTCCCCAAGATCAGATAGCCGATGCCGGCATCCGTACCGCCGTGGTCATTGCGAGCGGCTCCGATCAGGAAGTCGTCAAGGCCGTCGCCATTGACATCCCCGGCCCAAGCCACCCGGCGTCCGGCCTCATCACCCGGAGCCTCACCTACAAAGGTAGCATCGGCTTGGGCGACGGGGAAGTCTCGACCCCAGAGGTCCTCGGCGCCCCCGGGACGCCCGAGGAAGAGATAGCTCTCACCGGCGTTGAGGCCGCCTGTATTGCTGGAAATCGAGGCGATAAGAAAATCTCCGTACCCGTCACCGTTCACATCTCCGACACCGACGGCAGAGCGACCCAGGCGATCGCCCTCCGCCGTGCCCAGGAACGAGGCATCGGCCTCGGCGATCGGAAAGTCATGGCCCCAGTCAGCTTCCGGTCGTCCGAGAATGAGATAGGTCTTCCCGGCATCGGGTGCTGCTTGGTCATTGTGCGTGGACGTGATGAGAAAGTCATCGTAGCCGTCCCCGTTGACATCACCGGCTGTCGCGACATAGTAGCCGAGGAAGTCATTTTCGTGTTCTCCGATGAAAGATGCATCTGCTTCCTCCACCGGGAAATTCATACCCCAATCGATGTCGGGGCGGCCCAGGAAAAGATAAACTTTGCCCGTGAAATTGGGGCCGCATTTCCAACCGCTGATGAGAAAGTCGTCATAGCCATCCCCGTTCACGTCCCCGGCCGTGTAGATCTGGCGACCCGTCATGCTGTTGGTCTCGCAGCCCACGAACGATGCATCTGCGTTTTCCAGATCAAAGGGACCGGACGGCCATTCGCCATCGGGACGTCCGAGGACCAGGTAGGTTTCCCCCTCTCCCTTGAGGGTGCCGGGACATTCGGCGTCCGGGTCGTTCGGATCCAGGGGATAGGGGCACACTTTGTTACCGGCGAGCGGGGCGCCGATGAGGAGATCGCCCAATCCATCGCCGTTCACATCCCCGGCAGGGGAAGCGAAGTATCCGGCCCAGTCGTTGATGTCCTCGCCTACGAAAGTTTGAGCCGCATCCGCCAGACCTACCTCCAGACCGGGGGTGGGCACATAGCCATCGACCTCTGCGGACACAGATGCAGTTAGCACCAGCAGAAGCAGCACGATGCCCAAGCTCCAACGCATTATTTTGACCATCACTATCCTCCCACATCACTCCACGGCGAAGCACCCGGTTCGCCGGTCAACCGTTTCCCGCGGCGAAGCCCCATCCCCGGAGTCCGCCGTCCCGCACGACTTGCCTCTCCTGTGAGAGGACCGTCGCCGGGAAACCCCAGGGAAGGGACTCGCCGACCCTACGCCCATTGACGCCTAATAATAGGGGCAATCCTCCGGGCAGTTACAGGGATTCTCGGGTGGCTCACAAATGCCATTGCCACACAACGTGCAGAAACCGGAGTTATCGCCCGTGCCACCTGAAGGGATCATGCAGTGGCCGACTCGTCTGTCCAATCCGATGCGCGTCAACCCGTCACAGCATTGGGGCGCGCCCGGATAGTCGATGAAGGTCCCCCCCTGGACAACACAGGGGAAGGGTGGCAGCGCGTACAGACTGTACCCATCCACCGGCGGCGCTACGCCGATAGCCCCGCGGCTGATCCCATACCTCTCAAGGATCGTCGGCGTAAAGTCCATCCGATCCCCGCTGCGCATCACCAGAGGATCATTCGATGCCATAAACCCGTAGTGCGCGGCGTGGTGATAGGTCGAGCCCTCATCGAAGCCGTGATCCGTGACGACGTAGATCACGGTATGCCCCGCTATCCCGAGTTGATCCACCTTGGACATAATGCGCCCTAGCCACCAATCGACGTCGATAAGCATCCGCGAGTAGCCGAGAGAGGGCACACCGGCCACGTGGCCGGTTACGTCGGGCTCACGGAACAGAAACAGAGCCAGGAACCGATCATCTTGGTGTGCCTCAAGAAGCGCCAATGCCCGATCGCCAACAGTATTGTTTCGGCGCAGATCATTCTCGTAGTAATCGAGATGCTGCCGGGTAAGGCACCAGGGCTGTCCCTGATTCTCGATCACCGGTTGGCCATTCCTCGTTGTCTCCTCACCGATGCAAGCCCCGCCGGTGTGCTCTCCCTTTCCCGACACGAACATGGTCACGATATTATCCGCCCCGAAGTGGTTCTGGACCTTTTCGAAGAGTGTGTAACCCTCCGGAATCGGTTGGTAGCGACCGTTGGTCAAGACGCCGGTGACCTCGGCGCGGTAGCCCGTGAGAAGCTGCGCCCACCCCGGTTTGGTGGACGTCTCACCGTTTGAAGTAAGGTTGTTGTAGATCACGCCGCCGGAGAGCTGATCAAGATTGGGCAGCCCATCCGGACAGTCGTCAATCTCGCGATTGAAGCACCTGAGTAGATGATCGCGTTGGACGCCGTCCCAGCCGACTATGATGATATTGGGGCTCTGACAGGCGGGATCTGCGTCATCAATCAGCCCGTTGCAGTTGTCGTCAATGCCGTTATCGCAGATCTCGATGGCACCGGGGTAGACGTTGGGGTTGTTGTCGTCGCAGTCGATGGGACCGCAGGCGCCCCCCTCAATCGCGAAGCCGTCGCCGTCGTTGTCCGTGCACACGAGACAAGCAGGGTCTTCACCGTCGATCAACCCGTTGCAGTTGTCGTCGATCCCGTTGTCGCAGATCTCGACGGCACCGGGGTAGACGTTGGGGTTGTTGTCGTCGCAGTCGATGGGGCCGCAGGCGCCCCCCTCGATGGCGAAACCGTCGCCGTCGTTATCCGTGCAGACCAGTTCCGTCAGACAGGCTCCCTCGAAGCAGCCATTCTCGCACGCTATTCTTACCGGCCACGGTGTCGTCCCATTGCAGTAGAACTCCTTCACATACCCCTCATACTGCCCCGTCTCGCACTCGTCGTACCGTCTATAGGGGAACCCTTGGCGGCCTATCCCCTCGACGTAACCGGCAACCTCAGGAACGATACCACCGTCGCTATCCCAACAGGTAGCGACATCGGACGTCGTCTGCCCCAAGGCCGGGACGGTGGTTCTAGCCGGGGTCGCAATCACGAGCAGGACTGCGACCACCACGATGAAACCGAGCTGCCATATTCTACTTCGCATTGCGCCCTCCCTTTCATTCACCAACAAATACGAGATAACAGGGGTCTAACTTACAGCCACGCGTGGCTCACCGTCGACCTCTCCCTGTGCCTGCACAGCTACCTCGGGCCTCAATCTCCTTATGGGCTTGGCAGGTACACCGACTACGACCGTGTGCGGGGGCACATCCTTGGTGACCACCGCACCGGCACCGATCACGCCCCCTTCGTGCACCGTAATGCCGGGCAGGATGAGGGATGCCGTGCCAATTCCGGAATAGCGCTCCAGTCGCACCGGAGCGACAAACCCATGTCGTGACTCGAATCCGGGCTTTTCCGCATCATCCAACTCAGACTTGGCAGCCACATCATCATGACAGAGGATGATGACGTGACGAGAGGGGCCGCTGTGGTCCTCAAAGAAGATCAGCTCGGGAAACTGGTCATCCAGATAGCAGAACATTTCCACGACGCAGTCATTGCCGATATTGACGCCCATCTGCCGGTAGAGCCAGATCCGAAGCCCACGATGGACCGTGATCCGGGCAATCATATTCAGCAACTTCTGCTTCAGCAGCGTCAACCGGCTGCGCGGTCGCAGCCGCTCGTATTCGTCGCGTGCCATCGGCATCCGCGCGAGCATTTCCTCATCAGGTGGTTTTACAGGCATGGCGTGTCTCCTATTCTCTGAGCCAGAATATCCTGAACGGTAGACTTGATCCGAGCAATATCCGCTTCCGTCACATATGCGTGTGTCGGAAGCGTCAACAAACAACGGGAAAGGCGTTGCGCCCCCGGGAACTCGTCCTTATCGGTGGCCAACGCCGGCGCGAATAGATCCGGCAGCGATCGACGGTACGAACGGCTGACGCCAATGCCGCGGGCGGAGAGCGCATCAAAGAGCTCCACCGTCAGCTCCTCGCTCTCCAGCACAATAGGTAAACGTAGGAAGACAGGCTCCGCATCCGGGGCGACCTCGGGGACAGCCAGCCCCTCGAATCCGGTCATGGCCGCCGTCAGCTGTCGAGCGTGCCGGCGTTGAACCTGTCGAACTTCCTCAAATCGCCCCAGCATCGACGCTCCCACCCCGGCCCCCACAGCCGATAGGCGCCCCAACACGATCGGAGGCAAATTGTCGAGATCCATACCGGCGTCCGCTGGGTTGAGCGGCGTGCGGACGAGCAGCCACCAGACGCGGGGATGTGTGGCAATGCTGTAACCGAAGAGCCGCGCCAGCGACGCGACGTCCCACCGCGTCGCGGCCCCCTTCGCGTCCTGCAGTATTTCGGCACACTGTCCCTGGGCCACAATCACACCACCCCGACCGACAGGCAAACACTTGCCGCGTCCCAGGCTGTAGAAGCCCGCATCTCCCCACGTCCCGACCATCCGCCCGCCCACCCGCGCGCCGAATGCCTGTGCGGCATCCTCGATGACGAAGACGCCCCGCGCGTGAGCCAGCTCCAGCACCGGTTGCACATCGTGCGCTAGGCCATATAGATGAACGGTGACCACCGCCAGTGTGTCCTGAACCGGTGCGCCCTCCGCGAGCAAGCTGTGGAGCATACGCCGGTCCAGATCCAGGGTGCGCGGATCGACATCACAGAAAATGGGCGTCAGCCCGGCATAGAGAACGGACTGCACGATCGTCGGACAGCCGTAAGCAGGCACGATCACACGCGAGCGCTCCGACCGCTTCCGCAGACCCAGCAAGATGGAGGTCAGCGCAGCACGTCCGGAGGCAACGAGCCGGCAGCCGGTGG
>SLDA01000171.1 GCA_007125545.1 Thermoflexales bacterium | reverse complement strand
TCCTCCTGCTAGACTTATGATGGGGAGACACAGCTGTTGCTTGTGTCATCCGATTTCTTAATACCGCAAGCCCATTGTATGGGCCTGCCAGACAGGTGTCAAACAGGCGCGTGCCAGACAATGCCATAGCCGGTTTCTTGTTCGTCCTTCTTGACAACGCACCGACTAGAATCTATAATGGCCATATTAGTGAAAAGATTTTTCATAAAGCTTGTAAGCTCGGCTGGAAACGCCCCTCTGCTGGCCAGGCGCCTATCGGAGGGTTTTTTGAGCTCAAAAGTGAAAAAACTTACCAATAACTAAAGGGGGATATGATGAGGAAGGCTTTACGGGGATTGCTGACCGGTCTCACACTCATGGCATTGGTGGCTGTTCTCGCTGCAGGATGCCAGGCAATCGCAAGAGACGAAACAACGCAAGGTCAACAGGACACCCATGAAAACGGACACGCGGACGAAGCAGATCATGGACACGAGGATGGAGACGCTCACGAAGCCGATCACGGACATGGCGACGAGGATGGCCACGCCGATGAAGCAGACCATAGCCACGAGGATGGGCACGAGCACGAGACCAATCATGGCCACGGGCACCAGGATGTGATACCTCACTTAGATGCGGTGCCTTTGAGCGAAGGCGAGCGACTGCGCGTAGTTGCAACCACGAGTGTCGTGGCGGATGTCGTTAGCCAGGTGGGAGGTGCCCACATCGACCTCACACATCTGATTCCCCTAGGTGCGGATTCTCATGCATTTGAGCCCACACCTCGGGATGTAGCGATGCTTGCCGATGCCCATGTCATCTTCATCAACGGGGCAGGCCTCGAGCAATTTCTGGACACCTTGCTCGAGAATGTCGAAGGCGTGCCAGTCGTGCCGGTCTCGGCGGGTATCGAGTTGCTGCCCTTCGAGTTGGATGATCACAACGATGATCACGCTGACGACGATCACCATGACGACGACCACCACCACGGAGAGTTCGATCCCCATGTGTGGTTTGATCCCAATCAGGTGCTGGTCTGGGTGCACAACATCGAACATGCATTGAGCGACCTCGATCCTCAGCATGCAGAGATCTATGAGGCAAACGCCGAGGCCTATGAAGCAGAACTGGAAGCTCTCGATGACTGGATTCAGGATCAGGTTGCAAGCGTGCCTGAAGAAGAGCGCCTGCTGGTAACCGATCACGCTTTCCTCACCTATTTTGCTGCTCAGTATGGCTTTGAGCAGATCGGCGCGGTGATACCTGCTACGACCTCAGTCGCGGAACCCTCGGCGCAGGAGCTCGCTGCCCTACAGGACGCTATCAGCCAATATCCTGTGCCGGCGATCTTCGTCGGGCACGAGGTGAGTAGCCGAGTAGCGGAACAGATTGCCGCTGACTTGGGTATCGATCTGGTCTTCATCTATAGTGAATCTTTGAGCGATGCAGATGGACCAGCGGGAAGCTACCTACAGTTTATGCGCTATAACGTCAATGCCATCGTCGACGGACTGCGTTGATGAAAACTTGCTGAAGCGAGGTGCATTTCAACTCTGAAGACTTGTCCATTGGCGTCTCATGGCTATTATAAGGCGATGATCAGCAGAAAGCGCGGGCTGTTCCGTGTTCCTGCGGTGGTTCACCAAGAGGAGACACCGCTGCTCTATACCAACGACCTCGCAGTCAGTTACAATGGGGCGCTGGTCTTGCTCGGTGTCTCCTTTGCAGTGACCACTGGGGAGCGCATTGCCGTCGTGGGTCCGAATGGTGCAGGGAAAAGCACGCTCTTCAAAGTTCTCGCGGGTGTGCTTTCCCCTACCTCCGGCGAGGTACGGGTGGCAGGGCATGAGCCCGGGGGGCATATCTGCATCGCTTATCTGCCTCAACGGAGTGAAGTGGATTGGGGCTTTCCGGTCACGGTCTACGACGTCGTGATGATGGGGCGCTACGGGAAAATCGGGTTTCTGGCCCGTCCGAGCAAAGATGATCGGGCGCAGGTGCAGCAGGCCCTGGCTGTGGTCGGGATGGATGGGTTGGCCCAGCGGCAAATCAGCGAACTCTCCGGTGGTCAGCAGCAACGTATGTTCATTGCCCGAGCGCTAGCTCAGGAAGCGGAACTCATTTTGATGGACGAACCCCTGGCCGGATTGGATATGCCTGCTCAAGAACAGATATTGGAGATTCTCGACTCACTGCGAGACCGGCAAACAACAGTGATGGTTGCCACTCACGACTTGAATCTGGCCTCAGAGTATTTTGATCGCCTTATACTATTGAAGGCCAAGCTGATCGGAATAGGCAAACCTGAAGAGGTGCTCACGGCAGACAATTTGACAGAAGCCTATGGTGGCCATCTGCGGCTGGTCGAGACAGAGGACGGCATTTTCGTACTTCAAGACACGTGCTGTGGAGGCGGCCACTGATGGATGTGGTGATAGAATGGATACTCGCACCCCTGAGGTATCCATTTATGATTCGGGGTTTGCTCGCCGCCCTTATGGTGGGCATCGTCTGTGCTACCGTTGGCACGTATATGGTGCTGCGTGGCATGGCTTTCCTCGGTGACGCGTTAGCGCACGCGATCCTCCCAGGCGTTGCCGTGGGTTATCTCGTAAGCGGAGGTGCTCGCGGTCCAATCTTTTGGTGGGCTTTGGGCGCGGGAATCCTGACCGCACTGGGAATTGGGGCAGTAGGAAAGGGCGCCCAGGTTAAGGAGGATACCGCCATCGGCATCATCTTCTCGGGGATGTTCGCCCTGGGTATAGCCATCATCTCGACGATGCGGGGCTACGCAGTCGATTTGTCCCATTTCCTCTTCGGAAATGTACTGGGTGTCTCGTGGGCTGACCTTACGCTTACCGCAGTCTTCGGAGCCCTGGTATTGCTCGTGGTGTTTGGACTCTATAAGGAATTCCTATTACTCTCGTTCGATCCTGTCCTTGCGGCAACACTACGAGTCCCCGCCGAATTCTTGCGTTATTTACTGCTCGTGCTCATCGCCCTGACGATTGTGGTCTCACTTCAGACCGTCGGTGTCGCCCTGATGGTGGCTATGTTAATCACGCCCGCGGCCACCGCTTACCTGCTCACCCAGCGAATGGCGACGATGATGCTATTGGGGGCGTTCATTGGCGCACTTTCAGGCATCATAGGTCTCTACCTTTCCTACTACGCGAGCGTGGCCTCCGGTGCCGCAATCGTGCTGGTTGCAACGGCCATCTTCCTGGTGACGCTGTTGTTCGCACCCCGGCGAGGCCTACTCCGGCTGTGGGTCCGGCGCGAAGAGCAACCCACTACGCCTTAGCTTTTATCCGCCGACGGTTGAAACTCTCGGTTTTACTCTTTGCACATCAGGTGTTCCTTCGTGGCCTTCTACCCATGGGACCACACCCGCGTTGAGAAAACTCATGGCGCCTCGCGCGAAACGCAAACGCTACTACAAAGCAAAGGCTTGGAAAAGGGATGAAGGTATGTTACAATGCCCCGTGACTTCTGTCCGGTCGGCACGTACGGTTCTGGGTCATACTCACAAGCGAGGTTACCAATTATGATAGATTTCGGCACGCTGCCTTCGGCATCGTTAGCAACGTTAGTCCTGAACTTGCTCATCGGGCTGACGCTATCGTTGGCTGTAGCCTGGTACTACGAGCACTATGCACAATCGCTCTCGAACCGGCGCAAGTTTGCCTTACTTCTGCCTGTCCTGACGCTGACGACGTCGCTGGTCATCACCATCGTCAAATCCTCACTTGCCCTTTCACTAGGCCTGGTGGGCGCGCTCTCGATTGTTCGCTTCCGCACAGCGGTTAAGGAGCCGGAGGAGTTGATGTTTCTCTTTATCGCCATCACGATTGGCCTGGGCGTGGGAGCGGATCAGCGATGGCCCACGGTGGTGGGGGTGCTGCTGATACTGGGATATATGGCTGTTCGTCTACTTCTGACGCGCAGATCCCCGACGAACAATCTCTATCTCAACGTTGCGCTGGATGACGGAGCCGAGCAGAACGCGCTCTTTCAACAGGTCAACGCACGTCTCCTGACGCACGTTCCCACCCTTGATTTTCGCCGCCTGGATACCCGCGATGGCATCCTACAGCTTACCTACTTCATCTCCTGTGGTGACGCGCAGACGCTCAACGACTTGGTGGACGATCTGAAGCTCAATTTCCCGATTCGCGAGATCAGCTTCATTCAGCAAGAGCAACTGCTTGGAGGCTAATTGAGGATATCGCGCTCCCGACGTGGAACGGGATCCCCATCAAACTCCTCGTCGCCTCGAACCGGCACCACCCTTCTACCCCTGGCTTTCTCACTGATCGCGGCCTTTGCTCTGGGCTTCCTCGCCCATCAGCAGGGGTGGCATGCAGCGGTGCTGCGATGGGGACCCGTGTTTGTGCAGTCGCCACGGGCAGTCGTGGCAACTTGGCGTGCGCGCACGGGCCTACCTGTCGTCACTATGGATATGCGCTTTGCCGATTACCAGCGGTTGCTTACCCTGCGTGAACGAGCACTACAATTGGGCGTTCACGTTCCAGCTGAAGCCGAAGCAGTGGCAGCGACGGTGGTTTTTGGCTCGGGGGAGCATCAAACGGTCGAGGTACGTCTCCCAGGTGGACCTGCGACACGGCTCCAGGGCGAGACATGGCCGATTGAACTCCGCCGGAAAGACGATTCTGCCTGGATGCGTTTGACACCGGTTGACGAGACGCGGGCAGAGTTTGCATGGCAGCAATGGGGCTACCTCGAGTCGTTGCGGAGCGAGGGGTTTAGCGCCGCAACACAGACGTCTGTACGCCTGCGGTTCAACGGCAGCGACCAGGGCATATATATGCTGGAAACACCGGCAGCGGACGATATGCTCGTAGGCTTCGATGCCAGGGCCGCCTGGGAAGCTTTCGCCGCCGGCGAAATCCCCTTCGAGGGCGGTTTTCGTTACGCCTTGGCGACCGCAGCGGACAACCCCACGATCGTCCTGTCTCCAGCCACAAGAGCGGCTGCCGCGCAACTACGCGCTGTGCACGTCGGAGCAGCCACGCTATCCGAGGTCTCCGAGGCCGAAGACTTGGGCCGGTTCCTCGCGCTGACAGCGCTATGGACCGGCGCGCCCGCACCCGATTGGCTGTCGCTGCGCTGGCACTACGATCCTACAACGCAGAAACTTTCTCCGGTTGGTATGGGACAGCCCCGTACGGATCCGATTCCACTCCCCGAGGCTTTCCTCGATGATCCCGCCGTACAATCGGCCTACGCGCGCGCGCTCGCTGCCTTTTCCAGTCCGGCATACTTGGAGCAACTGCGCCGTGACAGAGGTGCCGCACTCGAGCAGCAGTGGCTCATCCTGGGAGCCAGCACGTCCACCACCCCCTGGTCTCTACTGGAAACTCATCAGCGCTCTATGCGGGCGCGATTGGCACCGGCAAAGACGTTGGAGACCGCGTTGGAAGCAGATCGCGAGGGCTTCGTCCTGCACCTGACCAATCTCCAGAATTTCCCGGTGATGGTTATGGGCCTTGACGCCGGTGGCGCGGCAATGCATGCGCTCGATCCGGCATGGGTCTTCCCAGAGGATCGTGCCGGCATCGTGGAGGATGGAGACACGCTGGTGTTACGGGCGGCCCGGGGTTCGCTGCCGATTGCTGTGCGTCTACGTCTGCCCCGGAATCTAACCAGCGTGCGGGGCGATGCGCTCTACGTTGTTTGCCGGCTGTGGAATGCACCGACACCGGAACTGCGGGTGCCAATAGTGGAGCTCGCACCGGATCCTGAGGCAGCCCCGTGACGCCCCGATACGAGTATAAGATCCCCTGTGAACTCGCAGAGTGCCCTCAATTGGAAGCCTGGGTACGGTTACAGGCGGCCCAGTGGCGAGTGAGCTATCCGTCCCGGCAGGTGAACAACGTCTATTTCGATTCGCCTGACTTGCACGATCTTAACGCCAATCTAAGCGGCGTCGGGCGGCGCGAGAAGCTGCGGCTGCGTTGGTACGGTCCTGATCTGACACGTATCTCAGGCGCCCAACTAGAACTCAAATGCAAGAGTGGCGTGGCCGGCTGGAAGGAGATCGTCTTTTTCGCCGGCGCCCTGGAGCTGACCGAGTCCTCCTGGCCCACACTGCTAGACGAACTCCGAGCGGGCTTGGAGCCGCGTGCGAAGCTCTGGCTAGACTCCCGCGGCGCACCCGCCCTGATCAATAGCTATCGTCGCGCTTACTACGAGAGCCCTGATGGTGTCTTGCGGGTCACGCTGGATACACAACTCCGCGCTTACGATCAGCGGTTCTCGATGGCGCCGAATCTACACCGGTTGTCTTTGCAGCAGGAGCAGATGGTGCTCGAGTTGAAAGGACCGGTGGATGATGACACCGCGCGCCGTCTGTCGCAAGTCCTGATGACATTGCCGGCGCGCGTAGATCGGTTCTCCAAGTACCTGCGCGGAATGCTGACTTCCACCGATCTGGAAGGCGTACTCGGCTAACTTGTGAGCATTTGTTTGGAGGTGAACGTGTGAAGATCAACCGCGAGACGGAGGATCAGGCCCCACCGGCTGCTCGGAAGTCGTCACGCATGTCGCAGATCCGCTGGCCCCTGGTGCTGACCCTGGGCCTCCTCCTAGCCGGGACAGTGTGGTTACTGACGGCAGTCTGGTGGGCCGGGACAGCCGCAATGGTCGGTGAGTTGGCTCCGATCACGCCCGTACCCTTCACGCCGGCGCCCCCGCCGCAGGCCACACCTACACCAACGACGTTGGAACTGGGCGATCCGCTTGAAACTCTCTATATTGACATCGCACCGAAGGACTTTGCCGAACTTGAGGCCAAACGCGCAGAGGCCCTGGAGAGATGGATTCTGTTGACAAGCTCCGACGACTTCGTGCCGGCTACAATGCGCTTGGGTGAACAGACCTTCAGAGTGCGTCTGCGTCTCAAAGGCGACTGGGCGGATCACATTGCCTTCGACAAATGGTCCTTCCGCATTCAGCTCCGCGACGACGGTTACCTCCATGGTATGCGTGTTTTCTCAATCCACGATCCCTCCGCACGTGTCTATTTGAACGAGTACTATTTCATGAAGAACGTGCGCGATGAGGATATTTTGGGTGTGCATTACGATTTCCTGCACGTAGTCGTCAATGGTGAATACAAGGGCATCTACGCACTCGAGGAAGCATTTGCCAAGGAGTTGCTGGAATTTCAGGAGCGCCGCGAAGGTGTTATCATCCGCTACGAGGAGGATCTGCTCTGGCGTGCTTGGGCATTCTATGAGCATCACACGGTCCCCCCGGGCATAGAGAGATTCTACATTATTGACGAATTTAGCTCGGGACGTGTCGATCGTTCGCCCACACTCTCGGCGCAACGCGATACAGCGGTCGGTCTCTTGCGCGGCTTTGTCACCGGCGCACTCCCCGCGCCGGAGGTCTTTGAGCTCGAGCGGACCGGTAAGTTCTTCGCCCTCTCGGACCTGTGGAGTGCGCCGCATGGACTCGCGTGGCACAATATGCGATACTACTACGACCCGTTGACGACGCGGCTGGAACCCATCGCATTTGACTCTGACCCCTTTTCACCTGAACTTGACTTCGAGGAGATAGGGCTGTCACCTGAGCTATTCACCGACGACCCCTACCTGCAGGCAGCGTATGCACGCGCCCTATGGGAAGTGAGCCAGCCCGGTTACGTGGAAGCGCTGGAAGAACGTCTGGAGGCGGATTCTGTGCGGCTGCGTGCAGCCATGGAGCCGGAGTTTGGCGCCGAGGTATTGGCGCCACCCTGGGACCTGTTGCGTCGCCGGCAGGAGCTCAATCGCCAACGCCTATCTCCCATCCAGACCACTTACGCGTACCGCCTGCGCCCCGATGACATAAGCGCGACTTCTCTTCCCAGCGACACAGTGGTGCTGGAGTTGGGCAATCTTATGGACCTACCTGTTGAGATTGTCGGCTTGCGCATCGACGGTGTCGACACACCAGCGTCGCCAGCCTGGTTGGATCCGACCTCGCTGCCCCACACGGTCCCGCCCCTACCCGATGCGCCGGAGCCGGTGGTACTGAGGGCGCTCGCACCTGATGCTGCGGCGATGCCCTATGTACGTCTCACCACACCCCTAACAGCCACTACTGAAGCGGAGATACATCTGCTCACGCGTGTTTGGGGGCTCACGCAAACGCTGACGCAGACCGTGATGTCGGCCTATGCCCTGCCCCTCACAGCTGGGCCCCGTCCTGCTGCACCCACACTTGAGGAGGCGCTTGACCGGCACCCCTACCTGCAAACGACAGCCGAAGCGGGCTGGCTGACTATCCCGGAGGGGAGCTGGACCGTAAGCGGCACCCTGGTATTGCCAGCCGGCTACGGGCTGTGGCTAGGCCCAGGAACAACACTGAGCTTTGGCGCCGAGGACTTCCTCCTCAGCAGTGGACCGTTGCGCTTCCAGGGAACCGCAGAAGCGCCCGTGATCCTGCAGCCTGAGGGTGAGGTCTGGCGCGGAGTTGTCGTCTTAGACGCGAGCGAACCCTCCTTCTGGCAGTATGTCACCGTCGCGGACACCGACACGATCGAGTTGGACGGATGGATACTCACCGGGGCGGTTACTTTTTACCGAAGCCCAGTGCATATCAGTCACGCGCGTTTCCTGGGGTCGCGCGCGGAGGACGCACTGAATATCGTTCGGACAACGTTCCACATTGCTGACACCGAGTTCGCCGACACAGCGTCCGACGCCTTCGATGGCGACTTCGTCGAAGGGACAGTTGAGCGCTCCATCTTCCGGAATATCGCCGACGACGGTATCGATGTGAGCGGATCCCTCCTGACGGTGCGGGATGTACGCTTCTACAATCTGGGTGACAAGGCTCTCTCCATTGGTGAGGCCAGCCATGCCACAGCGGAAGGCGTCTTTGTAGATACAGCGGATTACGCGCTCGCAAGCAAGGATGGCTCTCAGCTGACGGCTTCGCGGGTTGACGCAAACAACATCCAGATCGCGGCGCTGGCTGTTTACACTAAAAAACCGGCCTACGGCCCCGCGACTATGGTCGTTGATGGAATGGACTTTGGTAACACGCCTGCTGAGAGGCACGTGCTGGTGCAGACCGGCAGCACGATTGATCTCGACGGCTACCGGATCTGGGGAGCAGAGGTAGATGTGGACGCCCTATACGAGAAGTGGCGGGACTGAACATGAAGGCGAAAGCAAGCCGCGCGCGGGCTCTGTGTGGGCTCCTCTGCTTGCTGGCACTAGCAGCCTGCGCCACGGTACCACGTCCTCGCCTCAACGCGTACCGCGAACTGGCTGCGTGGCTAGAGTCGCACGCCTTACCCAGTGAGTCGGTGGGGGTGCAGCAGCGCGACGTCTGGACACGACTGACGGGCCAGCCGCTGGTCACACTCCCAGCCAACGGCGATACCTTTGCGTTGCTAAAAAGCCTTCAAGAAGATCGGCCTGACTATTGCGTCGCATCGCGCAGCGTGGCTTGGGAGGGCGTTCAAGCCTCGCCATGGTTTCAGGAGCACTACCGGCAGGTCACCAGTGTGGCGGCGGTGGATCATCCGGGCTCCCCGCTCACTCTCTATCGCACCCGACTCTCCCCTTATGAATCAGGTGAAACGATACTCCTGGAGCAGACCCTCTATGATGAAGTCGCCGGATCGATGATCGTACCGTCGGTGTCGCTTAGCAGCCACCGCTTGGCGCCCGGCGAGCCGGTCTACGTTAACCTGACGCTAGCAGGCAATTTAAGCGAACCCCTCACCGCTATCTGGCGATTGCGAGAGTCGGCTTCAGGCCATCTCTGGGCGCAAGACGTACGCTTACAACCGGGTGGCGCGCCTACGGATGCATGGCCTCTCGACGCGCCGATGTCGGAGCGGTACGTAGTCGTGCCGCCTGCGGAGCTACCGGCGGGCGAGTACGAGTTGGAGTTGGCCTTCCTACGGCCCAACCGCGCGCCTTTCGGTGATCCACTGTTGGTTGCGACTCTCTTCTCGCCGCCGGATGTCTCCCGCGTGCCACCGGAGCCCGACTTCCCACTGGAGATCGCGGTCGAGGACGCGCTTGCGCTCGTGGGTTACGACGCGCCACAGCGGCTCGCACCAGGGGTTCCCTTGCGAATAGCCCTCTACTGGCATGCTGAGCGCCACGTGGAGCGTAACTTGAAGGTCTTCGTTCACCTCTTTGAGCGTACCGAGCCTATGTCCGCGCAATCCCTGGTCGCACAATCGGATGTTATTCCGGTGAATTGGACCTTTCCCACCACGGAATGGCAGCCGGGTGACTACATTCGTGACGTGCACCTCATTCCACTCGACCAGGAGCTACCGCGTGGCGACTACCGGTTGGTTGTGGGAATGTACGATGAACTGACAGGCGAGCGACTGCCGCTTCGCGATCGTGACGGCACTTCCATACCCGACAATGCCGCGCCGCTCTATGTGCTGCTCGTTCGGTGAGACCAGGCGCGGATCTTGAGATAGACGGCAATGATTGAAAAGAAACCCATAAACAGAAAATCCTGGTTTGGGCTGGTCCTACTGCTGGTCGCATTGGTTAGCCTCCTGCTGGTCGGCGACGTGGTCGATCGCCTACCGCAGCCGACCGTGATGCCCGATGGGCCTCTACTGAGAGGCTGGCGGCGCCGTGTGGCGCAGTCCCTGCCCGTGTTGCCCTCCGAGCTCGGAGGGCCGGGACAGCCGGGCTTTTACCCTCCCCCAGGTATGTATGAACGAAGCGTACGAGTGGAGCTGCGCCCGGACAAT
>SLDA01000301.1 GCA_007125545.1 Thermoflexales bacterium | reverse complement strand
TGCCCGATCTCCAGACCGCGTGCTGCCCGTAGGGAATGTCGGCGATGACCATATCCACTTTTGTATCCCGCAGTCCCTCGCGTAGGGCCGCGGCGTCTGTGGCGTCGGCCTGAAAGACGCGTGTAGGGATCCCGTGCTCGGGTCCCAGCGCTAGCAGGCGCTGCCTGAATCGTTGGGCGCTCTCTAAGGCGGCGGCGTGCGAAGCTTTGCCGTGCCGCGCGAGCATCTCCGCGATCGCGTCGATGCGCCGGTCGAGACCAGGCAGGGTCAGGAGACTCAGGTTGCGCTCGGCGGTAGCCAGGATCTCGGCGTCGATGTCAGAGGCGATGATTTCGGCGATGTCGTGGGGATGCAGATAGCCGAGGGTGCTGAGATGATAGGCGGCGCCGCAGACGGGATCGTAGACGACCGCACGCCCGGTCGCTCCGGAGGCGATGCGCACGCTTTGGCAGCGCTGGAATATCTCGCTGGTGAGCCTGACAGGAAAGGCCGGATGCCCAGGCACGTTGTAGAAGACGGCGCCGCTGGCATAGTCTGTATAGTCTTGGCTTTCGGTCGCGAAGCGATAGGGCACAGGCCGTTTTTCCCTCCCGAACGGGTTCCCACAGACGCTGCCGGAGCGCTCGTAGGCGGTATTGTAAGACTGCGCGTAGGACCCGAAAAGATGGCTGAACTGCTGGCTGAGGATCGTCCCCTAATCCTGCACACAGTATAACCCTGCCTCTACTAGACGCCAGCTTGGGAGCGCTGTGGGCGCTCAATAAGAAGCACCTTAGGTCCTTGCCCCAGTAGCTTGGGACGAGAACCTAAGGTGCGGGGATCGTATGGACTATTACGCCCGCCTGCAAGGGCTTGGACGTCGACCTTCTGACTACGCCCTCTCGCCGCCCTCGTAGTAGAAGGCCGCGGGATGGAAGGTGTTGATACCGTAGCTGTCCCAACCTATGGGCACCTTGGGCCGCGGCATGTTTCGCAGGTTTTTGTTCATAAGCAGGGGATGCGGGCATTCGAGCACGATGCCGATGGCCAATGGCGTTTCGGCGAGAGCATCGAAAACCCTCTGCCCCAGCGCGACACGCTCGGCGTCGCTCACCACCGATCGCATCTCGTCGATCCAGGCGTACAGCTGCTTGATTTGCTCCGGTGGCTCCACGATGCCCTCAGCTTCCTTGTCAGTTGCGCTGTACCATTGGTGCCACGCTGCCGATGCGCCACCCTGGGAGGCATTACCCGTGACGAAGCGGATAATGTCGATATGGACAAGCATGTCGGTGCAGCCGTGGCTGTGCCAGACACCGACGTGAATCTCGTCGGCCTGCATTCTCTGATTGTACAGCGACGTCGCTATTTCCTTGGTCGTCGCTTCGATCCCGATCTCGCGCCAGTAGGTGGTCACCATCTCGGTGAATTCGTGAACCGAGGCACCGACACGGATGCCGGCGTGCTCGATGTGGTAGCCAAGACGCTGGCCATCAGGCCGCAGCCGGTATCCGCCTGCATCCCGCCTGTCCAACCCCATCTCGTCCAGCAACTGATTTGCCAGCGCAGGGTCGTATTGAGCCCACGCCGTGCCGTGGGCCTCCTTGTAGTACTTGGAGTTTGGCATCGGGGCGAACTGTCCCATACGGGCCATACCGTAGAAAAGGCTCTCGTTAATCTCCTCGCGGTCGATCGCGACCGAGAGCGCCTTGACCCAGTTAGGATGTTGAACGATCTCTTGTAGCACCGGATCACTGGGAAGGTTGTGGCGTGGATAGAGGATGTAACGGTCGACCATAGACGAAAGGTAGTCGCCAACCACATAACCTCCCTGACTCTCATTCTCTTTGTAGAGCGGGTAACTGGCGATCGTCACCTCGTGCATACCCAGCCAGTCGAGCTCGCCTCCGATCATCTTGAGGGTCATAGCCTCGGGGCTGGCCACATAGTCAAGGCGCAGCGTGTCGATGTAGGGCAACTGGTTGCCCACTACATCCACCTTCCAGTAGTAGGGGTTGCGCTCGAAGAGGATCAACCCCTCTGCCGGATAAGCTACCGGTATCCAACCTGAGAGCGTCGGGAAACCCTGGGCATACTCCGGATATTGCCAGACGTTGAGACCCCATGCAGCAAAGCGGTTGAGTACATTTTGCCACGTCTCCAGGCCTAGCTCATTCATCATGGTTTCCATGGCGGCTTCGCCGGCGTAGTCAATGTGGTAGTCCTGTAAGAAATGTTTGGCCATGATGGGCCCATCCACCCCACCGCCGCCTCCTGTGCGGGTTAGCACGTGGGGAAAGATACCGAAGGGATAGTCAAAGGTGGCGCGGAAGCTGAAGTCGTCGATGATCTCAATCTCGCACCGCTGGTTCTGGATGCCGGCGAACGCTTCACTCACCCATCCTACGCCCTCAACCGTGGCCCAGCTATTCCACCAGAAGTCGACGTCTTCAGTGGTCACCGGAGCTCCATCCGACCACTTCATTCCTCTACGGAGATGCATCGTAAAGGTGGTGCCGTCGTCTGAAGCTTCCCAACTCTCGAGTATGCTGGGAACGAGTGTGCGCAAGTCCACTTCCGAGTAATGAAGCATCCGGTCGGCGTACCAGTCATAGGTGCTGACAGACCAGACGGTGTCGAAGTGGATCTGGCGAACCTCGCCACCGTAAACGCCGATCTCGTCCCGCCCACCCACGACCAACGGGTTCATGGGCAGGCGTTGCTCGACCGGAGGCAGCGTCCCGGCGGCGACGAGCGCCTGCAGCATTGGCGGCTCATTGCGTCCCTCCGGCACCTCTACTTCGACGATAACCTCGACCTCCCGTTCGACCTCCACC
>SLDA01000149.1 GCA_007125545.1 Thermoflexales bacterium | reverse complement strand
GGCTGCGACGTGCTGCGCACCGCCCGAGAGTACCCGGACCTGGCGATCTTTGGCGGCATCGACAAACGCGTGCTCGCGCAGGGCCGCGCCGCCATAGACGCGATGCTGGAACGTATCGTCCCCCCGATGCGCGAGCGCGGCGGCTACATCCCCACCTGCGACCACGGCGTGCCCGAGGAGGTGCCCTATGAGGATTATCTCTACTATCGGCGGCGGGTCGTAGAACTGGGGAGTTAGGCGTAGGCCTTGAGAGTTCGTGGCTTTCCGGATAATGCGGGGACACGGTTATCCGGGTACAAGGCATCTCGTTGAGGTCGATGGAGGAGATCATGTCTAAGGTTGACTTCAAGAAGCAATGGAAGCAGTTGTACCAACCGTCGACCAAGGAGTTCGAGACGGTTGAGGTGCCGCCTATGAACTTTCTGATGATCGACGGTCACGGCGATCCCAACATGGTGCCGGCATATCAAGAGGCTGTTGAGGCCCTATATGCCGTGGCCTACGGTGTGAAGTTTATGAGCAAAAAAGAGCTCGGTCGCGACTATGTCGTGCCGCCCCTCGAAGGAATATGGTGGGCAGAGGATATCGCGACCTTTACGGAGGCGCGGGATAAGGATAGCTGGTATTGGACGATGATGACGATGGTGCCGGAGTGGGTGAGCCCCGGGATGTATGAGCGGGCTATGGCGGAGGTCGCAGCCAAAAAGGATCCGCCGGGTCTCTCGAAGATCAGGCTGGGAAGCTATCACGAGGGCCTGGCCGTGCAGATTATGCATCTCGGATCCTACGATGCGGAGGGCCCGACGCTGGCGCGTTTACATGATCAGTGGCTACCAGACAATGGCTACGTGGAGAACGGAAGGCACCATGAGATCTACCTCAACGATCCCCGGCGGGTGGCACCCGAGAAGCTGAAGACGATCCTTCGACAACCGATTCGCAAAGGCTGAGATCTCGGCTTTGGTTAGTCGCCGATCCGCCTGAGTTCCGAGTAGCGCCGGGGGATGAAGCCGTCGGTTTTTGACATAGCTGCGCTATAGTCCGGAATCATCCCCCGATGCGCGAGTGTGACGGCTACAGTGAGCCGGGAGCGCCGGCGAGGTACGCCTGCCCGTACAGGTGACCGCTGATCACCTGGTAGTACGCCATCGTGAAGATGATACCGATGCCGCAGGCGAGACCGCCCAGGAAAGCGGCAGCAAAGCCCGTCAGCAGGCTGGCGATAAATGCCACGATGTAGGCGCCTGGCGCGGCTCGCACCATTCCCCAGACAGCTCTGAAGTGGAGTCCCGCCTCGATCGAGCCGAAGACGGCGCTTCGTGTCATGGCCGCGGGCAGTACGAGCGCCAGCAGCATGAGGAAGATGAGAACCAGCAGCCCGCCACACGCTGTGCCAATTCCCAAGAGCGCGTTGGTGGGGCCCTGACCCACCTCTCTTACTGCAGAGAAGAGGATGGCGGCGACAATGTTGGAAATCCATAGTGGCGCAGTGTAAACGAGGCTGACGACGAAGGCCCGGAAGCCGTGAACCAGATACGTGCCAAAGTCGATGTCTGGGAGAGGCTCCAGCCCACGGGCAGCGACCCGCTTGGCGACCTCCAATCCCCAACCCAGCAGATAGAGGGGACCAATGATGGGAATAAGGGCGATCAGCGCATTGAGTCCTACTTTGCGCAGCCAATCCGGGTCATCGAATACAAACGCGAAGGCTCTACCAAGGTCCATCGATCTTCTCCTGTGTTAACTTCTGAGTGAATAGCGCAGCCGGTACACGGCGTGCAGCAAGGGCTGCAGACCGGTTAGCATGAATTCCTTAGTATTACGCCCCGACACCGCAGTTGGTTGCACATAAGCTCCTCAATCCGTGACCGCCCGCGCCGACTTGCATCCTTCCATCAGCAGCGTACACTTGAGAGAGTAACTGGCCATCAGCCCTGGGCAGTTAGCCCGACGCAACTGAGAACCGTAAATTAGCAGCGAATTCCCGGAGGTCCTATGACTAAAATCGCATTTATCGGTGCCGGAAGCTTCGGCTTCACCCGCAACCTCGTGCGGGACGTGTTGACCTTCCCCCTGCTGGAGGACGCCACCATCGCCTTGATGGACATCGACGCTGACCGGCTCGAGTACTCGCGGCGCGCCGTACAGCGCATCGTGGATGAGGGCGAGTATCCCGCCAAGGTGGAGGCGACCCTCGATCGTGTTGAGGCGCTCAACGGCGCCGATGCCGTGCTCTGCACGATCCTCGCAGGCGGGGTAGACGTGTGGCAGCACGATATCCTCATTCCCAAGAAGTACGGAGTCGATATCAATGTTGGCGACACGCGCGGGCCCGCGGGCATTTTCCGCGCGCTGCGCACCATTCCGGTCATGCTCTCTATCGTCAAAGACATGGAGCAGCACTGCCCTGGCGCGACCATGCTCAACTACACCAACCCGATGGCGATGCTCTGCCGGGCGATGCAGCGTGAGTCCTTCATCCAGCTTACGGGCCTCTGCCATAGCGTCCAGGGGACGGCGCAGATGCTCGCGCACTGGATTGGGGCCCCGATGGACGAGATCACCTACACGTGTGCGGGTATCAACCATATGGCCTGGTACCTCGACTATAAGTGGAAGGGTGAGGACGCCTATCCGCTGATCCGCACCGCCGTCGAAGAGAACGAGGACATCTACAACGAGGAACAGGTCCGCAATGAGCTCTTCCTGCACCTCGACTATTACATCACCGAGTCGAGCGGTCACAACTCCGAGTACAACTGGTGGTTCCGCAAGCGCCCCGAGCTGATCGAGCAGTACGCGACGCACGGCACCGG
>SLDA01000451.1 GCA_007125545.1 Thermoflexales bacterium | reverse complement strand
TGATGCCTGCTATGGCTCCCGAGGTCGGCATTCTACGCAACTACCTGGATTGGCTTCTCGCCCTACCGTGGTCAGAAGAGACCGAAGATCATCTTGACATAGCTCATGCCGAGCAGGTTCTTGAGTCTCAACACTATGGGCTCCCCAAGGCTAAGCAGCGCATTCTCGAATATATTGCCGTCCGCAAGATGGCGCCCCAAGACCAGCAGAGCACGATCCTCTGCTTCGTGGGTCCACCAGGAACCGGCAAGACCTCCCTGGGACGCTCCATTGCAGAAGCGCTCGGGCGGAAGTTCGTGCGCGTCTCGCTCGGTGGCGTCCGAGATGAGGCTGAGATACGTGGGCACCGGCGCACGTACATTGGGGCGCTGCCAGGAAGAATCATCCAGACGATGCGTCGCGCCGGCACCGTTAATCCTGTCTTTATGTTGGATGAAGTAGACAAAATCGGTTTGGATTTCCGGGGAGATCCTTCGTCAGCGCTGTTAGAGGTACTCGACCCCGAGCAGAACTACGCTTTCTCCGATCACTATATGGAACTGTCGTACGATCTCTCCAAAGTCCTGTTCATCGCGACCGCGAATATCCTTTACACCGTCCCAGCTGCCTTGGAAGACCGAATGGAGGTCATCGAGTTCCCCGGCTACACTGAGCTGGAAAAGGCCGAAATCGCTCAACGCTTTCTCGTTCCACGACAGATCGAGAAGAACGGTCTACGCGAGTTCCCTCCCAGATTCCCGCCGCGCGCGCTCCGAAAACTGATCCGTGAATACACATACGAGGCAGGCGTTCGGAACCTGGAACGGGAGATCGGCAGCATCTGTCGTAAGGCCACGCGGCGACTTGCAGAGGGGAAGCGTGCTATCCGCACTATCACCCCCACTACCATTGAGCGTTATCTCGGCCCACCGCAATTTGATGAAGAACACCTGGAGCTTGAGAATACGGTCGGCGTGGCCATGGGCCTGGCATGGACCGCCAACGGTGGCGACCTATTGCCGGTCGAGGTGGCCCTGATGCCTGGGAAGGGCGGCATAACGCTGACCGGGCAGCTTGGCGATGTGATGCAAGAATCGGCCCAAGCCGCGCTCACTTACTTACGCTCGCGTGCGGAGGCATGGGACATTGAGCTGGAGATGTTCGACAAGATGGATACCCACGTCCACTTCCCCGAAGGGGGTATTCCCAAGGACGGGCCTTCCGGGGGCATCACGATCGCAACGGCGCTCTTTTCAGCTTTCTCCGGCTATCCCATCCGCCGGGACGTTGCGATGACGGGGGAGATCACACTGCGAGGCCGAGTGTTAGCGGTCGGAGGGCTGAAAGAGAAGCTGCTTGCGGCGCATCGTGCCGGGGTCAACAAGGTTCTCTTGCCAGCACGAAATCGCAAGGATCTGCCGGACATTCCGAAGGAGATCCGCAAGCAGGTAAGTCTCGTCTTCGTCGAAACGATGGATGAAGTTCTGAAGGAAGCCCTAATCGTAGAACCGGTTGAAGAGGTCGTTTCAGTAGAGGCAGGGTAAACGTACCGGAAGGGTCCGGTCGACCGCAAGCGTAAGTTCGCAGGCTATGTAAATCGAGGCGTACCTGAAGGTACGCCTCGATCGCTTAGGCTTTTCGGTCCGGCTAGTAGATCGGCTTCAGAACACCGTAATCGCCATCCTCGCGCCGGTACACCACACTTAGCCGACCATCGGCGGCATCCACATAGACGAAGAAGTGATGTCCCAACAGCTCCATCTGCTCAATAGCTTCGTCGGCCAAGACCGAACTGACTTCAAACTCCTTGACTCGTACGATCGCAGGCAAGAGATCCTCTTCCACCACGTCGACACCTGTCATTGCAGGGGAAGCAGCAAGTTCGGCGGTCGGCGTACGACGGGCTACTCGCTTGCGGCCCTTGTAACGCTCAACCCGCCGGGACATCTTGTCAATCACCAGATCCACTGCCGAGAAAATGTCGCCTGTCCGCTCTTCGGCCCGGAGAATCGCCTTGGGGACGTAAATTGTGATTTGGGCAACCATACGCCGCGAACTGTCTCTGGCATTGCTTTCCGAAAGATCCACCCGAATACTATCGAGATTGGGAAGATATCGCTGGAGCTTCGAGACTTTGTCCTCCACGTAGTCCCGCAGACGATCGGTTAACTCCAGATTACGCGTGTAGATCTGTAGCATTTCCATACCTCAGCCTCCTTTAGAATAGATGGGGCTAGGCAGCGTGTGCCAAGGTGAAAGCACTCACCGACCTTGCGCCCCGGGTCAGCAACGCCACAGCACAAGCATCCAAGGTAGCGCCGGTTGTCGCTACGTCATCTATGAGCATAACGCGGACACCGGAAAGGTCCACCACCTCAGAGCAAGCAAAAGCACCCTTGACATTGACCCACCGTTCAGCAACGCCAAGCCGCGCCTGCGAGCGCGTCGGCCGCACCCGAAAGACGAGTCCCGCCTCGACCGGTACCCCAATCTGGGGTGCCAGGGCCCGTGCCAATAAGGTAGCCTGATTATAGCCGCGTTCTGCCTCGCGGTCCAGAAAAAGGGGAACAGGAACCAGCACATCACCGTGGAGTTGCTGCTGATACCAGGCCTGTGCCATCCGCCAAGCCATAGGCTCCGCTACTTCACGCCCGTTGCGGTACTTGAGCGCATGAATCGCATCCCGGACCGCGTCCTTGAAGACGAAAGCGGAACGGATGGGGACGACGCAGAGTGGGGTCCGGCGACAGCGATCGCAGACCCCCTCATCCGCCCAACTGTCTCCACAACGTGGGCAAATGGGGTGATGCGCGAGGGGGATCTCTTCTGCACAGGGCAGGCAAAGCCAGGTGTTGACTCTGCCACACACCACACATAGTGGCGGGAGAACGAGGTCTAAAGCCAGGCGATAGACATGCTTAATGTAGATCAGCTTCATACCACCCCAAATAAAGCAACCGCAGCCGAACTATAGGCCGAAAGCGCCGGACTCCATAACTTGGATGACTGCCGGACCCAGGAGCACAATGAGGATCGTGGGGAAAATAAAGAAGACCAACGGAAACATCATCTTGACGGGAGCTTGTCGCGCCTTTTCCTCAGCCCGTTGCCGGCGCTTCATACGCATGGTGTCCGATTGAATCCGCATCACCTTCGCCATGCTGACACCAAGTTGATCTGCCTGGATGATCGCCGCCGTAAAACTGGTCATATCTGCCACATCGAGACTGGTGGCCATACTACGCAGCGCTTCGCGCCGCAACATGCCAAGCTGCATTTCCTGCACCGTACGGCTGAAGGCGCGGCTAAGCTCGTTGTCCCACTTCTCGGCAACTTTCTGCATCGCGGCATCGAAGCCCAACCCGGCTTCCACGCAAATGGTCAGCAGGTCGAGGGCATCAGGCATGGATTTACTTACTTCTTCCTGACGCTTGCTGATTTTGGTGCCAAGCCAGACACCCGGCAGAAGGAAGCCCAGCATAAAGGCGACCAAGACAATCAACAGCTGCTGAATAAAGGGGAATGGAAGAGTGAAAGCCACCAGTAGCGACATGACTCCCAGCACCAGGGCACCGCCTGTGCGATATGCCAGGAACTGGACCGGCTTGACCTGATGGGCGATACCGGCTAGCTCCAGCTTATGCCGCGTCGCCTCAAGGGTCTGCTGTGGCGTGAACCGCTGTGCCACCTGCCCTAGAGCATTGACCATCGGCACCAGCACACGCTGACTGAAAGGCTGGGAGAGCTCGATCTCTTCCAGGGTAACCGACTGCCCGAGCGCAGCCAGTTCACTGAGGCGCTCTTCGATACTCTGGGAGGAGCTCCCACCGCGCAACACCATCACACTCAAAGTGACACCGACAATCACCAATGCGGCGACGATTATGAACGGCTCCATCTATGCCTCCTCACACCTCAATGCTCACGATCTTGTTAACCGTGAGGAAACCAATCACAATCAGCACTACCGAGATCCCCATCATCACCCACCCGCACATATGGTTGAACATGGAGTTCATAAAACCCGGGTTGACGAGATAGATCACGCCGCCAAGCGCGAAGGGAAGGAATGAGATAATGTATCCCGTGATGCGACCCTGGGCGGTCAAGACCTGAATCTCGCCCTTGATCCGGACGCGCTCACGAATCGTAAAGCTGATAGCGTCGAGAACTTCGGCCAGATTGCCACCCACCTCGCGCTGCACACTCATAGCCGTGATGATGAGGTCCATATCTGCGCTAGGCATACGCCGCAAGAGGTTTGCCATTCCGACATCGAAGCTGACGCCGAGCTGCAATTCCAGCACGACTCGGCCAAACTCCTCACTTATCGGGGCCGGCATTTCGTTCGAGATGACCTCAAGAGCCTGCATCGTGCTGTATCCGGCGCGGAGGGAGTTGACCATAAGATTGAGTGCATCGCCTAGCTGATCGTTAAAGGCCTTGAGACGCTTGCTCTTGACTGATCCTGCATAAATCCGCGGAAGAAAGAATCCACCAATAACGCCAACCGGAATCAGTACGTGACGCTGCATCAAGTAGAATACCACGCCCAGGCCGAACGAGATAAGCATTGTGAACACAAGAAACTCACCGACCGTCCACTTGAGATTTGCCTGAGCCAGGAGCGTAGCCAGATTCTGCGCGAAACTCCGCCCCTCGACCGCACGGCCGAGAGCCGTACTGACTGCGCCTTCACGTCGCTGCAGATGTCCCGGTTGAGACACTTTCTTGGTTTTTCGCTCTCGAGGACCCAGGCGCTCTTCTACCAGAGCGTCGCCGGTCGGCGACCCGGATAGCCCGACTAACAGTAAGACCACCCCGAGAAGGACCAGCCCACCCATCACATACAAAATCTCCATAGTGGATGCACTCCTTCCGTTCCGGACAGCCTTTGGCTACCCGAAGAATTAGCTCAAGCTCATCTCAGTAGCGCATACGCTGGGCAACGCCGAAGATTGAGGGCGGCAGGTGGATGCCCGCTTGCTCAATGCGATCCATAAACTTCGGGCGAATCCCGGTAGGACGCAACTTGCCAATAACCTTCCCGTTCTCAAACCCGGTTTGGTCGAACTTGAAAATCTCGGCCATGGTGATGACATCGCCCTCCATACCCTGTACCTCGGTGATCGACGTGACGCGCCGCGACCCATCACGAAGGCGTTCGAGTTGCACGATCATATCGATGGCAGCAGATACCTGCTCTCGGATCGCGCGATGGGGAAGCTCCATACCTGCCATCAATACCATCGTCTCAAGGCGTGAGAGCGCTTCGCGAGAGTTGTTCGCGTGCAAGGTCGTCATACTTCCCTCGTGACCCGTGTTCATCGCCTGAAGCATATCCAGCGCCTCACCACCCCGGCACTCACCCACCACGATGCGGTCCGGCCGCATTCGCAGGGAGTTGATGACTAGATCGCGAATTGCAATCTCACCCTTACCTTCCACATTGGGGGGCCGTGATTCCAGTGTCACTACATGCTCCTGACGCAACTGGAGTTCTGCGGCGTTTTCGATTGTGATGATGCGATCTTCAGCCGGGATAAAGCTAGAGAGAATGTTAAGGAAGGTCGTCTTGCCGGTACCGGTGCCACCGGAAACCACGATATTGATTGCGGCGACAACTCCAGCCCTCAGGAACTCCAAAGATTCTTCTGTGACCGTGCCGAACCGAATGAGATCTTCGACGGTCAATGGTTTCTTGAAGAACTTGCGGATAGTGAGAATGGGTCCCTGTAGCGAAATCGGGGGAATCACGGCGTTAACTCGTGATCCGTCCTTCAAGCGGGCGTCCACTGTGGGGCTGCTCTCATCGATCCGCCGTCCGAGTGGGGCAACAATCCGTTCGATGATGCGCATCAAGTGCTCGTTCGACTCAAAACTGACATTGACCCGCTGAATCTTTCCCAGACGCTCGACAAACACTTTCTTGGGGCCGTTGACCATGATTTCGCTGATTGTATCATCCGCAAGCAGCGGTTCTAACGGCCCCAGACCGAGAATCTCGGCCACAATGACCTCGAACAGCGTGTCTTTCTCTCGACGACCAAGGATAATGCTCTCCTCCTGGAGAAGAGCCTCGTACATTTCCTTGATTGTGTGGCGTACCTCTCCCGTCCGAGTAACATCCATCGCAGGATCGAGCTCGGCGATAAGCCGGTTCTGAACCCGATTCTTGAGGTCCATATAAGCGTCCCGCGCCTGAGGAACAGCGCGCCGCTGCACGTTAGCGTCGGCCGGGCCAGTCCCACGTGGTGCAGAGGGTTTATCTCGATCCCGAGCGTCGGTCGAGTCGCTTGGTTTTTTCTCAATACGCCGCAATAGAGACATATGTCACCTCATAATTCCGAGCTACAGTAAGCGACCAAGACCTGCGCGCCGCTGCGGTTCAGGCTCCGGCATCTCTTCTTCGACGGGTTTGTGAACGCGCGCATGCACCTTCTCAGCAAACGCCGTAAAACCTTGTCCCAGAGGCGTTCGCGAGGATCGCGGCATCACAGGCTCGCCCAAGTTAGCTGCCCGCAACGCCGTTCGTTCATCGAAAGGCAAGTGGATCAATGCGGGCATCATCGCTTTTTCGATCGCCTCAGGTTGAATACCCATTCGCTTGTTATCGGCACAGTTTATTACTAACCCGACCTTGTTGAGATCATAGCTAAGCTTGTGAAGCAGCTCCACAAAGATCCTAGCGCCCCGGATCTCAGGTATGACCGGGCGTGTCACCACCATCAGTAGATCACTCTTATCCATCAGCGCCAAGAGCATATCATCTACCTGATGTGCGGTATCGACGATGATGTAGTCAAAGAGCGGCTCCATGAACTCCAGGATTGCCCGAAAGCGCGTGTTAGCCCCATTCTCCTCCACGCCCTCCTCGCGAAGCACCTCTGCGTCCTCCGGAGTCGGTGGAGCGACCAGGACCTTAAGTCCCGATTCATGTGTAACCAGTACTGTATTAAGGAGATCCGGATCCAAGTCATGCGCGTGGGGGGCAAGATCAATCATGGTCAGTGAGGCCTGGAGTTTCATAAATATGGAGACGTCCCCGAACTGAAGATTGCCGTCGATCAGACAGACGCGCCTTTCCGTGCCCAAGAGGCCTTGGAGGGCAATTGCCAAGTTGACGGCTAGTGTCGTACACCCGGTACCGCCCTTAGGGCTGAAGACTGTGACAACTTTAGCCTGAAGGGCCCCTTTTGAACGCTGTTCTGGCGGGAGGTCGCCCGATCCACCCGGCTGCGATCTCACCATGCCGGGCCCCATCTGTTGCCGAAGCTTATGCGCGCGATGGATAGCGTCCATCAACTCATCTGCGCCGGGCGGCTTCGTCAGATAATCGCGCGCGCCGGCCATCATCGCACGCCGCAGGTAATCGGTCTCACCTTGCACGGAGAGCATAATGACCTGAACAGTGGGCCGGATCTCAATGATCTTGGAGGTAGCAGCAATACCATCCATACCGGGCAGATTGACGTCCATCAGAACGACGTCCGGGTTGTCCGCTGCCACCACCCTGACCGCGTCTTCTCCGGTGGAGACCATTGCCACTACCTCGACATCGGGATCGAACGAGAGCAGTTTCCGTAACTGCTCTCGGGTCTCCGCGATATCATCGACAATCATTACCCGAATTCGATCAGGCATATATACGCCTCACTTTGCAGCTACTGCTCAAGATCGGGAAGCGGCTCCGGCAGCACCTCAAGCGGCGTGCGGATCTGGACAGGTCCCACCCGATCATCCGGCATCGTATCCGGGAGATCGTACTTGTCCAAAATATAGCGGAACCAAACCGGCTGCGTGGGAATGATACCCCCGGTCATGCCCTTGGGCCGCAGCGCCAAGTCAAGGTCGGCGCCCATCTCATGAAGATACTTCAAGATCAGCGCGTCCTGACGCGTCACCAGCAGTGTTACCAACTCCACATCCCGGTGGGTCTCGCCAACTATCGGGGTCGGCGCCGCCTGTAGCTCCTCAATGCCGGTGCCGGAAGCGGGTGCGGCACTGACAGGAGACGTATCATTCCAATTCCCTACATGCCAGACAATCGCATCCTGCACCGTCATCTGGACCATAAGTGCAGGCTTGATTGCCGGTTGGGCTTCAACAGGAAAGATCGCTGCCCACTGGCCATTTGGAAGAAGCTCAAAACTTCCAAAGGGACTGCTCTGCGCGACTTCACCTTCCTCACCGCTCAGCAGATAGCTGAACTGCTTCACACCCTTCTCAAGGAAGTCATTATAGATGGGTTCGGTTTTGAGTGCGGCCAGCACATCCACACGATCCCCGGGTTTCACGGCCCACCCGATGGCGCCCTGTGTATCAAATGGAAGGGCATAGGCGACACGATCTTCAGGTTCAAAAAGCGCGGCGGCTGAGCCAGAGACGTTCATCATACCGCCGGCCCGCCCTATCATGTCAGCCAGAACATACATACCGCGGGGAATCTCAGTGCGTGTGAACTGCCCGTCCAGCTCTGCCAGGTCCGTGTAGTAGGTGCCCTCCGGAGGCAGACTCTCATTGGGCCAGGGCTGGAGAGCGACGGCATTCTCTCCTAACTTAATCTGATGACCGCTGGGGATCGTCTGAATAGCCACGACGACATCGGTGGTCATAACAGGCTCTGCCTCTGGAACCATCTGATCATCCGCAGGCTCTGTGGCCGTTACGGGCACCATCATGGTGAGGTAGACGTATGCTGCACCAGCGAGGGCAGTCAGCACGATCAGCAACAGCGCGACGGTAACCAGTCTTCTATTCCCGCGCATCAAAGCCTCCTTCGGGGGTCACGATTGAATCACTGCTCATGATGGAATATGGTGCCGCATCCTGCGTCTTGGGCCGGATGGCAAATGCACGGCTTCTTCTATTATAACCGATTTTTAACAAAAGCTACAATTAAATAAGCCGTGCGAGGCAGAACTCGGGAAATGCAACAGGAATACTTGAGATTGCTCCCGCTCCAAAAGCTGCCACTTTTGAATTGGGTTTAGGACATTGTATCATACCTAAAAAAGTAGTGCAAACGGCATAATCCTCACATGGACTTTCCGATACCCCTCAGGCATGCCTGCAATGAGTCAGGTAGTCGTCAATCTATGCGTCGAAACCATGCCTTGACGCTCATGCCCGCTGGGCTATAATCCATTCAGTGTCTTGTACGCCACGAGGGGATCTATGATCCCCCCGTCAAGGGGGGCAATCGCTTCATGAAAAGCATCTTCGAAAGTCTGCGCAAAACGCGTGATACTGTCTTTGGACAGATCGTTAACATACTCGGCGCGGGCGAAATCGAACCGGAAACATGGGAAGATATAGAGGCCCTGCTGATCCAGGGAGATGTGGGAGTCGAAACAACACTGGCCTTGGTCGAAGGGCTGCGAGAGAAGGTTGAGGAGGAGGGTATCTACCAGAAAGATCGGCTCCAGCGCATTATGCGCGACGAAATCCGCGCTCTGCTTCCCGAACCCGGCCCGCTGAACCTGGATTGGCCGTTGGCGGTCATTCTTGTCGTAGGTGTCAACGGTTCTGGGAAGACGACCAGTATTGGCAAGCTGGCCGCACGCCTAAAGTCTGAGAACCAAAAGGTAGTACTGGCAGCAGCTGACACTTTCCGCGCTGCGGCGATGGATCAGCTAAAGGTATGGGGCACCCGTGCTGGGGTTCCGGTCGTTACAGGCCCGGAAGGGGGCGATCCGAGCGCAGTCGCTTTCGATGCCATAAAGTATGCACAATCCCGCAGAGCGGATGTTTTGATCGTTGATACAGCGGGCCGTTTGCACACGCAACACAATCTGATGGCCGAGCTGGAAAAGATCCAGCGGGTGATTGCGAAGCGCGTGGCTTGGTCGCCTCACGAGACCTTGTTGGTGTTGGATGCCTCGACAGGCCAAAACGGCTTGATGCAAGCACAGCAATTCTTTCAGGCAGTTAAGGTTAGTGGTATCATCCTTGCCAAACTCGACGGCAGTGCAAAAGGCGGCATGGTTCTATCAATTGGGCACCAGCTTGAACTGCCCGTCCGCTTCGTGGGCACAGGCGAACAAATAGACGACTTTGCCCCTTTCGATCCAAATGGCTTTGTCGATGGCCTTTTAGGAACCACTTAGCTTCAGTGATCGTGGCAGATAACGAATAAAAAGAGGAGTTAACCCATTTATGAGCGAATTATCGAACCGCTTCGAAAATTTGGCTGCCCATATGGAAGCCATCTGGAGGCGTCTTTGACTTACCTACACGAATCAAGGAAGTCGAAGAGCTAGAGAAGCGTGCAACAGCGCCCGACCTGTGGAACAACCCGGATGCAGCGCGTCACCTTATGCAGCGGCTTTCCTCACTCCGCGAGGATGTAGAGTACTGGAGCAAGCTAAGGCAGGAGATCCTCGACGCCCAAGAACTGGAATCTATGGCTGATGGAGAGCTTGCCGACGAACTCGAGAAGGAAGCCGACCGGCTTAGAGCTGAGATGGAGCAGGCTGAATTCCGACTGATGCTCTCCGGCACCTACGATCGAGGAGGCGCCATTGCCGCCATTCACGCAGGAGCCGGCGGGACGGACTCCCAAGACTGGGCCAGCATGGTGCTCAGAATGTTCCTACGTTGGGCGGAGGAACGCGGGTACAAAACAGAGATCCTCGACTCTATGGAAGGTGAGGGAGCCGGGATCAAGAGCGTCACTATGAGCATTGATGGCGCATACACGTATGGCTACCTTAGATCGGAACGCGGTGTACACCGTTTGGTGCGCCAGTCACCGTTCGATTCCGCGCACCGGCGCCATACATCGTTTGT
>SLDA01000191.1 GCA_007125545.1 Thermoflexales bacterium | reverse complement strand
ATCCCCTCGCCGACCAGATGAGCGAGGCTTGGCTCGCGTTCGCACGTCACGGCAACCCGAACCACAGAGGACTGCCCGCTTGGCCCGCCTACACGCTCGAGGAACGAGCGACGATGATCTTCGATGACCGTTGCCGGGTCGAGCTAGACCCGGCGCGGGAAGAGCGGCTGGCGTGGGAGGGGGTTAAGGTTCAGTCACTCTAGACAGCGAAGACCACCCAAAACCGCTTTATCGAAGGGGGTTGAAGTATGGGCGACATCCCCTATGCTGGTGACGTGACCTTTGTCAACGACTATAGTCCTGGGAGAGAATGGAATGAAAGAGCTCGCACACCACGTTGATTTCTGTGTCGTCGGAGGAGGTCTGGCAGGTATGTGCGCCGCGATCGCCGCGGCCCGCCATGGCGTCAAGGTCGCCTTAATGCAAGACCGTCCAGTGCTCGGTGGCAACGCATCGTCGGAGGTCCGGATGTGGATATGTGGGGCACACGGTGAGGACAACCGCGAGACCGGCATCATCGAAGAGATCGAACTCGAGAACCGGTATCGAAATCCTCTTCGTAACTACTCGCTCTGGGACAGCGTGCTGTATGAGAAGGTGCGTTTTGAGCCCAACATCACCCTGTTGCTGAACTGCACCTGCAACAGCTTGACTATGGACGGCGATCGCATCACCTCGGTCAAGGGCTGGCAACTGACCACCCAGACATGGCACACGGTGGAAGCCTCGCTCTTCGCGGACTGTTCTGGGGACAGCATCTTGGCGCCGCTGTCGGGCGCTGCGGTGCGGGTGGGGCGTGAGGCTCGTGCCGAGTTCGATGAGGACATTGAGCCCGAAGTGGGGGACAAGAAGACGATGGGAATGAGCTGCCTGATCCAGGCGCGCGAGACCACCCGCCCCCAAGCCTTCATCGCGCCCACGTGGGCCTATGTGTATGAAAGTTGCGACGATCTGCCTCACCGGGGCCACGATATCCTCACTACCAATTTCTGGTGGATCGAGCTGGGAGGAGAGCAAGACTCCATCTACGATACCGAGATGATCAGGGACGAGCTGTTGAAGGTGGCCTTCGGCGTCTGGGATCACGTCAAGAACCGGTGCGCCCACAACGCGCACCGCGTCGACAACTGGGTACTCGATTGGGTCGGCTTCCTCCCCGGCAAAAGAGAGAGCCGCCGCTACGAGGGCGATGTGATCATGACTCAGAATGACGTGCGCGCCGAGGGCCGCTTCGAGGATCTGGTGGCCTATGGCGGCTGGACGATGGACGACCACCATCCTGCCGGATTCGATTTTCCCGGTGAGCCGACCATTTTTCATCCCGCCCCCTCCCCCTTCGGCATCCCCTACCGCGCCCTCTACTCGCGTAGCGTCGCCAATCTCTTCTGCGCAGGACGCAATATTAGTGTGACGCACGCCGCGATGAGCGCAACCCGCGTGATGGCAACGTGCGCCCTGGTGGGACAGGCAGCTGGAACAGCAGCTGCTCTCGCTACCCGGGAGCACGCGCTGCCTCGCGATGTCTACGAGCACCAAGTCGCCGAGCTGCAGGCAACCCTGATGGACGATGACTGCTATCTGCCGTGGCAGACCCGGACCATTCCGCCGCTGACGCAAAAGGCACAGCTCACAGCCTCGGAGGGCGATCCGGAGCCGCTGCGTAATGGACTCGATCGGCCTATCAACGGCGCCGACAACGGATGGACCGGCAGTCCGGGCGCCTGGGTGCAGCTTGAGTTTGAGGAGGCCCACCGCGTGACGCGTCTGCGCTTCGTCTTCGATAGCGACCTGAACCGCAGCGGGCACAATAGCGTCGCCGCCTACCCGCTGGATATGGAGCCCGTCGGCCCGCCGGAGACCCTGGTA
Organism: Thermoflexales bacterium; assembly: GCA_007125545.1. Classification (GTDB taxonomy): domain Bacteria; phylum Chloroflexota; class Anaerolineae; order B4-G1; family SLSP01; genus PWVB01. Next base: position 952 of record SLDA01000191.1, on the reverse strand, counting down.
CGTGCTTTCCGCATCGAATCGCTTGACGAGGACGGGATGTGGAGCACTATAGCCCGGGAGGACAATAACTATCAGCGCCTGGTCCGATTCGACATCGATGTCACGACGCGTGCCCTCCGCCTCGTTCCCGAGGCGACCTGGGGTGCGGCAGACGCCCATATCTTCGCCTGGGAGGTCAGTTAGCCGGCGACCCGATTCTCGCAGACGTTATGACTGGTGAGTGGTCCATCGTTCTCCTGTTGACCCTCATCGCGGCTATGGCAGGCGGCGTTGCAGAAGGATTGATCATGGATCGTATCGAACGCCGCCCCGCTCTGATCGTGGTATACGTGCCGGAGGTCTTTCCCAAGGAACGACGCGGCGCCTGCATAGGATGGAGCACGACCGTGGCGGGCATCTCCTACGTCCTCGGTCCCGTGCTCGCTGCTGTGCTGCTTAAGGTTTCCCCAACGATGGAGTGGTTCTGGGTAGCAGCAGCGGGCATCGTGCTAACGCCCATCGCCATCCTTACGACCGTTAAGCCCTATGAGACCAAGACAAAAGAGCTTGAGGATATTGCCGTGGAGCGGTAGAATGGGCCCATGCAGCCTAATCGATTCCTAGTTCGCGCTGTCATCCTGTCCCTCATATTGGCCCAGTTTTGGCTTATGTTGCACGCCAGTCCAGCGCTCTCCCTCACCATCGACGAGCCCTCGCACTTGGCGGGAGGCTACGCCTATCTCGCCCGCAGAGCTCTGTGGACGGTACCGCAGCGCGGACAACCACTGCTGGTCAACATCTGGGAGGCCCTTCCCTTCTATATTGGGCATCCGGAGCTTCCCGTGGACGAGCTACCCGGATGGGAGACAGACTATCTCACCTTCGTCAGCTGCTTCGTCGAGCGCGCGCGCCCCTTTCTGGACCACGCTCCGATCACGCTGCGGGTACCTGCGATGGTCCTCACGCTCCTGCT
>SLDA01000279.1 GCA_007125545.1 Thermoflexales bacterium | reverse complement strand
TTCTGTAGCTCGCCTAGCCGGCGCTCGTGGGTGGCGATGGTCTCCCAGAGTTGGAGAAGCCGCGCCAAGTGATCGAGTTCGCTCTGCTCGAGCAGCCCCTGGCGCAGGTAGCGCTGCAGCCCGGCATAGGACTGCCGCCGGAGTTCCTCACGCCGGACTCTAAGCCGCCGCTGGCGGACCGCCAGCGTTTGCTCGCCGCGAGGCCCGACTTCGATCTCGAACCGGAGGTGGTCGCCGGTCTTTTCGTCGGGTGCGGGCGTGTCGAAAAGCTCGTAGGGCGTGAGCCGGGGGTGTTCGATCAGGAGGGTGAGGGGATTGGCGGTGTCGTTCTCGACACGGTACTCGCGCCAACGAATCTCCCATTCCTCGAATTGGAGGTAGGCGCCCTCGATCTCCAGGCCACGCGTCTCGCGCGCCGTCCCGTCCTTTTCGCTGACTTTGACGCCCAACTCGACGGCATAGGGAACGACGATCTCGCTGTCGACCACGGTGAAGGGCAGCAACGCCTCGCCGACGTACGCGCCACGCTCGATGACGGTGACGGGTCCCCGCTCCAACGTGAGGCCGGTCTCGTTCCTGAGTCTCAGAGTGGCTACGGGATGGGCGGGCAGCTTGCGCCCGTTGTAGAGCAGGTCCTTGCTGTAGTGCATCCTGGCCTGTACGATGGGCACCATCGCTGACTGGCCCCGCCCGACGGTCACGGGGGTCGCGATGGTGTACTGAAAGAGCTCGCCCAGGGCCTCGCCGGAGGTCGCGACGGCAGCAGCGTCCTCGACGGCGGCCATGTCCATTCGGGCGGGCACGCGCCGGGCCATCGGGCCGCCCATCGCGGCGCTCATGACCTGGTCGGCAGACGCGGCGGGGAGCACCTCCGGCGTCTCGTCAGCGGGCCGCATCGCGGCAAATTGGACGGGGGCGGCAGCAACACGCGCCTCTTCCTCGACGACCGGGCGTTCGGGCGTGAAAGGGGTGTAGAGGTCGTAGATGAAGGAGATCGGCATACCCGCGACGAGTGAGAGCTCGATGCCCTCGAGATCCTCTTCCAGCCGGTTGTCGAAGATGCCCCAGCCCTGCAGCAGGGCCTCACCGGAGGCCGGTCCGCTCTCATCCGGCTCGGTCACGAGGCGATAGCTCACGCGCCAGGTGGGTGCGGGCGCAATGTAGCTGACCGCGAGGTCGTGGTCGCCCGGCGTGAGCCGGATGGTGACGCTGCGATAGGACTCCTGACTCAGGGAGGTCTGCAGGAAGAAGCGCAGGTCGCCGGCGCCCTGTTCGTCGAGGATGTTTACGCCCTGCACGCGCCCGAGGGCGGCGGTATCGACCCGGTTGGTGTCCTCGCGCAGCAGCGAGACGAGGGCCGTCGCCAGCGGCTCGCGCTCGGGCGGCGTGTCGAGACCGACGAGGGTCCCGGTCGCGCTCTCGCCCTGGTCGAGGTGGAGGGTGACACGTCGTCCGCGCAGGCTGACGAGGAGGTCCTGGAGGCTGCGGGTGTCGTCGAGGCGGATGGAGCAGCCGGCCAGCCGCTCATCCTGGCTCTGGGGCGTGGCGTAGTCGATGCCGAGCACCTGTCCCCCACCCCGGTCGATGGCGGTCAGGCTTTTGAGGATGTCGTTCATGTCATCGACGCGAAAGGAGAGCTCGACTCGCTCCGCCGACAGCTCGGCGCGGCGCTCGAAGAAGCCCACGCCGTGCTTGTACAGGGTCATCCGCTTGATAGGCAAGTGTGCCACCGGTGCCTCCTTAAGGTACGCGCTCGGGCCGTCTATTCACGATTCTACCCGGACTACCCCGGTGGGCAACCCGCGCGGCCCGGCCTCCGGTTCGTGTGCCCGGAGCCGGCGTGAGCTCGGGGCGGTCCGGCTTCGCATTGTGTGCGTTCGACGTGCCCGGCTCCGGTTCCAGGGCTCAGGCCGTGGGCGCGCCTTTGGTGCGGCCCATCCAGTCCAGGTTGGCGAGCTCGCCGAAGTGCGCTTTGAAGTGGCGGTAGTAGAGCAGCTCCTCTTTGCTGTTGAGCGTCCAGCCGTTGGGCAGCCGGCGCTCGCGGCGGAAGTCGGCATCGGTGATGCGGCGGTCGGCGTGGCGTGCCAGAAGCTCGTCCATGCCCGTCCCCTGCCAGAATTTGGCCTTGGGCCGCCAGAGAACCGATGCGGGCAGCGCGTCATCCAGCGCGCGCCGCAGGATCCATTTTTCGACGGTCTTTTTCCCGCGCCGCAGCTTGAGGTGTGCGGGAATGCGTTGGGCATAGGCCACCACCTCGGGGTCGAGGAAGGGAACGTAGGTGACCATGCCGTGGGCAGCGGCGCTGCGATCGACGCGCTGGAGGGCGGTGTTGTGCAGTCGCCCGGTGATGTCCGATAGCTCACCTTTGATCTCCGCAGCCGGTATGTGCTGGAGGTAGCTGTATCCGGCGAAGAGTTCGTCGGCGCCTTCGCCGGAGAAGACGGCGCCGCTGTAGTCGGAGGCCACGCGCGCCATGAGATAGTTGGTAATGGAGGAGCGCACGAGCAAGGCGTCGAAGGACTCCAGGTGATAGATGACCGCCGGTAGCGCGTCGACGATCTGCTCGGGTGTGACGATGACCGGGTGATGGACGGTGCCGAAGTAATCGGCCACTTCCTGTGCGAATTTCAGATCGGGCGCGCCCGCCAGTCCGGCGGCGAAGGTATGCAGGGTTGAGAGGTGGGGACGCGCCAGGGCGACGATGGCACTGGAATCCAGCCCGCCCGAGAGCCAGGAGCCCATCTCCTTCCCGGTGATGCGCCGGATGACGGCGCGTTCCAGCCGCAGTCTGAGGCCTTCGGCCAGTTCGTCGCTTTCCGCTTCCAGG
>SLDA01000388.1 GCA_007125545.1 Thermoflexales bacterium | reverse complement strand
TGCCGTGATTCTATAGACCATGCCGGTGTCACCTGATGGCCCGCCGCTCTCAGAGGTGAGGATGTAAAGCTCATCATTCGCGTCGCGGCCAAAGCCGAGTACATACTCTCCGAGCCGTCCATCCGCGCGCTCGGTAACTTCAAGCTCCTCGAACGGCCATTCTTCATTGTCATTGTCGGGTGGTGTGGCGACGAAGAGTGTGCCGAGGGGCTGGCCGAAGCTGCGGCTCCAGTCGCCGAAGATATATCGTCCCTCGAACTCCGGGAGATCGCTGCCGCGGTAGATGTAGCCGCCGATGACCGCGCGCCCCAACCCCTCTGCGATGTTCGCGTTCGGGTACTCCAGGATGGGGTCAATCAACGGCTCACCCCACGGTCCCGTATCGGGGCATTCGTCCGGTGGGTTCCTCGGACTGTCCGCGCTGAAGCAGTGCGTGCCCTCTTTGATCGGCCAACCGTAGTTGCCGCCCAGTTCCACGATGTTGACCTCTTCCCACAGGTCCTGACCTACATCAGCCGCGAAGAGCTGCTGATCGCCCTGGCTGTCAAAGCTCATACGGAAGGGGTTGCGGAATCCGTAGGCGAAGATCTCATCCCGGCCCTCGTCGCCCACAAAGGGGTTGTCGTCGGGTATGCCGTACGGCTCGTCCCCATCGACATCGATCCGTAGAATGCTGCCGAGAAGATTCGTGATATCCTGCCCGTTCCCGATCTCGTCTGTGTGACCCGTGCCGATATCATGGGCTCCCCCGCCATCGCCCAGGGCGATGTATAGATATCCGTCCGGCCCAAATGTGATTTGTCCGCCGTTGTGGTTGCTCTGCGGCTGGTCGATCTCCATAATGATGCGTTCCGAGTCGGGATCGGCCCGGTCGGGGTTATCGGCCAGGACGGTGAACTCCGACAGGTGGCTGGTATGGTTCCACCCACCGGGACCGCCGTCACGCAATGGGGCACTGTAGTAGACAAACAGCCGCTCATTCTCGGCGTAGTCTGGGTGGAAGGCAAGCCCGAGCAGGCCTCGCTCGTCATAGCCGGGATTGAGATCGACCATCCTATCGGTCAGGTCGAGAAACGGGTTACCCAGAAGCTCTCCTTCCTCGTTCAGGACCCATATCGTACCGACTTGGTCCACGATGAAGCGACGACCCGTATCATCTTGGGGAGAGACAAGGATGAGCGGGGCGGTCAGATTCGTGACCACGGGCTCTATGCCAATGAGAGGAACGAAAGGCTCCGGCGGCGTCTCTACTTCCTCGCCCGTCTCTGTATCCACCTCATCCGGTTCCGGTGTCACGGCGGGGGTTTCCGCCGGATCATCCGGCTCGGGTGTCGGCGTTGCGGTTGGCTCGACCTCGCCGGGTGGGATAGGCTCGATCTCCTCAGGTGATGGGGTGTCGACCGCTTGTGGCGTCCCTGCAGGTCCGTCCGCCTCGGCGCATGCCACGCCCAATACGAGGATCAATACCAGCAGGCTGTACGCTAAACTCCTTCGTAATAGCTTCATGGTTCTCCTTTTCTTCGGGGCGCTGAGCCATCCATTCCATCTACAGCGCCGGTCATACATCGCCCACTTCCTGAGCGGGCTCCTGGCTCACAGGCAGAACGACAGTATCCGGCGTCCCGCCTCCTTAACTATAGCGTGCTCCGGGCCGGCGCGGCGGTGGAACGGGTTGGATCTGGGTTAGGTCACATAGATCCGGTGGTCCGGTTGGAGGGTAGCAGCTTATCTTCCAGGAAAGTTTGATTTCTGGCCTTGACCAAGGTAAAATCAGGTACTCAGAACACGCTGCGATCGCTGGGTGTAGGTAAGGACTGCAAGGGGTGAACAGGACGGACTATGTACAAGGATGAGATCTGGTACCGGAAGCTCGAGCAAGCTCTTGACACACGACGTGATAGCTTTACTGATGAGCAATGGAAGAAGTTTGGCGTGGATTACCTGCTCAGGGTGGCCAATCGCGTGCGCGAGTTTTCCGATAGCTGTGAGACGTGCAAGGCCTATCAGCATACCCTGCAGCGGCTGGAAGAGGAGCTTCAGGAGCTTCCCGGTTCCAAGGCACAGCGACAGTATCAGACGGGACAGTTGGACGAAATCGGGCAGCATTTTGCGGCGGAACACCGGCTTGCGCCGCCACGCTACTTCGTCAGGCGTTGGCTCCGCTACGGGCTGATCTCCGGACTCGTGCTCGGTTTTATTGGCATGCTGATGGTGGGGTATTTAATTCTATTCCCCGCGGCGACGTTGGCTCTCACGGCGGCGGGCGCGCTCTACGGGCACACACAGGATCAGAAGTGTCTACGAGCACGAAGGGTGGTCTAGGTATCATGGCTCCGATGCAACTTTTCGCTAACGCCGCGGTTGCGTCCCGGGTGAGGTAGCGATGCGTCGTATGCGCCGCCTCTCTATTGGCCTGGGTCTTGCGCTGCTCTTCACCTGGGCGATTAGAGGAGGCGTACTGGCTCAGGAATCGCGCCACCCGACCCCGCCCGGCGCATGGAATCAGTGTTGGAACACGCTGCACCAACTCCCGGTGGATCACGTGAGCGCGGCCGAGGAGCTGCTGCAACCCGAGTTTCTGGTCACAGGTTACGAGCTGCGCGCCTCCACTCCCGCGGCACGCGCGATCTTCTCCGGAAGTGCGGGTGATCGCATTTCCCTCGAGGAGCTGGCCCGTTACGATGTGCCCCTCTGGCGTGCCAAGCATGTCGATTGGTCCGCATCCGGTGCAACGCCCCTCTCCCTCGCGCATGGGGTCAATGCCTGTCTTCCTTATCCGGTCAGGTCGGTAAATGCCGTGCCTACCTCCATTGTGCGCGGCCAGACGTTGGCCGTCGC
>SLDA01000442.1 GCA_007125545.1 Thermoflexales bacterium | reverse complement strand
CTCACGCAGGGTGGCACGCTGCCGGCCGGCGTGGCGTTTAACGACCACGGCGACGGCACGGCGACACTGTCCGGCACGCCTACGGCGGGTGCGGGGGGCAGCTACAGCCTGACCTTCAGAGCCGGCAACGGCATCGCGCCGGATGCGGTGCAAGCCTTCGTCCTGACGGTCACAGACGAGTCGGGACAGACACCGGCTATCATCAGCCCGGCTAGCGCCGTCTTCTTTGTGGGTCTGGAAGATGACGTTATCATCACAGCGACAGGCGTGCCTGTCCCCGCGATCACTTTGAGTGGCGAACTTCCAGCCGGCGTCACCTTCGAGGACCGGGGGGATGGCACGGCGATCCTGCACGGCGTTCCCGAGACCGGCACCACCGGTACTTATCGGCTCACCATTCACGCGAGCAATGGCATCCTGCCGGATGCGACACAGTCTTTCACGCTAACGGTGAAGGCCCGCGTTCTGCTGCCCTTGACACTACGGCCGTAAGCGCCGGGATCTCGCCCTAACATATAGCGGCAGCCCGCGGCAAACCCGCGGGCTGCCTGCTGTCAGCAATCCGAATCCTTGTGACCCTCGGTCTCACTCCTGCGTGCGACGCTCCCCACTCCGCAGCACTTAGCACTATCGGGGCTGTACCCTTTCGCCGGTCAAACGAGCAGAGGGAGGCGCTGTACGACCTCTACCTACGCCGGCACGCGCGGATCAACAACTGGGATATGGTGGACCGCGCCGCACCGCGCGTCGTCGGAGGATACCTGAACGACAAGCCGCGCGACATCCTCTCGATGCAACAGGCAGCGTGACAGGACGCTGCCGCCTGGAGGAATCCCCTCCGCCGGGAGCCGCGCCGAGTCTCCTGAGTTGCAGCCACGGAACGCGGACGTCGCGTCCACCAGAAACCTGCGGACGGGACGTTGCGTGTCAGAACACGCGCGGTCCGGGGGGGCGTCAGTGTGCGGTCTCTTGCCAGAGGCGACGCATTTCTTCGCTGGTCGCCAGGAGGTCTGCGAGGGTGCCCTCACCCTCGATATGGCCATCTTTGAGCAGGATGATGTGATCGGCGCGCTGCAGGACGGTGCGGCGGTGCGAGACGACGAGACAGGTGGCGTCACGCTGCGCGAAGACGCGTTCCCAAAGCGCTTGTTCGGTCTCGACATCCAGCGCGCTGGAGAGATCATCGAAGACGAGAAGCTCCGGGTCGCGGGCGAACATACGCGCGGCGGCAGCCCGCTGCACCTGCCCCCCGGACAGTTTCACGCCACGCGGCCCAATAAGCGTGTCATAGCCGAGCTCGAGATCCGCCAGGTCTTTCTCCATCACGGCCTTGTGGATCGCGGCATCGATGTCGCCGCAGCCTCCGGCGCCGTTGGCGGATGCGTCCGGCAACCCCATCAGGATGTTGTCGCGCAGCGAGTCACTGAAGAGGCGCGGGACCTGGCCCGTATAGGCACAGCGCGGCGGGATGAAGTGGGTTCCCGGATCGGCAACCGGCTCGCCGTTCCAGCGGATCTGGCCCGCCTGGCTGGGAAGCAGGCCCAGCAGGACGCGCAGCAGCGTGGTCTTGCCCGAGCCCACACGCCCGGTCACCACCGTGAAGTCGCCCCGGTTGAGGGAGAAGCTGACATCCGAGATGCCGCGCCCGGTATCGGGGAAGCTGTACTTCAGCCCCTCGACTTCGAGCCTGTCAAGGCGGTGTTCGGCGCCGCGCGGTACGTGAGGCGGATCGGGCAACCCTTGCCGGAGTACGACGGGTCGCGGCGCCCAGAGCGTGGTCTCAGGCGGCGCCCCTTGCAGCAGGGCCTCCAGCCGTCGCAGCGACACCTTGGTCTGCTGGCCCATCGCCGTCATACTTCCGACCGCCGTGATACCATAGGTCACGGGACCGAGATACGCCGTAAAGAGGGCGAAGTCCCCGACGGTGAAGGTGCCCTGGCTCATCGCCTGCGCGCCCAGCAGCAGGATCAGGCCCAGCGAGAGATCGATGGTGCTATCCGAGATGGTAAAGCGCAGCTCGGAGTAAACGGCGTCGCGGAGCGCGGCCTTCCGCCGCGCCTCGTTGATCCGGTCAAAGCGGGCTTTGGCCGCTCCTTCGGCCCCGTTGACCTTGAGCGCCAACACCCCGCCGAAGCTGTCACCGATGAAGGCGGTGACCCGTCCGGCGGCAGCCCGGCTCGCGGCGCGGGCTTTCAGCATCGAGCGACTGAGCAGGAAGGTGGTGACAATCACGAGGGCCAGGGGCAGCACCAGGCCCAGCGTAAGCCGGGCGTTGGTTTGGAGCAGAATCACGAGTCCCAGCAGGGCGGCCCCGGTGCGCCCAATCACCTCCACGGTCCAGTCGGCGCTGAACTCGGCGACGTGTTGGACGTCGCCGCGGAAGCGGCTGACGGCTTCGCCGGGATTGCCGGGGAGCGCCTGGGCTCCCGGGCGGTTCAGGATATGGGAGAGCAGGTTCATCTGCAGGTAATTCTGGGTCTCGACGTAGAAGGGCCACCAGGCCTGCTGAGCTCCGACCAATAGGGCGACCCGTCCCAGCGCGATTCCCACGAGCAGGGCCAACAGGGTCCATAGGTTGGCGCCGGCTTGTGCCTGGCCCGAGAGATTGTCCATTATCCGCTGGATGACCGGGCCCGGCAGCAGCACCGCAAACCGGATCGAGGTCCAGCCGATCAGTGAGAGGACGTAGAAGAGGGGCCAATGGCGGATAACCTTGGGGATCGTTTTCCAGGCATTCATACGAGCACCTCTTCCAGGCCGGTTTGTAGGAGGTGGGCAAAGCGCGAGCCGGGGTCCGCCGCCAGCGCGAGGCGCTCGCCGAACTCCGCAACCTGGCCGT
>SLDA01000478.1 GCA_007125545.1 Thermoflexales bacterium | reverse complement strand
GCGTCGCATAGTCATTGAAGTAGTGCTGCATCAGGTGGGCTGGGAAGCGGTCGTGCCCGGCGGGGACGGGCGTGTGAGTTGTAAAGACGCAGCCTGCCCCGGCCGCTTCCTTCGCGTCAGCAAAAGAGAGCCCTTGGTTCACCATGAGCTGGCGGATGTGCTCCAAGGCCAAGAAGGCTGAGTGCCCTTCATTCATATGATAGACCAGCGGCTCCAATCCCAATGCCTCTAAAGCTCGATAGCCGCCAATGCCGAGTAGGATCTCCTGCCGGATCCGCAAATCTTGGTCCCCACCGTAGAGCTGGTCTGTGATGTCCCGGTCCTGCGGACGCGCGTTCTGGGGAATGTTGGTATCAAGCAAGTACAGGGGCACCCGGCCCACGTCCACGCACCAGATTTGTGCCATCACTGTGCGCCCGGGAAGCTGCACTTCGGTAAGCAGCGGCGTTCCGTCTTCGCGCAGTTGCAAGGTTAGCGGAAGGTTATCGAAGTGGTTATCCTCATAAGCCTCCTGCTGCCATCCCGCCTGATTCAGATACTGCTGAAAGTAGCCCTGCTGGTAGAGCAGGCCCACGCCGACCAAAGGCACGTTGAGGTCGCTTGCGGACTTAAGGTGATCCCCCGCCAGCACACCCAGACCGCCGGCGAAGATCTGCAAGCATTCAGTGATCCCAAACTCCAGTGAGAAGTAGGCAATCAAGGGCTTCTCGGCTGCACCGTAGGTACGGGTGAACCAAGTTGTTTCCACGTTCGTCAGATAGTCGTCGAGATACTGGTCAACGCGCTCCATGTGGGCAACGAAGCCTGCATCCGTCGCGAGCCGTGCGAGATGCTCCTGACCTACCATGCCCAGCATGCGGACGGGGTTGTGTTCTGTCTCCTCCCACAAATCGGCATCGAGGCGGATAAAAAGCTCAATCATATCATGCTTCCAGGCCCACCGTAGATTATGAGCCAGGGTCCGGAGGGGCTTGAGAGATTCCGGCAACGATGGGATGACCGAGAAGGTGTGAATGGGTCTAGGCTTCACTTGTCTCCTCCTAACGTAATCACGAGCAACGAATACACATATTCCACGATAACTACTGCGTAGCGTATGATGCGAGGAACCTGCTTCTACCTTAACACAGAGCACGCACAGGGCAAACGTGCACTTGGTTCTTAAGGCGCTTGCGCCTTGACCACGATGGATCGGAATGCGGTTGTCGAATTGGACTACGCAAATGCTTATGTTAGAATACGAACTCGATGTACATTCGAAGTCTGAGCTTACGTCAGTTCCGCACCTATAACCGCCTGGAGTTGGACCTTCCGGCTGCCCCTGTGCTGCTGCTCGGAGCTAATGCGCAGGGCAAGACAAGTCTGCTTGAAGCCATCGCTTTCCTGGCACTGGGTACGTCGCCACTCACCAATATCGATCAACACGTGATCCACTGGCAATCTGAGGAGGCGCATCTGCCCTTCGCCTATGTAAAGGGTGATATCGTCCATGGGGAACGAGCCGAAACCTTGGAGATCGCGCTGGAGCGGAAGGATCTGTCCAATGGCTACCAGCGCATGCAGAAGAGCATCCACATCGATCAACGGTCGGTGCGGCGGCAGGACCTTGCGGGCCATTTTAATGTAGTTCTATTTCTTCCCGAGGACCTGGCGCTTGTCCATGGAGCGCCTGCGGGGCGCCGTGCTTATCTGGACAACCTGCTCTCGCAGGTTTACCCTACTTATATTGAAGTCTATGATGCCTTCAGAAATGCTCTATCGCGTCGTAATGCACTCCTCCGGCACTTGCGCGACCGGGGTGGGGACCCGTTACAGCTTCTGCCGCTCGAGGAGCGCATCGTACGTACCGGAGTTACCGTTTCGCTCTACCGTCGCCGTGTAATCCGAGAGCTTACGCTCGAGATCGACCGGCTGCACCGGGACCTAACTGGCGGACAGTCCTGGTTGAGGCTGCAGTATGTACCTAACTTCACCCCTCTTCGCACCGAGGAGAAGGCGGAGTTGCAGAATGGAGTGACTGAAATCGACGCAGAACATCCACCGGACGTGGAGGCGCTCTATGAACTCTATCGCCAATCGCTGGCGGAGCGAAGGCATCAGGAGATCGAGCGCGGCATGACACTCATTGGCCCGCATCGCGATGAGTTGTTATTCATCTCCGACGGGCGGGATTTGGGCATCTTCGGATCGCGGGGACAGCAACGCACGGCCGTGCTGGCACTACATCTTGCTGAGCTGCGGTGGCTGGAACAGGTCACGGGCGAATCGCCAGTCCTACTATTGGACGAAGTGCTCGCAGAGTTAGATCGTGCACGTCGCAGCTATCTGCTCGGCCTACTGGGCAATGTGGAGCAGACGATCCTCGCGACTACCGATGCAGAGCTCTTTCCCGAGAGTTTCCGTAAGCAGACGGCAACCTTTCGCGTTTCCGAAGGGATCGTTACCGCGGTCTGAGCTTGGCGAGCGCCTCGAGCGTCTCCGGATGATCCGGGATTCCCAGATTAGAGGTCTTCAATAGCTCCCACTTGCCGAGCATATTCTCTTCCTCCATCGCCAAGGTCATATTGGCCATATAGGCTCCGGCATCGAAGTACCGGTAGTCCTGGCTCACCGTCTTGCCATAGCGCGAGTTTTCCCTCTTCACAAAGAGGTACAAGGTCTCATCGTGCCAGAGGAGTCTGCATGGCTGCGCATTGTTGGCTGAAGGAGCTAGGCAGCCGGCTTCGATGACCCTGTTCAACTCCTTGGGAGGCGTGCACGCTTGATCGAAAGTGCCCTTGTGAAAGATCTCGCTAGCCGGTAGTTTGTTGGATCCCCGCGCTGCAGTACGGATCACTGCGTTGAGTGTGCGCCCGGTTACGGAGTCTGCCGGATAGCCGAAGATGAGAAACGCGCCGGTGCGCGCTTGGCGGTTAAGGTGGAAGCGCACGCGAACGTCGTTCTCACGGCCCAAACTACCGATGAAGCAGGTGCTGATTCCCAGGTTCACGAGACGCACTGCGATCTGCTCCATTCGGTAACCAAGGTCCACGAGCGGCGCACGATCTCCAATGATGTAGCCTATCAGGAAGTGAGGTGGGCTGACGACACGGCCGTATCCCCCCATTGCAGCGATCAGATCCTCACCGCTCACGACATCCCGACGCATCACGCGGAACCGATTTTCGGTTGTCAGCGGTTGCACGTGAGCCGCGATTTCGTCAATTTGGTCTAGAACCTCATCGGGTAGCGGTTCTTCGCGAAATCGGCGGGTCGAACGCCGGCGGACAATAGCCTGATACAAATCCATAACGTCAACCTCCGGTGTAAATCCGCTTGCTCCTTCCCATTGGATGTGAAGCTGCGGACAAGGAATGTGTCTCAGATGCACAAGACGCCGGCCCCGGGGCCGGCGTCTTGTCTCACTTGTAAGTGTGTGCTCTGTGGTGATGTAATCAAATGCCACCTACCACGTCGTGTTCACCACCTCAGTGACGAGCTGGACTATCCTTCATCCTGGTCGTCACCCGACCGCGATTTTTTGTGTCTGTACACAATGCGTCCTCGCGTGAGATCGTAGGGGGAAAGCTCTACGCGTACACGATCCCCCAGCAGTATTCGGATGTAATATTTACGCATCTTGCCCGAGAGATAGGCCAACACTTCGTGTCCGGTATCGAGTTTCACGCGAAACTGCGTAGCCGGCAGCGCCTCTACGACCATACCCTCAACCGCTATTTTGTCATCTTTCTTGGCACACATAGAGACGTCTTAAGCCTCTGACTCCGATTCGCCTTTGACTGCTTCGGCTTCGGGCTGCTCAACTTCGGCCTCCGACTCGGTTTCGGCTTCGGGCTGCTTAACTTCGGCCTCCGACTCAGTTTCGGCTTCGGGTTGCTCAACTTCCATCTCTGCGTCAGTCTTCACTTCGTCGTCTTCGGGTGTCAAGGCGGTGGTTGCCGGGGGTACCTCAGCTTCAGGATCTGCATCTAATTCGCCTTCAGCTTCTACGGCGTCTGTCTCGTTGTCGTCATCATCGATCTCGAAGTCGTCATCCAAATCCTCGTCGTCGAGATCCTCCACGGCTTCCATTTCCTCTTCCTCAATCTGTCTGAGGGCCCACTCTTCCCACTCCTCGGGGCGAACTTGGCGCACGCTCAAACCGATTCGGCGACGATCTGACTCAATACGGATCACTTTCACGAGCACTGTATCACCTGATGCGAGCTCCTCACGCTGTGCCACATCGCGTAACTCAGAGTTGTGCAGGAGGCCTTCAATACCCGGCTCAAGTTCAATGAAGATGCCGAAATCAACGACTTGCGTGACCTTGCCTTCAACCAGTTGCCCGATATCGTAACGTTCGCCGACGCTCTCCCAAGGGTCGGGCGTCAAGGCTTTAATGCTCAATGCAATGCGCTGTCGGTCTTGATCGACACTTAGCACTTTGACTTTGATCCGCTGCCCGGGGTGGAATACCTCAGCCGGGTTCTCGATGCGTCCCCATGAGAGCTCTGAGATATGGACCAATCCGTCCATGCCGCCCAGGTTTACGAACAAGCCGAAGTCCGTGATCTGGCTAATGCGCCCACGGCGCACCTGCTCTGCTTCGAGTTCGTCCATCAAAGTCTCACGTCTCGCGGCACGCCACTCTCGTGCTGCTGCACGCTGCGACATAATCAGGCGTCGTCGTCGCCGGTTAACCTCGATGACCTTGAGCATAATCGGTTCTTCGACCATCGCTTGTAGCCGGCGTTGCCGTTCTGCGGGCTGGCGAATGCGGTTGAAGCCAATGAGCTGCGACATCGGGACAAAGCCTCGAAGTCGTCCGAACTCAACTGTCAATCCGCCCCGGTTCGAGCCGGTTACCCGCGACTCGTAAACCTCCTGGCTTTCCAGGAGTTTTTCGGCTGTCAACCAATCTTCTTGCAACAACGCTTGGGAGATTGAGAGTTCAACATTCCCTTCTGAGTCACGGAAATTCGTGACTACTACGGGAACATCGTCACCAATGTTGAACTGGCGACCCTCCACCTCTTCGAGATCCTCTGCGGGAACAAAACCGTCTCGCTTTGCACCGATATCGACAACGAAGCCGTTGTTGCGACGGTACAAGATCGTGCCTTCACGCAGCTCACCACGCTTGAGGGTAGTGCCGGAGAGCGACTCCTCCAGTTGATCTTCCCAGGAAGCCGTCTCCATAGTCTCTTCTATCTGCGAGGCATCTGCATCTGCCGAGGCATCTGCTTGCTCCGAGGCATCTACTTCCTGCGAGGTATCTGCATCTGCCGAGGCATCTGCTTGCTCCGAGGCATCTACTTCCTGCGAGGTATCTGCATCTGCCGAGGCCTCTGCTTGCTCCGCGACATTTACTTCCTGCGAGGCATCTGCATCTGCCGAGGTATCTACTTGCTCCGCGACATCTTCTCGCTGTGCGACATCCTCTTCTTGCGACCGGTTTTCTTCAACGGACTCTAACGGCGTAGGGGTATGATTCAAGTCTTCCACATCCAACTCCTGTTCCACCCAGTATTGCGCGAACATTTGCGCGGCGCAACTTTGGTGGGTCTATAAACTCTGCGTATTGTAACATAGGCGACTGCAAAGTCAAACGTACGGCTTTCCCGGTCAGCCTGCCGCGACGATTGACTCTCCGCCATCCACTGGTATTAGAGCTCCTGTAATCCAAGTTAGGCGTGGATCCGCCAACGCAATCAGCGCTTGTGCCACGTCCTCAGCCGTCGTTAGCCGACCCGCAGGATGGCGGGCGTGGACCTCTGCCAGAATCTCCTCATGTCCGGGAATCGCGCGCAGGGCCGGAGTATCACAGACTCCTGGCATCAGGCAATTGACAGCGATTCCTTCCGTGGCCAGCTCCACCGCTAACTGCCGACTGTGTGCCTGTAACGCGGCCTTCGCTGCCGAGACGGGGCCATAGTGCGAAGACACGCGCTGAGAACCAATGCTGGACATCGCGTAGATCCGGCTGCCCTGTCCGAGTAAACGTGCGGCTACAAGATCCTGAGTCCAATATACGAGGCTGTGAGCCATCACTCGTAAGGTCATCTCCATCTGGCTTTCGTTGACGGCGCTATCCATATCGTCGGCGATATAGGGACGTAGACTGCCAAATGCGAGCGTATGAACTACGATGTGAAGGTAGTCCGGGACGCCCTCTGCAAGAACAGGCGCCAGTGCCTCGATGACCTTCGTGCGCCGCCGCGAGTCCGCTGCATTTATGTTGAAGAAGAGAGCGCGACTGCCTGCGGCCTCTACGTCACCGATCACCGTTTCAGCTCGCCCCAGTGTCTGGCGTGTGTCCAGGTGTACCCCGCAGATGTGCATACCTTCCTGCGCGAACGCCCGTGCGGCTGCGGCACCAAATCCACTTGAGGCGCCCAATATCAGCGCCCATCGCCCCCGCAATTGCCCTGGCACCTTGATTGGCTCAGTCATCGAAGTCCGAGCCGCTATAAAAATCGTCTCCGCGGCCGCCCGGATCGCCTCCCGCCAGATCGGGCATTTCCTTTTCGATTTCCTCAGGATCCTGGCCGGCCTCCAAGCGGTCAATCACTTCCTCGAAGTCAGTGCCAAGGTCGCCGGCTTCGTCTCCGATCTCGTTCATCATCTTGCGCATAAAGCGGCCCATACTCTTGGGATCGTTTTCGTCGAGGTCGCCCCAGGCACTGGGATCTGCCATCTCGTCAATGCGACTTTCCTCGGAGCGTATCACGCGGACGCGTGAGACGAGCCGGCCGACGTTCTCACTTCCGCATTGCTTGCACACGATCTTGTCCTCGTTGACTTGCGAAAAGGAGCGCCATAGCACCGAGAAGCGACGTTTGCAAGCGTCACAACGGTATTCGTAAACGGGCATTTGCACCTCCTCATGCAATTGTGGTATAGTATCGGCGCCATTATAGCGGGAATTGTGACCAGGAGCAAACCGATGACACATAGCCCTACAGTCGATCCTTACAATGTTCAGACCACGCCGCTCTTGGTGGTCATCTCTGGACCTTCCGGTGTCGGCAAGGACAGCCTGGTCGAGCGGATGAAAGATCGGGGAGCAGAGTTTCACTTCGTCGTCACGGCGACCTCGCGGGAGCCCCGACCCGGCGAGGTCGAGGGCGTGGATTACTTCTTCGTAGAGCCGGAAGCCTTTCGAACTATGATTGAAGAAGATGAATTGCTGGAGCACGCCACGGTGTACGGTCAGTATAAAGGCATCCCCAAGGAACAGGTGCGCGCCGCCCTGCGAAGCGGGCAGGATGTTCTGATGCGGATCGATGTTCAAGGCGCGGCTACCATCAGACGACTGATTCCCGAAGCAGTTCTGATCTTTCTAACTGCGGCTTCGGAGGCCGAGCTGGTTGAGCGTCTGCGGCAGCGCCGGACGGAATCCGCGGAGCAGCTTCAGCAGCGCATTGAGACGGCGCGCGAGGAGATGACGCGGCTACCAGAGTTCGACTATCTCGTCGTCAATGCCGCGGGTTCGCTCGACGAGGCGGTCGACCGTGTCCTAAGGATCATCTCCGCAGAGCATCACCGGGTCCACCCGCGCAGGGTACGGCTGCCGTGAATCTGCATGGAGCCCTTGCTGCCTATGGCTGATCTTGTTGAATTTCGTGTGGGCGATATTCTCGAGTTGCGTAAACAGCACCCCTGTGGGGGCAGGAAGTGGCGAGTGCTGCGCATCGGGCTCGATATTGGCATTGAGTGTCTGACGTGTGAGCGGTACGTGCTCGTGTCCCGGCGGCGGCTTGAGACGCGGATGAAGCGTTTCGTCGAACGGGGATCCTCGTCTGAGGTTCTAGGGTAGGTCCCGTCTACGGAGATTCCGATGATAAAACGAATGCCAGGATCATGGGGCCCGGCGTTGAATCGCTTGAGACTGCGGCGCGCTTATCGAGCCGCGTCTACGCGGCTCCACAGAGATGCAGGCGTTGGGGCTAAACGTTTCCTTTTTATATTCTCGGATACCGGGGGCGGTCACCGGGCCTCTGCTCAAGCTGTGAAGGATGAGATGTTGCGTCTCTACGGTGCGGGTGTCTCGGTGGATATGATCGACCTATTCGTTGAGTTGGATCGGTGGCCTTTTGATCGCTTTCCGAATTGGTATCCGAGCTGTGTAGGCCTTAATGGAATTCCTTGGGGCGTCGGCTTCCACCTTTCAGACGGTAAACGACTGGTGGGCGCTTTGTCTCGTCTGGTCTGGCCTTATACCCGCTCGGCCCTGTGTGACTTTCTACAGCGCTATCGAGCGGATACGATTGTTTCTTTCCATCCCATCCCGAATCACACGCTCTTGATGGCGCTGCGCCATCTCGGCTGGCAAATGCCGCTTGCGACTGTGACACTCGATTTGGTCACCGCGCACGCCGGTTGGTTCGTTTCAGGTGCTGATCTTTATATGGTTCCGACGGAGGCGGCCAAAGCCCGGGCGCTGCGTTGCGGTCTTCCTGACGCACGGGTCATCGTAACCGGCATGCCCACCCGCCGCAGTTTTCTGCTCGCTATCGATCTTCCCAGGCAGGAGGCACGCCGGCAGCTCGGATTGCCACAGGAGATCCCGGTCGTGTTAATTGTGGGCGGTGGTGAGGGTATGGGACCGCTGGCTCAGGTCGTCCGCGCCATTGGACGCTGCCGGCCCCACGCACATATCGTCGTGATTACGGGACGTAACCGTACGCTTCACACTGAGCTAGCGCGTATGAACTTGCCTGTTTCCCTGCAAATTGAGGGTTTTGTCTCAAATATGGAAGTCTGGATGCGTGCTGCCAGCATTTTAGTGACCAAGGCCGGGCCGAACACTTTGGCTGAGGCGTTTGTTGCCGGGCTACCGCTTGTGCTTTATGCGGCGCTTCCAGGACAGGAGGAAGGCAATGTCCAACATGTCGTTGAGAATGGTGCCGGTTATTGGGCACCCCTGCCCCGACAGGCTGCTCGCGCCGTAATGCACCTGCTCAATGAGCAGCATGCGTGCCGGTTAATGGAGTCGCGTTCTCGGGCCCTGGCACGCCCCTTTGCCACCGAGCAAATTGCGCGCTCTCTGTGGGATCTTGCTGACACGCCGGCATCACCTGTTCAAGAGCTGGTGATGCGAGAGAGTTCAGTTTCAGTCTTGAACTGACCGTCGGCGTGCCTGCTGGCGCACGATACATGGCTTACCGGCGCTGACTTTGTCCTATGCGCCGGCTTTGGGTCGTTGGAGAGTTGGCGAGGCTGTGCGACACGCTATAATAGGGTTGTCATCAGAATCTATGAATACGCAATTACAGCAGTTCTTGCATCACCTGAAGTTTGAGCGGGGTTATTCACCCAATACTTTGGAGGCTTACGAACGCGATCTGTTGCAGTTCCAGGCCTTCCTTGAGGATGTGGGTGTGCCGACCCTGCAGATGGTGACGCCTGCGGAGTTGGACAACTTCATCGAGTCGCTTCAGGCACGCGGCCATAAGTCTGCAACCGTTGCTCGCAAGGTGGCTGCCCTGCGGACGTTCCTAAAGTTTCTGTACGCTGAAGGGGTTATGACGGTCGATCTTATGGAGTGGTTGCATCAGCCCAAGGTGGAGAAGCGTTTGCCGCACACACTCTCACTGGAACAGATGAATGAGTTGTTGGCTGCCGCTGCGCTGGAGGATACGCCACTGGGACTGCGGGATCGGGCGATGTTAGAGTTGCTCTATGCCACCGGAATGCGGGCCAGCGAGATTATCGGAGTCAAGGTCGGGGATCTGAACCTTCCAAGTGGTTCTCTACGTTGCTTTGGTAAGGGGGGCAAGGAGCGTGTGTTACCCCTCTATCCGAGTATGGTGCGGGTCTTGCAGCACTATCTCGAATTTGGGCGACCTTTGCTGCTCCGAGAACCTTCAGAGGGTATGCTCTTTGTGAACAATCTTGGGCAGCCCTTGACACGGCAGGGACTCTGGTTTCTCGTACAGCATTATGTTGAAGCAGCAGGCCTGCCGTCGTGGGTGACTCCACATACGCTGCGGCACACTTTCGCTACGCACCTGCTAGAGGGGGGAGCCGAGTTGCGAGAGATCCAGCACCTCTTGGGCCATGCTAACATCACAACGACACAGATCTATACCGAGGTTTCCGGTCAACGCAAGCGCAAAGTGTACGATCAGGCTCATCCCCGAGCTCATTTTCCGAATGGGGACCCGTCTTTAGCGAGGGATATAGGAGAGTAAGATGGAGACGTTTTTGACGCTGGAGGAAATGGAGGCGGCCGCAGACGTTGTGCGGCAGCGCGCCGATATCGAGCCTCGCTGTGGCATAATCTTGGGCTCGGGCCTCAGTGGCCTTGCCGATGGGGTGGACGACGCCGTCACGCTGGACTTTGGTACAATTCCGGGGTTTCCCGTATCCACTGTCAAGGGGCATCAGGGACAGCTCATTTTGGGCAATCTTGAAGATCAGCCTGTAATTGTTATGAAGGGCCGGGCCCATTACTATGAAGGATACACAATGGGCACAATTGGTCTCCCCACTCGCGTGATGGCGTTGTTGGGCGTTCACACTTTGATCGTTACCAACGCTGCCGGTGGACTGAACTTGGCTTACAGTGCCGGCGATGTGATGATTATCAGAGATCATATCAACCTGATCGGGATGGCGGGGCTCACGCCCCTCCGGGGGCCAAATCTTGAATCCTTTGGCCCTCGGTTTCCCAGTATGAACGATGTATACGACGCAGAGTTGCGCGACATAGCGGAGGAAATCGCACTGGAGGCAAAGATTCCCCATCATCAGGGCGTCTATATCTGTCTCGCCGGACCTAATTTTGAGACGCCTGCGGATGTTCGTTTCCTGCGTCTCATTGGCGCGGATGCAGTGGGCATG
>SLDA01000392.1 GCA_007125545.1 Thermoflexales bacterium | reverse complement strand
CTTAGGTTCTCTGTACGCAAGCGATGTGCCTGCAACAACGGTGCATTCGCGCGCGTACGAGCCTGCTTGACAGGGAGAACCTAAGGTTTTAGGGACGACGGGAAGTTAACGATTTACAGACCCTTAGGTTCTGCGGTCGCGCGTCCGGGACCTGTAAAGACCCTGGCACGTCTTCCGCAGAACCTGAGGGGCGTTTCCTTGGTGTCTGAAAGGTCAGCTCCGGTGCTGATCTGCGACCTTGCCGACCGGGGCGACGTAGATCGCGAACTCATCCTCGCCATCGACCTCCAGCAGCTCATCGAGCGCGACCTGGTTGTAGGCCGCAATCGCACAGGTGCCCGCGCCTATCGATTCTGCAGCGAGATAGAGGTTCTCGCAGACGTGCCCGGCGTCCAGGGTGACGAGCTTCGGGGTCATAAGGGCATACCGCCATTCTGTGCGGTAGGGAATCGCGGTCCAGATGAAAGTAACCGCTGCGGCGGCGACGAAGCTTTGATCGTGGCAAGCCGCCGCCGCGCGCGTGGGCAGCGCCACGTCCTGCTTCAACAGCAGGAGCTTATGCTCCAGCGAGAGATAGCGATAGAGGCCCACCGCCAGTCCCGCTACCCGGTGCACAACCAGGTAGCTTTCAAAGGGATGGCGCGCTCCGGCTGAGGGCACCGTCCGGCGTACGGCAATGCCACTGCGCCACACTTCGTGAACCCCCTGTGTCGCCCACGCCAGGTAAGCCAGCTCCTGCAGTGACAGGGGTTCCTCTGTGAAACGCCGGTGGCTGCGACGCTGCGCGATGGCTTCACGCACGGTCAAGTTGCCCAGCGTCAGGCTGTCCGGCGCGGGAAGGTCAATGAGCTTGGCATCGGCAGGGTAAGGCTGTTCGAGCGGCGGCGGCGGGATTCGCTGCTGCTGATCCGTGTGCATATCACGCATGTCCCGCCAGAGGTCGTTCTGCATCAGCTTGCGAGTGTCCTTGGGTTGGTCCATCCGAGTCTCCTTTCGTTGGAGCGGCTTGATTTAACGCCTGTTGCGGCAGGCAGCCGGATCGTAACCCGGATCGGGCGGCAGTCCCGGCTGCTGCGCTGCCGTCTTGGCCAAGAGGTCGCAGCGCTCGTTGGCGGTATCGCCCGCGTGGCCCCGGACCCATACGAACTCGACCGTATGCTGTTTGCACAGATCGAGCAAGATCTCCCAGAGATCAGGGTTTAGAGCAACCTCTTTCTTGTTGCGCATCCAGCCGCTCTTCTGCCACCGTCTGGCCCATCCCTTGGTGATGGCATTGGCCAGGTATTGGGAGTCCGTGTGGAGTGTCACCGTGCACGGTTCCTTCAGAGCCTGAAGGGCTTTGATCGCCGCCAGAATTTCCATACGATTGTTGGTGGTGCACGCGAAGCCGCCCGAGAGCTCTTTTTCATACTCTCCGTGGCGCAGGATCACCCCGTATCCACCCGGTCCGGGGTTGCCAAGCGAGCTGCCGTCTGTGTACGCTAGAACGTGTTTCTGTGCCATAGGCGTATTGTAAGGGCAGCTTCGGGAAAAACAACCTCTCCACGTTTGCGTCAGTACAAAGAACGTGTATAGTGGAGGTCGATGAAACTGCCATATCGATCGGGTCAAAGTCTGAGGCCTTATGGTAACCGGGCGTGCATCCTCCTGGTATTGGTGGTGCTATGGGTCGTTTCCTGCGCCTCGTCGACCCCGGTCGTGGAGCCCACCGCCACCGCGATCCCCCCCACGGGGACCGCGACCACCGTCCCCGAAACACCGGTCGCGAGACACGGCGTGATGCCGGGGCTGACCGCCGGCAGTGAAGCGAGCCGTTCGGTCGAGGCAGAGCCTCTCCTCGCGTCGGTGTCCCCGGATGCAGAGCTGGAGTCGGCCACGGCGGATGTCACAGAGCCGGCGGGCCTGCTTGAGCTGGTCGATGAGCCCGAGATGGCGGAGTCCGACCTCCCGCAATTCCCGGCTACGACCTATACCGTCCAATCCGGTGACACGCTCCTGGGCATCGCTTTTGAGTATGGCGTGCCCCTGGCTGCCCTGCAACTGGCGAACGACCTGGGCGATAGCTTTTTGATACGGGTGGGACAGGAGCTTGCCATACCCGCCCATAGAGAATGGGCGCAGGCATCGCGCTTCTGGATCGTTCATCTCGTCACAGCAGGGGAGACCCTGGGCGCTTTGGCAGCCCGATATGGATTAAGCCTTTCCGAGCTGGAAGCAGCAAATCCTGGTCTAAACGTGGATAGGATCGCCATCGGGCAGGCACTTGTGCTGCCGCTCGATGGTCCCGCGGACTTGATTGCTGCGGCAGCTAACCGTACGGGTCAGAGCACCGCGTTGGCCGTGCCGCAGCCGTCCCCCACCATAGTGGTGCCTGCAGACACTGCTGCGCCTGCTGCCGAGCCCGAGCCCGTCGCAGATCCGGAGCTGCCGGCTGAGCCGCCACCGGCGCCGCCGGCTGCCGAGCCGGCGCCCCCTCCGCAACCGCCTACCTCGGTGGCGGTTCCGATCGAGGTCGCGGGATTGCCGGCTGAGATCTTCCGTTTGGTCAACGAGCAGCGCGCGGCCCACAGCTTGCCGCCGCTGATCTGGAACGACACTCTGGCCCGCGCAGCGCAGCGCCATGCTAACGACTGCCATGCGCGGGGCTGGTGCAGTCACACGGGTTCCGACGGATCCAGCTTCAGACAGCGCATCATTCGCGAGGGGTACAATCCTGTCCGTACGTCGGAGTGTTGGGCTTGGTATGGGACGGCAGTGCGCGCCGTGGCTATGTGGATGGATGAGGTCCCGCCCAACGATCCCCACCGCCGGACGATCCTCCATCCTGCTCTCACCGAGGTCGGGGTAGGGGTGGTGCCGGGGAATGGCTTCGGCTACTATTTCATCGCCAAATTCGGATCATCTAGATAGTGTCCGGCTTCATCTTCTTATAAGTAAAAACGGGAGCTCATCGAGCTCCCGTTTCTCGTCTTGATGCAGCCTTCAGACCATCCGGACGCCCTCCAGGCTGAGTTCTTCGGCAAAGTGACACGCAACAAAATGGTCGTTACCCATATCGCGTAGCGCAGGCTCCTCGTGATTGCAGCGTTCGCGCACGTAACGGCAGCGGGGGTGGAAGTAGCAGCCTGAGGGAGGGCTGGAGGGATCCGCGACCTGTCCCTCAAGCCGAATTCGGGCTCCGGCCTCACGAGCATCCGGATTCGACACCGGGACGGAAGACATCAGCGCTTCGGTGTACGGATGCATGGGATTGATATAGGGATCGAGGCCGCTCGAGGTCTCCACTACCTTACCCACGTACATCACGACGACGCGGTCACAGATGTGACGGATGACGCTGAGATCGTGAGAGATGAAGAGATAGGTTAGGGAAAACTCTTCCTGAAGCTCCTCCATAAGGTTCAGGATCTGAGCGCGAATGGAAACGTCCAACGCGGAGACCGCCTCGTCAGCAATGATCAGGTGCGGGTTGGTGACGAGAGCGCGAGCAATGCCAATCCGCTGGCGCTCGCCGCCGCTGAAAGCGTGGGGATAACGGCGAATATATTCAGGACGCAGTCCGACACGCTTTAGGAGATATTCCACACGCTCCTCCATCTCCTTGGGCGTCGCCATCTTGTGGACTTTCAAAGCTTCACTGATATTGTCGAATACTGTCATACGCGGATTGAGCGATGAGTAGGGATCCTGGAAGATCATCCGGACTTCCCGGTGATAGGGTTGAATCTCACGCGAGTTGAGACTCGCCAGGTCGACAACCTTGCCATCGCCGTTACGGTATAGGACCTGACCATCCGTAGGGTCATAGGCGCGGGCGATACACCGGCCCGCGGTGGTCTTACCACAACCGCTTTCACCGACAAGACCGAGGGTCTCACCGTCGCGGATGAAGAAGCTCACATCATCCACCGCCTTCGTAAAGCCCTTGACGCGGGCGAAGAGACCTTGGGTGATGGGAAAGTACATCTTGAGGTTGTTGACTTCCAGGAGGTAGTCGTCCTGGCGCATCGTGAGATCAGTTTGTTCCTGGGTTGCTAGCAGTTGATTTGCCATACGCGTTAGCTCCGTGCCTGCTCTACGGGTTCGGGCTCGTAGAGCAGGCATTGTACAGTATGAGTATCGTCCAACTGGGTAACAGAGGGAACGACGTGGCGACAGACGTCCATCACGTTGGGACAGCGAGGGTGGAAAGTGCAGCCCTCAGGCCGGCGGAACGGACTCGGCACCATGCCCTTGATGGGATCCAGCTCTTCGCGTTTCATCGCGATCTTGGGGATGGACCTGAGCAACGAGCGGGTATAGGGGTGCTGAGGTTCGTTGAAAATGACGCGAGCGGTCGCGCGCTCGACGATCTTGCCCAGATACATGACGGCGACGTCATCGGCGATCTCAGCGACGACCCCCAGGTCGTGAGTGATGAAGAGCAACGCCATACCATAGTTGTGCTGGAGTTCCAGCATCAAATCGAGAATCTGAGCTTGGGTGGTGACGTCAAGGGCTGTCGTCGGCTCATCGGCGACCAGCAGGTTGGGGTGGCAGGAGAGAGCCATAGCGATCATTGCGCGCTGACGCATCCCACCGCTGAGGCGAAACGGATATTCGTCGATCAGCCGATCGGGCTTCGGGATGCCCACCTGGCCGAGCAGGTCGATGGCTTTCTCTCTTGCATCCTCTTTGGATGTGCCGGTGTGCAACAGGATGTTCTCCATGATCTGGTTGCCCACAGTATACATCGGGCTGAGCGAAGTCATCGGCTCCTGGAAGATCATCGAGATCTCCTTGCCTCGAATCTGACGAATCTGCCGGCCCTTTGCGTCGAGCTTCGCAAGATCGACAGGCTCCCTGTCTGCGCCACCATAAAAAAGCATTTCGCCTGAGACGATGCGCCCTGGCGGCTGTACAATGTTAAGGAAACTGCGACAGGCCACGCTCTTTCCGCAGCCGCTCTCACCAACTAGACAGAGGGTCTTCCCTCGCTCAATATCCAAATCTACGCCGTCCACCGCCTTCACTATACCTTCATCAGTGAAGAAATGAACTCTCAGGTCTCTTACTCTGAGCAGGACATCGGACATAAATGCACCTCGGTTCTCTGGCACCTCGTGAAGGCGTCGATCAAGCCTTCACGCTTGATAGGGATCGGCCGCATCGCGCAGTCCATCTCCCAGAAAATACAGCGCCAAGACTACCAGCACAACGGCTGCAGCCGGCCACATCAACCAGGGATACAGCGCCACCACGGCCACGCGTTGAGTGTCCTGTAGCATAACGCCCCAGCTCACCACTGGAGGCCGTAGCCCGAGACCCAAGAAGCTCAGCGCGGTCTCGCCCAAAATCATGCCCGGGATGGCCAGCGTCACGGACGCTATGATGTGACTCAGGAAGGATGGAAGCATATGCCGTAGGATGAGGCGCCAGCGGCGGCAGCCATCGAGCTTGGCCGCCATCACGAAATCCTCCTCGCGAAGGCTGAGAAACCGGCTGCGCACAACCCGCGCCATTCCCGTCCAGCTGATCAGTGACAGGATGAGCGTGATCATAAAGTAGACACGCACTGCTGACCATTGCAGCGGCACGACTGCTGCCAGCGCCATCCACAGAGGCAGGTGTGGTATTGACATCAATACCTCGATGATGCGCTGGATGATGTTATCCAACACACCTCCCATCAGACCGGATATCCCTCCCAGCAGAATGCCAAGGGTCAAGCTGAGGAAGACCCCGATTAAGCCAACGGTCAGGGATATCCGACTGCTGTAGATGATTCTGCTGAAGACATCGCGCCCATTCTTGTCGGCGCCCATCAAGTAGAACGGCTGGTCGGCTTCTTTGGCTCCGACCAGATGGCGATCCATGGGAATCAAACCCCACAACCTGTACGGGGTTCCCCGGACAAAAAAGCCCACGGGAATAACCGTCGCTTCGTCAATGGTCCATGTTCTCTTAAATGATACGGGGTCGCGTTCTGACAGATAACCATAGACAAAGGGATTCCACTGCCCGTCGAGGAAGAGGCGCAGCGGCTGAGGCGGCGCGTTCACGTACTCCGCACGATACTGGGTTGTCGTAGTGGGCGCGAAAAACTCACAGAACAGGGCAACCACATAGAAGATCACGACAATGACGAGACTGATCATAGCTAGCTTGTGCTTGGTGAACTTCCACCACATCAGTTGCCATTGCGACGCGACCTCGAATTTCTCCTCTTCCTGAACCTGCGTATCCAGAACCGGTCCGTCGATGTCCAAGCTTTCAGTTACAGACATAGTATCATCCTCATTCTGTCTCTCTGGGTCACTGCAGACGAATGCGGGGATCGACCCAGGCCAACATTAGATCCGAGATGAAGGTGCCAATTACCGTCAGCGTGCTCAGCAGGAGCACAAAGCCCGCGGCTACGTACATATCCTGCGCCTGCAGCGCTCCCAACAACACCGGACCCGCCGTAGGCAAGTTCAAGACCATCGAGACGATCGCTTCCCCGGAGACCACTCCCGGCAAGGTCCAACCAATGGTGCTGACGAAGGGGTTCATCGCGTGGCGCACGGGGTACTTGAGGAGGAGCCTGTTCTCTGACAGGCCTTTTGCACGCGCCGTCTCTACATAAGGTTTGTTCAACTCGTCGAGCAGGTTGGCGCGCATCGTGCGAATCAACCCGGCGGTGCCACCGGTCCCGATGATAATAACGGGTATCCACAGGTGCTTCAACAGGTCGACAACGCGGGCCCAAGACCAGGGCGCGTCGGCAAAGTCTTGCGAGAAGAGGCCAACCATCGCGCGGCCGAAGACCCGGTAACTGACATAGAGGAAGATGAGGGCCAGCAGGAAGTTGGGCACTGCTACCCCAATGAAGCCGATAAAGGAGAAGAGGTAGTCCACTGTAGAGTACTGATGAACCGCCGAATAGATGCCGATCGGAAGCGCCACAGCCCAAACAAAGAGCAGCGAGGAGAAAGCGAGGGCGAAGGACATGGGTAGGCGCTCGACGATCAGGTTGATGGCATCGCGTTGGTAAACGAAGGAGTAGCCGAATCTCCCGTTAACCAGAATGTTGCGCATCCACTTGAGATATTGCATATAGACCGGTTCGTTCAGACCGTACAGCGAACGCATCTCGGCCTGGAACTCCTGCGATATATTGCCGGCACCCTGAGATGCCATCCGGGCGATGAGGCTGGTAACATAATCACCGGGCGGCAGTTGGATCACGGCGAACGAGATGAGCGAGATCACGAACAGCGTAAACAGCATGGTGCTGAAGCGTCGGGCAATGTATTTCCACATGTACTCTTACCTCTATTCTAGGCCTGACATACTCTCAGAGGCCCAAAATCTACCATCGACACTATTGGGTTTCCGGCTTCTGGCAGTTTGCCAGGGGAAAGATGGGGCGTGTGCCCCGGCGCCGTGACTGAGCACGCCGCCGAAGCACACACCAACGACCACATCGAGTCTACTCCGAGAGATACCATTGCTCCGGATAGATGATCTTATGCACGCCGGGGATCCATCCACCAACCCAAACCTCAGGCAGGTTTTTGACCGCGCTGGACCAAGGCTGATAGCCCAACCCGCCCCAGGATATGCCGATGACCCAGAACTCATCTGCGGCCATCTCGAGAATATCCTGCATCGCTGCGACTTGCCCTTCTTGGGTGTTTGCCTGGAGCACTTCGGTCTGGAACTTCGCCCGGTAGTCTTTCACCCATTGCGGGGGCTCCACACTCACCAGATCGGCATTATCGGCCCACCAGTTGTACCATCCGATGCCGTAGATGCTGAAGTAACTGGCCGGCACGAAGTAGCGGGGATCGAGGATCGCGTTCAGACCAGCACCACCCTCACCCGTGTAGATTGAGGCCTCGAGCTCGTTGTTGTTCTTGTACTCGATGAACTGGCTGTCGGGAATCGCGTTCAGCACGACCTCAACGCCGACATCCTTCCAGTACTCGACCAACAACTCACCCAACTGCACCCACGTGGTGCCGTAGGAGAGATCGCTGGACACTGTCATAACGATGGAGAGGCGTTTGCCTGTTTCATCCAGCCGGAAGCCCTGGCTGTCTTTGTTGGGCAGCACCCGGTCCAGATATTCGTTCGCCAGATCGACGTCATACGCGATGTATTGGGTTGCCAGCCGCTCGTTGTAGAGGGGGGATGAGGGCAACGGCGCTACCTGGGCCGGGGTTCCCTGGCCGTGGTGCACGATGTCGATGATTTCTGCGCGGTTGATGGCGTGGGACATACCGATGCGGAAATCCTTGTTGGCGAAGATCTCAGCCTTTACCGGATCTCCATAGGTGCGGTTGAAGTGGATGGAGTTGGTGTTGGCGCCATCGCCTTGCACGAAGTTGATGTAGATCGGGCGTCCTTCTTCCATAGCCTCGAAGTAAAGAATACGGTTGTCACCACCCGGATCCTTCAGGGCATCGAGGTCACCATTCAGCATAGCAAACGTGCGATTTTGGAAGTCCTGGAAGGAGATGCCCAGTACCTCATCAATGTAAGGTAGCTGATTGCCCTCGGTGTCGACTTTCCAGTAGTAGGGGTTACGCTCCATCAGCACCTGCGTACCCGTACCCATCGGTTGCGTGATGACATAGGGGTAGAGAAGGGGGCGCTGGGGGAGGTCCCAATAGTCGGGAGGACCGGCAACCATCTTGTTGAAGAGACCAATCCAGTCTTCGACGCCCTCTTCTGCAGCTGCAAGCGCGTCCACGTCGGGATTGTAGTCTCTGTGGAATTGCTTCAGCCAGTGTGAGGGATAGAAGGTGATTGAGCGCCCAGCCCACGTGGCAATATCCAGGAGGAATGTGCCGTAGGGCAATGGGAAGGTGAACTTGAAGGTATAGTCGTTGATCTTCGTGGCCTGGAACTCACGCCGGACTTCCGGCTCCATCCAGTTGAGCCAGTCTGCGCCGGGGCCTGCTGGGCTGAGGTCTTCATTGAAGAGCACATCCTCAACGTAGAAGATGACGTCGTCCGCGGTAAAGGGCTCGCCATCGGACCACTTGATGCCGCGGCGCAGGTAAAAGGTGTATTCGGTCGCATCGGGACTGACTTCCCATCGCTCTGCGATATTGGGTTCAATTCCAGAGAAATCACCTGCCCAAATTACCAGGTTGTCCCACCCGTTGATGTACCAGAGGCCACCCCAACCGGCGTGCGTGCCCTGAAAACCAAAGCGCAGGCGACCGCCATATTCTCCGATCTCATTGAAAGGTTCGATCACCACCGGATTCTCCGGAAGGCGCTCGTCAACCGGTGGGAGCTCTCCTGCCGCAACGCGAGCAGCTAACATCGGAGCTTCCTGATACTTCGTGGCGACGGGAGCCGTGACCTCTTCGACAGGATCGTCTGTGTCGGGCTCTTCAGGGACGGCGGTTGGCTCAACTTCTGCGGGCGCTGTCGTAGCTGCAACGACGGGTTCCACCTCAGGTGCATCTGTGGGAGCGGATGGCACCGATGTTGCGCAGGCAGCCAACAACATGGACATCAGCAACAGGATGTTCAGAAACTTCACTTTGCGCATCGTTATACTCCTCCTCATAGATTCTGAAACGGTCATCCAGAGATATGAAGTCCATTCTACATATCCGCGCTCGTCACCTCCTTATGGGGATAGAAGATCCACGCCACACGCTTCATCGCAAACGGTTCGCGGTCCCGGCCATCTGGCAGCGGTGCTGCGCTAACTAGATTTCGTAAGCTACCCGGCACGGGCCTACAGAATCTCGCTCGATCAATGTGGTGGCTACCGTAATACTGACTCTTGGCCGTACTGACTCGGAAGCGCGCTGAAGGACCTGTTGCACGCCGAGTGCCCCCATCCATGTTTTGTGTACATGTACCGTGGTTAAGGCGGGGGTTACGATGCTTGCCACGTCAATGTTATCGAAGCCGATCACCGAGAACCCATCAGGGACATTCAGGCCCAGGTCGCGCGCAGCGTTCAGCGCGCCAATCGCGGCGATATCGGCGGCGGCAAAAATGGCGGTCACCTCCGGCGCGCGCTCCAACAACGCCTTGCACGCCGAGTATCCTGACTCCTGACTCGAGTAGGAATCCTCCACATAACACTCGGGCAACCCGTGCTCGCGCATAACCTGTAGGTAGGTCTGCCGCCGCTCCAATACACTGGGCGGTGACTTCGGATGTGTTGCAATAAGTCCAATGTGCCGGTGACCGTGAGCGAGCAAATAGTCGACGGCCGATCGCGTACCCATCGCATTGTCGATGACGATGCTGTCAAACGGCATCTTGGGTGCATAGCTGTCGATCAGGACGATCGGCATATCCAAGCGGCGTTGTAAAAAGCCCACGGTGTCGTCAATGAAAGCACCGATGAGCAGCAAGCCCTGAATCCGCTCCTCGGTGAGCATCGCAGGCCAGAAGAGCGGGTGATTGGAGGCATCGACTTCGATATTGGCAATCATCAGGCTGATGCCGTGGCGACGGCACTCATTCTCTATTCCGGCCTGTATGTGCGTGAAGAAGCACACGGTATCCGGTGCACAGCCAAAGTCATGTTTCACCAGCATCCCGATGACGTCCAACTCGGGCTGGGCTGTCTTGGAAGGCTGCCGCGTGGAGTACCCTAACGTCTGTGCTGCGTCAACGACCCGCGCGCGGGTCTCGGCGGCTACGCTGCCCCGATTATTCAGTGCCTGGGATGCAGTTCCCATAGACACTCCGGCAAGGTCCGCAACATCTTGAAGGCGAATGGTCTGTGACATAGTTCTTTAGAGGCTTTCAGGGATTGGCTTGAAGTTTCAGGATCATTTTCGAGTATAAACTGCAATTTGGCACATGTCAAGTACTTTCAATGCATTGTTCGTACAATCGCGGCG
>SLDA01000359.1 GCA_007125545.1 Thermoflexales bacterium | reverse complement strand
GCCTCGAGGAGGCGCGCGCTTACCTGGACCATCCGGTGCTCGGGCAGCGGCTGCGCGCGTGCGCAGAGGTGCTGCTGGAGATCGAGGGACGGTCGGCGATGGAGATCTTCGGGCACCCCGACATTCTGAAGCTGCGCTCGTCTATGACGCTCTTCGCATGCATCGCCGACGAGCCCGGTTCGGTCTTCGACCGCGTCCTCGATGCCTACTATCAAGGCGAGGAGGACGCCCGCACGCTGCAGCTCCTGGAGCACCTCAAAGGAACCGCCCCGCACTAAGCTGCCCCACCTGCGCAAGGCTTGGGGGCTGGACGGCACTCTCAACGCAGAGGCGGGGAGGCGCAGAGAGAGAAACGAGGAGAAAGTCTGTGCTTCCCCGCCTCCCCGCCTCTGCGTTATCCCATTGGAGACACGGTCCCCTGTGGTACAATCAGGCGATACCCTAACGAGGTTGAGGACACGTGACAAAGAATCGCCTGCGAGATCATCCCTGGATCCGTGCGCTGCTGCGAGATCCGCTGGTACTGCCCTTCTATTTGCCGTCGCTTGCCATTCACCTGGGCCACGGGTTGCTCAGCCCGGTGCTACCGCTCTACGCCGAGAGCTTTGGCGTGTCATACGCGTGGGTAGGTGCCGCGACGTCGGCGGAGGCGTTGGGGATGTTGCTGACCGACCTTCCCTGCGGCCTGTTGCTGCGCAGGTTGGGGCAGAAACGGGCGATGTTGGCGGGGCTGGTCCTCCTGATCGTCACCCGTATCGCGATGTCGTGGGCCGGCTCCATCTATGAGGTGTTCGGCTACCGGCTCTTCTCCGGGTTCGGGATGGCGCTCTTTAGTGTGGCACGGCACGACTATATTTCGGAGCACGCGTCGGTGGCGACGCGCGGACGGGCGATGGCCCTGTTCGGTGGAATGATGCGTGTGGGGATGTTCGTGGGGCCGCTCGCCGGAGGGTTTATCGCCGGCGGGATGGGGCTGCGCGTGCCCTTCCTCGTCTCGGCGCTCGTGACGTTCCCGGCGACCTTGTTCGTGATCTGGTTCGTCGCAGGGCAGAAAGCGCAGCCGGCGAAAGCGCAACAGGCCGGTCACCCCCACCCCGCGGAGACGGGCAGTCTTTTCTGGCGTATGCTGCGGGAACAGTCCGGGGTGTTGGTCCCCGCGGGCCTGGGACAGATCTTCGCGCAGATGATCCGCTCGGGGCGGAACACCATTATCCCGCTCTACGCCGCCAACGTGTTGGGGCTTGATGTGGCCGAGGTGGGGCTGATGTTGGGCATCGCGGCGGCGGTGGAGATGGTGATGTTCTTGCCTGCGGGCTGGTTAATGGACACGCTGGGCCGTAAGTTCTCGGTCGTGCCCAGCTTCACGATCCAGGCGGTAGGTATGGCCCTGGTCCCACTGACGAGCGGCTTTTCGGGCCTGGTGGCGTGCACGAGCGTGATTGGCGCGGGTAACGGGCTGAGTTCCGGCGCCATGCTGACGCTGGGCTCGGATTATGCGCCGGACGATGCCCGGGGCGAGTTCCTGGGGGTCTGGCGCCTGATCGGCGACGTAGGTGGCACGGGAGGTCCCGCCGTTGTGGGCATTGTGGGGGACCTCCTCGCGCTGCCCGCGGCAGCGCTAACGCTGGCCACGTCGAGCCTCCTCGCCGCCCTGGTTTTCGGCCTGCTCTTGCCTGAAACGCTGCAGCGCGAGCCGGTCCGGGCGGCAAGTAGCAACTGAAACTTCCTCTCCCCTCTCGTGTGTGTAGCTTTGCGAGAGGCTTCCTTTCCGACCCATGACTTCGGACTTGCAACTTTCGACTTCGGACTGACAATGGAGGTCCTATGACCCAGATCACTCCCTTCGGCACCTGTATGAACACGAGCACGCTACGCGGGCAGGGCTTGGCGCTTGTCGAGATGATCGACCTGGTTGGGGAAACCGGATACGACGGGATTGAGCCGTGGGTGCGAGAGTTGGACGCATATACGGCGCAAGGTGGATCGTTGACCGAGTTGCGACAGCGCATTTCGGATGCCGGGTTGACCGTGCCCAATCTGATCGGCTTCTTCGAGTGGGCGGTGGACGACCCCGTGCAGCGCGAGGCCGGGCTGGCAGAGGCGGCGCGGGCGATGGCGTTGTGCATCGCCGTGGGCTGTCCACGTCTGGCAACGCCGCCCTCGGGCATCACGGAAACGGAGGTCCCGCTGCCCGTACTCGCCGAGCGCTACCGCGCCGTGCTCGAGTTGGGCGCGCGGATGGGTGTCGTGCCGGTGGTGGAGTTCTGGGGACTGTCACGCACGCTTTCGCGGCTCGGGGATGCTGTCTATGTGGCGATGGAGAGCGGGCACCGCGACGCATGCGTGCTGGTCGACGTCTTCCATATGTACAAGAGCGGAAGTCCGCACGACGGGCTGCGGCTCGCCGGTCCGCAGACGGTGGCGCTCGTGCACGTGAACGACTATCCCGCGGTGCCTGTTCGGGAGCAGATTACCGACGCCGACCGGGTGTATCCGGGCGACGGGATCGCGCCGCTGGACCAGATATTGCGCGATCTGGCGTCTATAGGATATCGTGGGATGCTGTCGCTGGAGCTGTTCAACGCGTCGTATTGGCGGCAGGAAGCGCGAACGGTCGCGGAGACGGGACTGGCGAAGATACGGCGTGCGGTGGAGCGCGCGGGAGGGGCGAAGTGAAACTTCGCCGTACGGGTGAAGGCGGAATGGGGTGTGGGAATCGTGGAGGCTGAACTGAGCGCGCCGGTGGCGACGGACGCGACCCGCCGGTCTATGAATTATGCCCGCGCTTTCTACGGGCTGATGTTCGGGGCGGCGGATTTCCTTGGGCCGTTCCTCGCCCTTTATTATAGCGAGCTCGGATT
>SLDA01000138.1 GCA_007125545.1 Thermoflexales bacterium | reverse complement strand
TCACCCGCTGGCATACCGGGCTCGCCATGGCCGATGTCATCTATCCCGACCGGGCGGAGGAGAACCGGAAGTTGCTCACGTATACCAGCCCGCCGCTGGAGACAGATGTGGAGATTACCGGCAGTCCCATTGTGACGCTCTACGTTGCGTCCACCGAGGAAGATGGCGCTTTTCACGTCTATCTGGAGGACGTAGCCCCGGATGGACGCGTCACCTATCTGACGGAAGGGATTTTGCGTGCCATTCATCGTCAGAGCGCGGACCAGGAATCGCCATACAGGGTTCAGGGGCCGTACTATAGCTTCGAGCGTGGGGATGCGGCGCCTTTGGTGCCGGGCGATGTGAACGAAATCACCTTCAACCTCTACGCCACCTCGGTTCTCATCAGACAGGGTCATCGTCTGCGGGTCTCGGTGGCGGGGCACGACGCCGCCGTTTTCGCCCGCTACCCGGCCGAGGGCACGCCGGTCCTCACCGTGGAACGCAACAGCCGTTATCCCTCACACATCGAGCTGCCCATGAGGGTTCGGGAATAGGGGGCAACGTGACGGCTGGAAGTTCGAGAGTCTGCGCGTGCAATCACAAGTTTGGCCAGGAGGAGCGTAATGGCTGAAGATGCCCGACGGAAACCGGTCCATACCAACAATCCTGATACGGAGTCAGAGGCCCTGACCTCGCGCTTGCAGAATCTGCTTGAACAAATTGTGGCCCCGCAGTCCATCCATCATGCCGTCGTCGCCGTCGAAAAGGGCGACGACACCTTCCGCTGGGTTGGCGCGGCAGGCACGGCGCATCCGGATGGGACGCCGATGCGTGCGGATACACCCATTTTCATCGCGAGTGTGACCAAGCTCTACATCGCCGGCAGTGTCCTCAAGCTGGTCGAGCGCGGCCTTCTCCGCCTCGACGCGCCGATGTCAACCTACCTTCCCGAAGCGTTGATCGCCGGGCTGCACCGCCTGGACGGCGTTGACTACACCGCGCAGATCACGGTGCGCCACCTGCTCGGGCACCTCACCGGGCTGCCGGACTACATTGATAGCCGCCCGCCGGGAGAGAAGACGCTGATCGAGCAGGTCATCGAGCAGGATTTCGCCTTCACTATCGAAGACATACTTGACACGGTGCGTGACAAGCTGACCCCGCACTTTCCGCCCCAGCCTCCGGATGCGCCAGGGGCCAAAGTCCGCTACAGCGACACGAACTTCCAACTGCTCATCGCCATTATCGAGGCAGTGAGCGGGCAGCCGGTCCACGCGGCTTTCGCTGACCTGTTGTTCGAGCCGCTGGGGCTTGAGCACACCTGGCATCCTGCCGCGCAACCCGAATCGATCGCGCCGGCGACGCTCTGGGTGGATAAACAGCCGGTGCCCATCCCGCTGGCTATGCGCTCTTTCGGGGATCTGACCGCCACCGTCGATGATATGCTGAGGTTTATGCGCCTCCTCATCCGGGGCGAGGTGTACGATGATCCGGCAACCCTCAACCTGATGACGCAGAACTGGCACACCTTTGGCTTCTCGCTCAATCCGGTACGCACTTCGCCCGGCTGGCCCATCCAGTACGGGCTGGGGATGATGCGGTTTCAGATACCCCGGCTCTTGTCGCCGCTACGCCCGTCCCCGCCCGTCATCGGGCATACCGGCGCGACCGGGTCCTGGCTCTTCTACTGCCCGGCATTGGACGTCTACCTTGCGGGAACCGTCGATCAGGTGACGGCTGCCGCCGTCCCTTTCCGCGTTGTGCCGAAACTACTGCACGTTCTGGCTTCAGCATAGCAGCGCTCGGCCTGATTGCCGCTTTCGTTGCCAAGACTGTCATTGGAGGAGCTATCGATGAAGAGTTCACAGCAGACCACACGGACAGTCCGCGTTGCCGCCGTCCAGGTAGAATCCCAACCGGGCCAGATTGCGTCGAATCACGCCCACGCACTGCCTTTCATAGAAACGACCGTGGCGCAGGGCGCCCAGTTTGTGGTCTTGCCCGAGCTGTTCTCCTGCGGCTATATACCGAACCGCAGCATCTGGCACTATGGCGAAACCCTGACCGGACCGACGGTCACCTGGCTGCGGGAGACGTCCCGGCAACTGGGGATCTATCTGGGCGCCGGCTTTCTGGAGGTGGCAGGGGCAGATTTCTTCAACAGCTTCGCTCTCACCGATCCTGACGGCAAGCTGGCCGGCTGCGTTCGTAAGAGCAGTGCCGAGTCGTACTGCTTTAAGCCTGGCGCCCGGCGTCACGTCGTCGAAACCGACTTGGGCAAGCTCGGGGTAGGCATCTGCGCGGATAACCACCTTACCCCCTTCGCCCGGCTAATGCAGGACAGTGGCATCGATATGCTGCTCATGCCACATGGCTCGCCCATGCCCTACAGAACCAGCAAGACCGTCAGCGAAGCAGATATCGACCGGACGGTGAACGGCACGCTCGCGATGACCACGCTCCACGCCGAGCTGTTGGGCGTGCCGGTCGTCTTTGCCAACGCTGTCGGCGATCTGCAGCCGATGGCGGGCTTGCTCGGTAAATTCCTTACTCCGGACCTCTTTCGCTTGCGCGGCTTCTCCCGCATCGCGGACTCCGACGGCACGCTGGTGGGGGCGTTGGGCGAGCACGAGGGCGTCCTCGTCACCGAGGTCACGCTCGACCCGGCCCGCAAGCGCCGCCGCACGCCGCCCGATCACGACGGCTGGCTGCATGAGGGGTCAAAAATCACGCGCAATGTGATCATTCCGATAGATATATGGGTGGGCAGGAGGTCCTACGCCCTCAGCCGGCAGCGCCGGCGGCTGGCCAAACAGATAGCTGAAAGGACATATCCATGACTGTAACCGCGATTCCCTTTGAACTAAACGGCAAATCCG
>SLDA01000533.1 GCA_007125545.1 Thermoflexales bacterium | reverse complement strand
TGCTCGTCGGCGTGACAGCCCCTCGCCCGCCCGGAGGACTGGCGGTACTGGCAGCCGGAATGCTGGCCGGGGCAGCGTTGCTGGTCTCGCTCCGCGCATCTCACGCAGGGTTACCCCGATTTGGAATCTGGGCAGCGCTTGGTATGACGCTCGCCCCGCCGCTCTTTATCGCGGCAGCCGGCGTCTACCGGCCGGCCTATCTCAAGTTCCTGATCTCTTCTATTGCGCCGGGCGCGGTAGCGCTGACGAGTCTCCTGCAGCTCCCGGCCAAGCGGTATGTCCGGTGGGTGCGTATCGCCGGATTGCTGCTTATAACCCTCCTGCTTCCGGGGCAGATCGAGGCGCTGCATCATCTATATACGGATCCCGCGTTCGGACGTGACGACTACCGCGCGTTGGCGGCATCCATTACAGAGTTGGGACGTCCAGGGGATGCGATTCTACTCAATGCCCCCAATCAGTGGGAGGTCTTCACCTACTACTATCAGGGCTCCCTTCCCGTCTATCCGGCCCCTTACAGACCGGAACAGCACAGAGCGGAGGACTGGGTTGCCGAAACCTTGGCGCAGCACGCCGGCGGGAGGCTTTTCGTCCTCTTCTGGGGAGAAAGCGAGTCGGATCCGGAACGGTTTATCGAAGGAGCTCTTGCCCGGCAGGCGTACAAGGCGGACGATCGCTGGATTACCTCGGTACGCCTGGCGTCGTACGGCCTGCACTCGCTCCCTGCGCATCCGAAAGCAACCCTCGACGCCAAACTGGACGAGAGCGTATTGCTGCAAGGCTACCTCCTGCCGCCGGGCTCCTGGAATCCGAGCGACATCGTTCCACTTACCCTATACTGGACGACAAACGTGTCTCTTCCAGAACGCTACAAGGTCTTCATCCATCTGGTTGATGGAGCAGGCGGTCTGGTCGCGCAGACAGATATGGAGCCCCACACCGGCTTCCGACCCACCACGAGCTGGTTGCCCGGTGAGACGATCATAGATCACTATGGGATTGCGTTGCCGTCCGAACTTGCGCCGGGCATCTATACGCTGTATGTGGGGATGTACCGGTTCTCAGGGGAGCGACTGCTGGTCACCCAGGATGGCGTGCCCACCGGTGACTTTCTGCGGCTGGAGCAGATTACGGTAACATCACCGCGATAGCAACAGGTACGGGGATCATCGAGTCGATCTGCGGACCCGCCGGCATCCAGAGCCCTGAGGATGTGCCACCGTCGAGATTAAGTGCCGTATTCAAGTTGAGATCCGACCCCGCGAGCCAAGTGGACAATTGGTGAAGGCTCAAGTAGCCCCGTGGCGCAATCAGTAGTAGAAGGCGGCCCTCGTGGTCCTGCCCGACCACGGTACGACGAGAGCTACGCCCGTCGTCACCATCCGCAGGGAATCCCATTATGCCGCCGGGTTTCACCAGCACGGGGAAGCTCTGGATGGCCTCGCGGAGCGGCTCCTGAGGATCATAAGGCCACTCGCGCAGCCAGCGAACTGAGACCGTTTCGTCATGGGTCACCGCAAGCATACCAGCGTAATCGCCATAGGCAGTGCCATAGCGCTCCCCATCGCTGATCGTAAGCCCCGTCACAAGCTTCTCCGGCGTGAAGTAGCCGCCGTTAACCACAAGCAGTGCGCCCGTCTGCTGGGCCCAAGCACTAACCGGATAGCCTGCGCCTGGCTGGTAGAGAACCCGAATGCGCAGATCTGCCGGATCGATGCGCACCATCGTGATGCGCTCCATATTGGGCTCAACAGGAACATTGAGACTACGCACCTCCATGCCTGGGCGAACGAGCTGCCAGCCGGTGTCTGGAGTCAGAGGCGTCGACGTGGGCCACGGAATGGGAGTGGAGACAGTCTCCGGTGTGGAAAGCGCCTCCGGTGTGAAGAGCGCCTCCAGTGTGGAGAACGGCTCCGCGGACGGCAAAGGAATGGCTACGCGCTCCAGGCCGGCCAGGCCACAGGCCAAGGTCAGACCCAGAATGAGTAGACCCAATAGTGCCCGCCCAAATGCTTTGGCCTCCATAGGCACCTCTAGCGAGCCGACCGCGGCTCTCCCATTGAGAATGAAGCAATGAGAGCGACCGCCGAGAAAACAACCGAGGAGAGCATCAGGACGTCGAATCCGAGCCAGTCCACGATCAGTCCACTCAGCATCCCCGTGAAACGCGCCAGGCCGAATAAAGTGTTGGTGAAAGCCAGATAGAGCGGGCGCTGTGCTTCCGGGGCCAGGTCCAGCACGTAATTTGTGATCCCGATGCCTGACCCGGCACTGTATAAGCCCGCCGTCAGAAAGACAAGGGCGAAAGCATAGCTGAGCCAATCCGTCGAGCTCGGCTGCAGCCGGTTCATCAGCCCAATGGCAAGCACCACCGTCGGGGTAGCCAGTCCCAGGGCATTGGTTAGGATAATCACCTTGCGATTCCCCAATCCATCACTGATGCGCGCCCACATCAGATTGGAGACGATCTCCGCTCCCGAACGAACTGCCAGGTACAACCCCAACATACTCGCAGGGATGCCCAGCTCATTACGAGCATAGACGATGTAGAAGGGTGCAGCCCATGTCGCAGCAGTCAGCGCCAAACGGACGATGGAATAGCGTTGATATAACTTGTCATCCTTGAGTATCTTGATGCCCCGGCCCAACTGAGTGGTAATCTCACGCAAGATGCGCTGACCGGCGACGTTAGAGGTAGAGCTGGGTGGCTCCTTCACCAAGATCCACGACCAAGCAGTTGCCCCGAAGAGAATCGCGGCAAAGACAAAGAGCAGGGCCACGTTCAGCGGGAAGCGAAATCCGTCCGGCTCCGCAAGAAGAAAGCCGACAACAGAACTGCCGGCAAGCGTCAGAAGGCCTCCCCAGAACATACGTTGCCCGAAAAAGGATCCCCGCCGCCGCGGCGGCACCACCTTGCCGACAACATCCATGAACGGGATACTCACCAGTCCGGCGCCGATACTGAAAAAAGTCAATACCGCGACGAACGTGATGATCAACCACGGACTTCCGACTGGTACCAGCGCTACAACGACGGCGAAGAGCAAAAGCGCGATAACTCGAAAGATGGAAATTGTACGGTAGAAAGGTAACTTGTAGGGCACGCGCTCCATATGACCCGAAACCAGCATCTGGAGCAAGAAGGAACCGCCGAATCGAATGGGCGAGATAAGGCCGATCAAGACGTTCGAGGCGCCAAGCTGAGCCAAGAACCACGTAAGCACCATCTCGGTATCGATGAAAACATCACCGATCCGGAACAAGGCACCGTTAATGACGCCCAAACGGAAATTCCTCCGGTGGTCGCGGCTACTCAGCTTCGATGTGTAGGGATATGACTCGGCGGGGCTCGGAAGACGAGCCCCGCCGATCTTGCCCAACTCTACTCTACTCCGCCCTATACCGCGACGAGAGTCTGCATCCGAGACAGGATTACCCATTCGCCGCCCAGGTCAGTTCCAGCTCCTGGAGTTTCATCGGGGTGGGGACACCTGTCTCAGCATCCCAACCCATCATCGCATAGAACTGGCTCACAGCTTCGGCCAACTCCTCGTCCTCGACCGGCTTCTCGGTCACAGATCCGCTGAAGTGCGGCTGAGTCACCCGCTGGGGCAGTACATCATCCTCACGGGTCCATCCAGAGCGCAGGTTGAACAAACGCATCATGGTGACGGAACGCTCCCCGAGCTTGTGCATCTCGAGTAGGTTGGTCTTCCAACCCGTGATGGCCCGTACCAACTCGATCTTTTGGTCGGTCGACCAGGGCACGAACATACAGATGCCCAGCGCGTTGTCGAGCCACTTCATATTGGCGGTCACAGCGTACGCGTGGACCTTAGCAGCGTTGAGCTCGGTAGCGGGCACCGGCGTAAAGACGCCCAGGGTCTTCCAACTCTCGCCCAACTCTTCGCCGGCCAAGCCCTCATCCCACATATTGTGCATATGATCGGCACCCGTCGGCGAGACGGCATAACCCAACGCCTGTCCGTGACGGGAGCGAGCCTCGTGCATGGGGAAGGGCTGGCCGTGGGTGGTGATGTTGTAGGCCTCAGCCTCATCGCCGATCTCGAGGGCGGCGTGATCGGTACCCTCAGCCAGCAGATCGCCCAGACCCTGCCGATCGGCGATCATCTGCGTAAGCGCGACCATGGCTTTGCCATTGCCAAAACGCAGTTCGAGACCGTTTGTGTCCTCCACGGACAGCAACTCGTTCTCGAAACACTCCATGGCAAAGGACACTGCCATACCGGCGGAGATGGTGTCCATCCCGTAGGCATTACAGATTTCGTTCGCCTTGGAGATAGCGCGTAGATCATCGACGCCGCAGTTGGAGCCGAAGGACCCGATCGTCTCATACTCGGGGCCACCGTAGAGGGGATCGACCTGATAGTCCTCATCGTCGACCTCGACAACGCGCTTGCAACGGATGGGGCAAGCAAAGCAGCCGCCCCGATCGATCAAGATGGTATCGCGCAAGGCCTCGCCGCCGATCTTCTCATTGCCCTCAAACTGACCGTCCTGGAAGTTGCGGGTAGGCAGCTTGCCCTGACTGTGCAGGCCCGTCAGTCCACCTGGCGTGCCCAACTCGTGCATGCCCCAAGCGCTCTCCTTCCAAGTGCTTGACATCATCTTACCCAGAGCCTGGACGCCCTGTTGATCCGCGACGGGCACCGGGGTGCGGCCACGCGCGGCGACGCACTTCAGATTCTTCGAGCCCATCACGGCGCCGAGACCAGTGCGACCCGCCGCGTGCTTCAAATCGTTGATGACACACGCAAAACGCACCAGCTTCTCACCCGCCGGACCAATCAAGGCAAAGCGCGCCGACTTCTCACCCAACTCTTCCTGCACCGCTGCCTGGCAATCGCCTGTGGTCATACCCCAGAGATGCTCGGCATCCCGGATCTCAGCCTCGCCATCGTGCAGCCATAGATAGACGGGGCTTTCCGACTTGCCCTTGACAATCACGGCATCGTAACCGGCGCGCCGCAACTCCGCGCCGAAGAAACCGCCCACATCGGCCTCTCCATAACCGCCGGTCAGTGGGGATTTGGCGCCCACGGCACTCCGACCAGACCCAGCCACCGGAACACCTGTGATCGGCCCGCCGGCAAAGATCAGCAGGTTATCAGCATCCAGAGGATCAACCTCTGCCGGTACTTCCTTCAACAGATAGTAAGCGATGAGAGAAGACCCGCCCAGATACTGACGGTAGAACAGCTCGTCAGGTTCCTCGACCTCGATCTTGCGGTCCGTCAAATCCACTCTAAGAATCTTACCCGTATAACCGTTCATCAGATCCTCCATCCCTACGATGATATGAGACAACAGAACTCAAACCAGACCCTGCGGTCCCTGATTCCTCAAGCTGCAGCCCTTCATTCTACCCAAATGCCGAAAAGGTCAACCATCAGGAGTCCTATCGGGCTTCGAGCCCTAGCTTGTAAGCGCTTACAGCCAGTATAGGTATTGCATTCAGATTGTCAAACTGTGCGAAATGTCAGAGCACACGGTGTCTGATGGCAATTGACAATCCGCAACGGCTGAATATGATGATAGGAGTACAGACGATAACCTACTTGGGTATCGTTTGCCTCCGACCCGGCAGGACCCACGAGGTTCACCGGGCGATAGGGTACGGGGAGCAATTCCCGTGCCTGCCGTTTTGCAAAGGAGGCGGTCCGCCTGCAAGCGCGTGTCGCGCAGGTGAACTGCTTCCTTTTGTGTTTATGGCTCTGGTAATTAATGCTAAGCAAACGTAAGGGAGGTTGTTCCATGTGGATACTTCGGCTGAATATGACAGATCGCTCGTACAAGATAGAAGAAGTACCCGAACGCTATAAGCAGCTCGGAGGGCGTGCTATGACCTCCACACTCATTCACGACGAGGTGGATCCCCAAGCTCACCCATTAGGTCCCAATAACAAGCTCGTTTTCGCCCCGGGCCTCCTTGCAGGCACAAGCGCCCCGTCGTCGGGACGGATGTCGGTAGGCGGCAAGTCACCGCTCACCGGCGGGATCAAGGAATCCAACGTGGGCAGCGAATGGTCGG
Source organism: Thermoflexales bacterium (assembly GCA_007125545.1). Taxonomy (GTDB): domain Bacteria; phylum Chloroflexota; class Anaerolineae; order B4-G1; family SLSP01; genus PWVB01. The sequence goes on along the minus strand of SLDA01000533.1, from coordinate 4,853 downwards.
CAGCGATGGCGCGCATGGGTCTGAAAGCGGTTGTCGTCGAGGGACAACCTGCGGATGAGAGCTTCTGGACTGTACACATTGCCTACAAGGAAGGCAAGCCTGTGGTTGAGTTCCAGCAGGCGGACGAGTATGTCGGCCAAGATCTCTATGACGTCTACCCGATGCTTTACGAGAAGCTCAGCAACAAAGTGCAAGTCGCCGCCATCGGCACGTCCGGCGAGCTGAAGTACGCAAACTCGGGCATCGCCTTCAACGACATGCACAAGGGTCCCACTCGCTATGCCGGGCGGGGTGGTCTGGGTGCTGTGATGGGCAGCAAGGGCCTCAAGTTCCTGATCCTGGATGCCGCTGATACACCCCGTGTCGAAATGGCTAATCCCGAGCTCTTCCGTGAGGGCCAGAAGAAGATGCGCGAGGCTCTTATGGAGCACGCCATCACTAAGCCCCAAGGCGGACTCAATACCTACGGTACCGCGATCCTGATCAACATCCTCAACGAAGCCGGGGGCCTGCCCACACGGAACTTCCGCAGCGGACGCTTTGAAGGCGCAGCCGATATCGCCGGGGAAGCCATCTTCGAGTCCAACAAAGAGCGAATGGGAAAAGAGATCTATAATCACGGCTGCAGCCCCGGATGCACCATCCAGTGCTCGAACACCCTCTACGACGAGAATTGCGAGGAAATTGTCTCCTGTGTCGAATACGAGTCAGACTGGGCTCTGGGTGCAAACTGCGGCATTGCGAACCTTGACGCCATCGGCCGCATGATCAAGCTCTGTAATGGCTATGGACTGGACACGATTGAGACGGGTGTGACCATCGGTGTCGTGATGGATTCCGGGATGATCGAGTTCGGTGATGAGCAGGGAACGCTCGACCTCATCGAGCAGATGGGCAAAGGGACGCCGGTAGGTCGCCTTCTGGGTATGGGCGCTGCCGATGTCGCCAAGGCCTTTGGCAACCCTCGCAGTCCCACGGTTAAGGGACAGGCCATGCCGGCCTATGAGCCACGTGCAGTGAAAGGCATCGGGGTGACCTACGCTACCACCACGATGGGCGCCGATCACACCGCCGGCTACACGATCGCGCCTGAGATCCTCAGCGTGGGTGGCGAATCGGATCCATTGCAGGCGGACAAGGCGAAAGCCGACCTGAGCCGCGGCTTCCAGAGCACAACTGCGCTCATCGACTCCAGTGGGCACTGCCTGTTCATCGCCTTCGCCATTCTCGATATACCCAGCGGCTTCGAGGGCCTGATCGACGAGATCAACGGCATGCTTGGTACCAACATGACACAGGAAGAGGCTGTCGAAACAGGCGCCGAAGTCCTACGCCTGGAGCGAGCTTTCAACGAGAAGGCCGGCTTCACAAATGCCGATGACCGCCTGCCGGAGTTTATGAAGTACGAGAAGCTGCCCCCGCACAACGTTGTGGCAGATCTCTCCGACGAGGTGATGGACAGCGTCTACGGCGAGTTGTAGGACGGCAAACTCGCTCCGATATGTGGATAACCCAGGGGTAGAGGCTTCTTCAACGGCCTCTACCCCTATTGTGCTCGCAGATTCCCAACTTGCGTAGAACCGCGAATGGTCTACCCTCATTTTAAAGGGAACAGGAGGTCTTGGTGTATGAAAGTGACGGTGAAACTGTTTGCAATGCTCCAGACTTATGCACCTGAAGGCGCCCGGGCCGGCACGCCTTTCGAAGTTGAGATGCCCGAAAACAGCACGATTGCCGATCTCATCGATCATCTCGACATCCCCGAACGGGAAGTGAAGATAGCCTATGTGGATGGACGGGCACGCTCACCCCAGTTCCGTCTGGAACCGGGCACAGAAGTTGGCATCTTTCCCCCCGTGGGAGGCGGCTAATGGAGGTTGACGTGCACCTCTACGGCCCCCTCGCCCGCTACGGGGGCAGCGACCGCAACGTCGCGGCGAACATTACCGTTGAACTGCCCGACAATAGCACCGTCCGGGATCTGCTGGCAGTGCTCGAGATGCCTTCAGATGCCCGTGGCATTACCTTCATCAACGGCGACTTGAGCGCCATGCCGGGTTTGTATCCCGATCTAGACCATGTGTTGAATGAGAATGACCGCATCGCCTTCTTTCACGAGAAGTCTATGTGGCCCTTCCAGTATCGCCACAATGTCGCGGCACTGGACGAGTTCCGAGACGCACTTTCGTCACGCGAGGATCGAGGGCTGCGCTCAAGGTACGACGACTAACAGCTTCCTGCGCGAGCCAACCAAGCCTTCATGGTACAAAGCTTGACACCGACACCCAGTGTGGCATAATGAAAACGTAAAAGCGTTGATGGAGACGAGTAAGTGCAGGCCTGCGCTCAAGCGCAGGTAAGCGCCTCAGCGAATCCGGGATGGTGTGAGCCGGATGGCGAGACTCGCGCCGAAAATCCCTCCGGAGCTGCCCGCCAAAAGCCGGGGTCGAAGCGACCTATTCGGCAAGTAGACCGGGCCGGGGCCGCCCCCCGTTATCGAAGGCACGGTGGTGTTCGCCGCCGGAAGAGCGGTCCCGCGAAGAGCGGGGCAAGCAGGGTGGTACCGCGAGAGCACTTATTAGAAACACGCTCCCGTCCCTGAATGGGCGGGGGCGTGTTCTGTGTTATCAGTCAGCAGGAGGTAGCAGCAGTATGGCATTCAGATCTGTCAGTACGCAGACCGACTTTATCCAGCAAGAACACGAGATCCTCGACTTCTGGACCCGGACGAGCGCCTTCCAGAAGCTAAACGAATTACGCGCGGATGCGCCCCACTGGTCCTTCATTGACGGCCCGATTACGGCGAACAATCCTATGGGCGTCCATCACGGCTGGGGGCGCAGTTACAAAGACCTGTGGCAGCGATTCTGGGCGATGCACGGTTACCAGGAGCGTTACCAGAACGGCTTCGACTGCCAGGGCCTGTGGGTCGAGGTCGAGGTCGAGAAGGAGAAGGGCTTCACATCGAAGCACGATATCGAGACCTACGGTCTCGCCCCCTTCGTATTGGAATGCAAGGCACGCGTGCTGCGCCAGGCAGCTCGGCAAACCGAGCAATCCATTCGTCTGGGCTACTGGATGAACTGGAACGATCCGGACACTCTGCGCGATCTTGCCGACAAACTGCTGGAGGACCCCGGCCAAACTATGACTATCGAGGGCCCATCAGGCCCGATCACGGACACTGCCGAGCAGCTCGTGGGCCGGCTGGGTATGCCCGAGTTGGGCGGCTCTTACTTCACCTTTGCGACGGAGAACAACTATACCATCTGGACCTTCCTCAAACGGGTATGGGAGAAAGGCTGGCTCTACAAGGGCCACGACGTCATGCCCTGGTGCCCCCGCTGCGAGACCGGGATCAGCCAGCACGAGATCGTGACCGATGGCTACCGCGAACTGACGCACGAGGCCCCGGTGGTTCGCTTCCCACTGCGTGGTCGTAACAACGAGGCCCTCTTGGTCTGGACCACCACCCCCTGGACGCTCACGAGCAATGTCGCGGCTGCCGTCGGTCCGGCACTTACCTACGTTAAGGTGCAGGCGCACGATGGCTGGATCTACTACCTGGCCAAGGGTGCGCTACCCAATGTGATCAAAGGCAAACATGAAGTGTTGGGCGAACTCAAAGGCGAAGCGTTAGTCGGCTGGACCTACGAAGGGCCCTTCGATGATCTACCCCTTATCCAGGAAAGAGAGGCGCCACAACACCATCGCATCATTCTCTGGGACGAGGTCGGAGAGGAAGAAGGGACCGGCATCGTGCATATAGCCCCAGGCTGTGGTGCCGAGGACTACGAGCTTGGCGAAATCCACGACCTGCCCGCCATCGCACCCCTCTACGAGAACGGCCTCTTCCGGGAGGGATTCGGCTGGCTTAGCGGACGCGACGTACACGACGTGGCCCACGATATCTTCCACGACCTGGAGGACAAAGATCGGCTCTATCGGGTCGATGACTTCACACACCGCTATCCGGTCTGCTGGCGCTGCAACACATCGCTGGTCTTTCGACTCGTCGATGAATGGTTCATCCATATGGGCAAGCTCTATGACAAGCCCCGGGACGAGATCACAGAAGAGGAAAAGGCCCACAGCTTGCGCTATCAGATTATGGACGTAGTCGACGATATCAAGTGGATACCCGAGTTCGGCTATGCCCGTGAGATGGACTGGCTTCACAATATGCAAGACTGGATGATCTCCAAGAAACGCTATTGGGGCTTGGCCCTGCCCATCTGGCTCTGCGAGACCGAGGGCTGCGACCACTTTGAGGTGATCGGCGGCGGAGAAGAACTGCGAGAACGGGCCGTGGAGGGATGGGAGGTGCTCGAAGGCCATACCCCGCACCGGCCCTACATCGATGCCGTCAAGATCGCATGCCCGGTATGTCAGGGGCATATGTCACGGATCCCTGATGTGGGAAATCCGTGGCTCGATGCCGGGAGTGTTGCCTATTCGACCCTGCAATATCGCACCAATCGAGGCTTCTGGGAGCAGTGGTTTCCCGCAGAGTGGATCAGTGAATCGTTCCCGGGCCAGTTCAGGAACTGGTTCTACAGCCTGATCACGATGAGCACGGTTTTCGAGAACCGCGCGCCTACGCGCATCGTACACGGCTACGCCACGCTCTACGCCGAGGACGGCAGGCCGATGCACAAGTCGTGGGGCAACGCGATTTGGTTCGATGATGCCGCGGAGACTATGGGCGTCGATACAATGCGCTGGCTCTTTATGAACCAAAAACTGGATCAGAATCTACTCTTCGGCTACACACGTGCGGACGAGGTACGACGCCGCTTCATGATCCCTCTGTGGAACGTCTACGCCTTCTTCGTGACCTATGCCAACATCGA
>SLDA01000487.1 GCA_007125545.1 Thermoflexales bacterium | reverse complement strand
TTCTTCTCACGTGATCGACCTAGAGCTGTCTTCCACAGTGACGGCAGAAGCGATCCTCGCTCCCGACCTCGTTACCGCAGTTCGGACAGTAGGCGTGTTTCTCAGATGGGGCTCCCGTTCCTTGATCGCCATTTGTGCGCTGCTCACGCTCGACTTCTATCTCATAGAGCGGCAAACCCTTTCCACTGAAGGCGTTATAGAATGCCATTCCCGCCGCTACCAAGCCGACGACCAACCACAAAATCCTGAAGAGACCGATACCCGGCCCAACCCCCGGAAAGCCATCTCCGAAGGTCGGGCCGGGCATTAAGAGCAAGCCCGCGATAGTGACGATTAAGATTGCAATGCCGGCTATAAGCGAACGCAGGCGTCCCGGCCGGATTCTCATAAGGGATCGATTGCCTTCGCCTGAACTCCGATAATCTCCGCGACTCTCTCGCCCGGAATCTCCTCGAACTCTTGCAAGGCGTCCGCCAAGTCGTCCAGCTGTTTCCGGTTCTCTCTAAGCAGATTGAGAGCATTGTTGTACGCTTCCTGCAGAATCATCTTGATCTCTTGATCGGCTTCTCTGGCTGTTTGCTCGCTGTATTCGCGGCGCTGCGCGATTTGCTCGCCCAGAAAAACCTCTTGCTGATCGCCACCCAGCGATATAAACCCAAACTGCTCACTCATGCCCCACTGCAACACCATCGTTCGAGCCATCTGTGTCGCCTGTTTCAGGTCATCGGCGGCGCCACTCGTCGGCGTGTCGAAGACCAGGTTTTCGGCTGCGCGTCCGCCCATCATAACCGACAGCCGGTCGAGCATATACTCGCGAGGATAGATGTAGCGCTCTTGTCGTGGCATCTGTTGAGTTACCCCCATCGCGCGTCCCCGTGGCACGATTGTGACCTTATGAATGGGATCGGCGTGAGGTAGGATCGCGGCGAGGAGTGCATGCCCGGCCTCGTGGTAAGCTAAGGTGCTAGTTTCCTCTTCGGTCATAACGACATTCTCGCGCTCCAATCCCATAAGAACCTTGTCGCGCGCACTTTCGATGTCCTGCCGTTCGATAGCATCAACATCCCGGCGTGCTGCGAGCAACGCTGCCTCATTAAGTAGGTTCTCCAGGTCGGCGCCGCTGAAGCCGGGCGTGCCACGGGCTACTCTTTCTAGATCTACTTCGTCGCTCAGAGGTTTGCCACGGGCGTGGATATGGAGGATATCGACACGATCTCTCAACGAGGGGAGGTCGACCGTGACGCGCCGGTCGAATCGGCCCGGACGCAGCAGTGCTGGGTCGAGGATATCGGGGCGGTTGGTAGCTGCCATTACGATGACGTCGGTGCTAGGCTTGAATCCATCTAGTTCCGAGAGCAGTTGATTTAAGGTCTGTTCCCGCTCGTCATGTCCGCCACCGAGACCGGCGCCACGCCGGCGGCCAACCGAATCCAACTCGTCGATGAAGATGATACTGGGCGAGGCCTCTTTTGCGGCTTTGAAGAGATCGCGCACGCGCGAGGCTCCTACACCCACGAACATCTCCATAAAGTTCGATCCGGTGATGTGGAAGAAGGGAACGCTGGCTTCACCCGCTACCGCGCGGGCGAGTAGGGTTTTTCCGGTTCCCGGCGGCCCCACCAGGAGCAAGCCCTTGGGCATCTCACCTCCGAGACGTTGAAACCGTTGTGGGTTTTTGAGGAATTCGACGACTTCGCGCAGTTCCCCTTTCGCGCCGTGGGCCCCGGCCACATCCTCGAACGTGGTCTGTTCCTGTCTCCGGTTGTAGAGTTCGGCTCCGCTCTTACGCATCGACAAGACACCTTCTCCACCGGAGCTCATCCGGCGCAGGAAAAGATAACCCAGTCCCAACATCAAGAGTGTTGGAATTGCCGTAATCAGCAGCGTGCCCCACGGGAAGCCGGTATCCGGTTGGGACTGCACGACGACATTTTGCTCTTCCAGCAAGGGGAGCAGATCCTCGTCACCAAAAGCAGGGATATAGGTGGTGAAGTCAGTATAGGTAATCGCGGCTTCTTGTCCGGGCGCGCTGGTCTCTCGTGGTTCGGAAAGGGTGCCGTCGATCTGCTGCCCGGTAACTGTCACTCGCTCCACGTTGCCGGCTCTTACCTCATCCTTGAACGTGCTATAGTCAATGGTGACGCCACTAGTCCCAAACAAACCCGCTAACAAAGGGGCTACCAAGAGGATCAGCGCGATCCAGAAGACGACCTGCCAGATGCTACAGCCGGGACGCTGCAAATTTCCGAGTGGATTGCGGCGCCTATCGTCAGGGCCGCGTGGGTTTCTATTCACTTTTCAGACCTCCGTATTAAAGTAATCTTATTTTGTCAAGATCCAACACTACGTTAAACTAGGTGAGTTCCGGCCGCGGTGAGATCGTCCAGCCGCGCCATGCCAACGTCCATAGCGTCGAAAAGTAGGCGGCGATAGCGCCACGTAATAATAGCAATATTGGCCACAGTAGACAACATAGGGCTAGGAATACGCCCGGAAAGGCACTAAGTAGCCCAATGAGGATGCTGATGCCAAGGTGGATCAGCGCTAGCACAACGGCTTCTGCGAGGTTTGCTATAAGTACCTGCCATCCCCTGCGATAAGATGCAAACACCCCCAAGTCCTCGATCATGCAGGCCCGGGTTGCGAAGGCCCGCAGGACCTCGAGCATCACTGCGATGAGAATCAAGATACCGGCGGGCACCAGAAATAACAGTGCGGCCAGGCCCGCCAACCTGATGTTCGGCGGTGGGCCGGGGGCTGTGACTACCAGGAAGACTACAGCAATCGCAAGTCCACCGGCGACGAGGAGTGCCACTGGTATGGCCGGAATGAAGCCGATCGCGATCAGACGCCACCCCTTCTGCCATCCGGCCTGAA
>SLDA01000466.1 GCA_007125545.1 Thermoflexales bacterium | reverse complement strand
TGATTGCCGAATTCGCTCCCTTGTTCGGTCAGCAGGATAGCAGCGGTGCCGGTAGCGGGATCGCGGAAGCAGATACTCGGCGTGGTGAGGTCGCCGGTGAGCAGTTGCAGGCGCGATGGCGTGCCGATTTTATGACTGAGCCGCGGTACATCGGTGACAAGGACCGGCGCGTCTGGGCCGATGTCGGCGAGTTCGTGCACCATCGGTGGATAACGGTAGGGCCGGCTCGGGTAGCGGTTGCCGTTGTAGGCGGCTGCCGGCAGCATCACGAACACGTCTTGAGACCAGGGCGTTACAGGCCACTCGAGGGCCACCGCCACCTCCCGCGCGGCCCCCTCGGTCACATGGAAGGACACCTCGCCGTCGAGCGCTTCGACACACTCCGGAACAGGACGCTGACGGGCGGTGATCTGCCACGTCGCGCCGGCGAACACCTGGCGCGACACAGGCTCACCTGCGTCTAACAGGTTGTGGTAGATATAGGCCAGTTCGCGAGCGCCATCGAACTGCGTCAGGCGTGCACGGAGGCTGAGACTATGAGATACGGAGTTCATCATTTCGAGTGAACACTCCTTCCGTAGCGCGACAATTCGTCATTCATCGCGTCGGCGAGCTCCTGCTCGCATGCGACGCTGTGACCGGCTGCGGCAATGTAGCCGCCCTCCAGCGGCAATGTAGCCGCCCTCCAGCGGCAATGTAGCCGCCCTCCACTGCCAGTTGGTCGAACCGCCGTCTGACCTCCTTTGCCGTCTCAATAGGCTACGGACACAAGAAACTTGCCGCTTGCCGGTGAGAGCTCGACGTCCCCGCTCTCGGCATCGAATACCGCGTGCGGGAGATTGTCGACGGAAACGGAGCGTATGGGTTTCTTCCACGGATGTCGGAACCGGAGCAGAAGTCGGTCCGGTCTTTCACGCAGGTTGAGATCGATTTCCGCTTCTATCTCATCCGTTCCAGGTTGCGGACGGTACGTGACGGAGACGAGGCCGGCAGACGTGCTCAGCCGGGTGGCACAGAAGGGTTCGTCGCCCGCAAACCAGGCCCGCGGAAGCGCCCTTCCGAGATGCAGCAACCCATCCCGCTCGTAGACGAACATGTAAGCCAGCCACTTCATGGCGTTGGACTGGTCGCTCGTCTTGAAGGGCGCGGAGTTGTTAAAACCCAGTACCGGCTGGGGATGCTCGATCATAGCCTGAACCTCCTCGCGATAGCAGGCGGCCCAAGCATTGAAGAACATCCACAGATAGACCTCGATCTCGTCGCGGTCGAGGTGGGGTAGGAGACCCGCGAGCAAGAGTGGTTGCGGTGTAAACCCGCCGCAGTCAAACCACTGGGTTTGCGGATCGTCGATCCGGTAGCCAAAGGGTGGGTTCATATACCGCGTATCCTGGTAGTCGTCAAGAATCCAGCCCGCCTCCTTGCTTTCCGGCGCGTAGAGGCCCGAGATTAGCAGGTAGACCGATCCTTCCAGCGTTTCACGGATCCAGCCAAAATCACGACCCCGACAGTACAATCGCGATGGATAGTGCGGTATCCAACGCCCGTCGCGCAAGCGTATCAGCGGGCTGTGCCGGCGTGCGGTCTCGAAGCCACGGATCAGGTCCTGCCTGAAAGCATCCGCCTCCTCACGAAACCGTGCCGCGTCCTGATGTCCGTACCGTTCAAGAGCTTCCGCGGCGCTGTCGAGCCCGCGCCAGGTGAGGCAGTTGGTGCTCAGCCAATAGAAGAAGTCATCCACGTCCTCCAGGGCACCGGCCGGCAAGAACCCACGCTCCCACCCTCGCGAGTGCGGCAGGTCACGGACAGTCTCCCGCCGCTGCCTGACGATCCACTCCGCGCCACGCACCACGGCGTCGACCACACCCTCGAACCAGGCACGATCGCCGCTATGCAAGTAATGGCGCGCCAACCCCCACATCACCCACCCGTGATGCTGATTGTAGCTATCGCCGGATTCCAGCCCATCGGCGCCGAAAAAGACGCCATCGTGATCCGTGAACCGCCCGATGAGCCCCACCGTCCCCTGGTACCGTACCCACACGGCCAACCGGCGACGCACCTCCTCGGTCAGCCCGCGCTGGGCCAGCTCCTCAATGATCATCACGGACTCATTGGTGTAGTTACCGTAGGTCGCGGTCCCGACCGATGTGTTCACAAGTCCCGATCGATCGGGGTGGCCAAAATCACTCATCAGAATGATCGGAAGATGCCCGGCGTAAACTGCATTCAGCTGGGTGACCGGCGTGTGTATTTGCGCGCCCTTGCGGCTCTCCTCGCGCCAGTACCGGGCCATCTCATCGTAGCATCGGTCGAACTCCAATCCACGCAATGCCTCGAGCTCCGCTTCGGATTCGAGCGCGACGTATGGAATCCGCGCCAGCAACTCGCAGCGCTCGCCGGGCTGAAGCTCTTTGCGAAACCCCACGCCGTCGCTATGAGCAAGCTCGTCCTGGACGGCCTCCATATCTGTCTGAAAGGCCAGACGCAGAACCTGCTCGCCCCGGAATCGGCCCAACACCCGGTCGCCGTCGAGCATGAGTTCCTCGTGCTCGCACAACGGCACAAGCGTGTCGGTCTGTGTCCGAGTCCCGCGAGCCAGCTCCTCCCGGCGATTCATAGTACGTGGCGCCTTGGAGCTATAGGAGAGGGGCAGCTCCGCCATCGCAGGGCGGTCACCCGTGTTCTCAAAGCTGAAGCGCACCAGGGCCACGATCGTGTCGTCCGGCGCCGGTTCGCCCGTCAAAATGGAGTGTGAAAGCGGCACGGCAAAGAGCTTCTGCCGCACCCGCACGTCGTCGCGCCGGAACTGGAGGTTGTACGCCATCACGGGCCAAGGGTCATTGTGCCGCCCTTCGGGGGCCCACCGGTCAAGCCCGA
>SLDA01000095.1 GCA_007125545.1 Thermoflexales bacterium | reverse complement strand
CGCCGGTCGTCGTTCGCGGCGTGGAGCCGCGCGCCTTTAAGTGTCTCTACTTCAGTGCTGCCTGCCGGGCCCAGTCCGCCGCCCGCTCCAGCTCGCCCTCCTTCATGGGCCCTTCCGTGTCCTGGACCGCAAAGCCCGCTGGCCGAATTACGACTTCGCCGCCCTTCTCGCGGAGCTTTCGGGAGATCGGGCCGGCAGCATACCCGAACATCCTGATAAGCGGAGAGAGGAACCATGGAGCGTCCGCCAGCGCGATTCGAGTATCGAAGGCTGCAACCTTCACGCCCTCGAGCATCTCTGGAGGAAGCTCCTTGACCCAGTTCGTGATCGCAGGCGTAGGACTGAAGCCGCGGGTTGGCGAGCCGGCTATGAGCAGATCCAGACCTGTCATATCATCCGCTTGCACATCCCCTACCCGGCGGATAACGATCTCGCCCTCGCCTGCCAACGCATCGCCCATCGTCTGGGCCACCTTCTCGGTGTTCCCAAAGAACGAATCATAGACAATTAAAGCTTTCACGATGCACGCCTTTCATTTGCAGACAGGAAGACCAATGCCGTTTCCATCTCTTCCATAAAGGAGCCGGCCGGCGACATCTTTGTGCGCGGCGCCTTTCCCGGAGGTCACTTGGATGAGCAGCGAAGCCGGGACATGATTATGCTCACCGAACTCGTCGCAGACGGCCCTTATGCAGCTTCCTCGCGACGTACCGGCGACTCGGCTAACGGCAGATGCAGACGTGCCTCGCCACGCCGCCGGCGGATCCAGAGCACCGTCAACAGTATCCCTAAGGCGATGATGAACAGCCCAAGCAGACCGCCCTCGGGCCCGAATGCCCCACCGGTCCAGAGATCAGGTCCCTGTTGCTCAATGGCAATAAAGGTAGCAGAAGTGAAGCCGGTGCCACTGACGGGAAATCCAAAAACGTTCCCCTGGAAGAAATTCCAAGTGATGTGAAGTCCAATCGGAATGGCCAACTCACCGGTCAACAGATAGCCCACTGCCAGGAAGATGCCGGCGATGACGAGGTTGAAGGTGCTGAGAAGGGTCGCATTGGGATTGAGAGCATGTAGGACGCCGAACACGGCCGAGGACAGAAGGGTGGCGACGAGGATTGCCCCGCGTGGACCTAAGGCGCCCAGTCCCTCCGCCAGGTTCTGCAGTTGGTAACCGCGGCTGAATAGCTCTTCGTAGAAGCCCACGGCCAGGAAGATGGCGAGCGGGACGAGAATCGCGGGTAGAAAGCCGGCGCCGGGCTCGCCCACGACCAACGTGCCGGTCACGACCACCCATCCGGCAGCAAGCTGAATGAGGAAGGTGAGCAGCATCAACACGGCCCCTAACGCCAGCCCAAAGCTGAAGTCTAACCACCAGTTCCGATCCAAGTGAAATCCGAAGCCGGAAAACCGCCGCCGGTCGATGAAACGCCCTGCGAGCCAGATGCTCAGCGTCATAGCCAGGGCCGCAGAGAGAATCGAGAGCAGATTGATCACAGGGTTTGCCACAACCAACCTCTGCACCTGCCCCAGATCGGTCAGCTGATCCGGAGAGATGCTACCCACAAGCACCAACCAGCCTATTCCGATCGCCCCAGCCCCCAATCCAAGGATGAGCAGAAGGGGCAGGAAAATAAGCAATTGGACGATCAACCGCCATAGTGCCCGTAGACGGCCTTCTTCAGGATTCCAAAAAACATTCTTGATAGACCGCATCTGACTCCCTTCTGATAAAAAGCTTGGTTGCGCTGCAGTCAGTTCACCGCCCTCCGAACCGCCAGCGAAGAAACTACCAGGTCTTACGCCACCGATAGTATTCGAAGAGCCGGGTGAAGCCGATGGCCTTGTAGAACTCCTGTCCCGAAATGACGATAGCCCGCGTCGCGCCGAGCAGGCTCGCGCGCCGAACCGCCTCGAGAACCGCGACCTTGCCCAAACCCCGCCGCCGGTAGTCCGGATCTGTCGCAACCGGCTCAACGTAGGCTACTTGGCTAACAGGTACGTACCAGATGCCGGCATAGGAGACGAAGTGACCTTCCGGCGCCTGGACCATCACGTTCAGATGGTCCCTATAGAGCGGCGCCTTCTCAACATCCGCCCGTCCGGCGACATACTTGTCCGGCGGCGGACCCTCATGGTTGAAGCCGCGCCAGAGCACACGGTTGATCCTGCGCAGGTCATTGTTCTCCCTCCGGTCAGTTACTCTAAAGCCGTCGGGCAGCACCAAATCGGGAAAGCCTTGCGCGACATCGAAGCGCGCCGTGACGTCTGGCGCGCCCGCATCCTTAACATAGCCCGCCGCAGCGGCGAGAGCCTCGAGTTCGATGTCGAAGTCGTTGACGAAAAGGGTGAGCTCATGCGTGCCATTCTCTGGTTTACTCAACCCACTCTCGGCGTAGGCTAACATCTCGCCTTGCAGAGCGGTGTAGTCCGGGTCAACCTGGAAGAACGCCTGCCCCGGACCATCCTCGAAATTGACCATAGCGACAATCTCACCGCCGGCTTCCCAGAGGCCGATGGGTGCCAGCTTCTCTTCGTTTCCATCCTGCACCGAGTAGACCATATATTCCCAGCGCGGTCGCAGCCAGTTACGATTTAGGTCGGTCGCCGGATAAGTCCGGTCAAGGAAGTGGGCCACGCTCAGAGTATCTTCATAGGGCCGGTATTGCCGGAACGTGATGCTCATTGTAAGCCACCTTTCTGAAACCGGTCAAAGGGAAATGCGATACATAGGGCATTCTACACCCTATGGAGGATTCTACCATAGACGCGCCCACACAAAAAAGCGGCACGGGCGACAGATCTATCGCCCGTGCCGGCTCAGCGCGACCGCTTAAGCAGCGCGCGCGACCTGGTCGTCTACTGACTTACGATCCTGTAGGGGGCCGATCGGGTGATCGCCCTCGGTCTCAATCCTGAAGTCCTGCTGCTTCTGCTCTATGTGCTGTTCGATGACGTCCCGGCTGGGAACGCCATCGTCGTTGACCATCTTCTGGTACTGGAAGTAGCGGTGGTCCTCAGGTAGCTCGCCAACACGAACATATTCCTTGCCGTCCTTGGTAAGGTCTACTTGCTCTTCTATGATCTTGCGGATGTACTCCTTGTTGGATTGGAAGACGACGAGTTCGGGGAAGTGGGCCGGCAGCATTTCCGTGGCGTCCCGACCCTCGAATTTCTTGATCAAGTCGATGGCGCCGTGGAGATGCGCGATCTCCATATCCAGGTGCTGTTCCCAGATTTTCTTAATCCTGGGATCGGTCTCGGTCTCCATGCATGAGTAATAGAGATAGCATTCGTTGTACTCGTGCAACAGCATACGATCGAGCCAGGACACAGTCGGATCAGCCAAACACTCGTAATGGCTGACGTGCTGTTCTTCGATCATCCCGATCTCCTGAAAGAGGCCTCTGCCGAGCATGGTCTCGTAGCGGTTTCCCACATTCATATAGAAGTTCATCGTCTGCTGCTCGGCAGGCACGATCGTCAGCACATGGAGTTTGGTGAGGATGTCGGCAGACTCGGCGTCATAGTGCATGGTGAGACTGTCATGCGGATGGCGGTGTTCGGCGATCGTGGGACGACCGGGCATAATCTCGGTGTAATTCCCCACAATATCGGCAGGATCCTGTCCGGTGTCCATGGTGTAAAGGTTGGCGTAGCGATAGAGATGATCGAAGTCCTCGAGCAGCGCGAAGTCGAGCGCCTGCTTGACGTTTGGGTCAGGCTCGGTCTGCGCCAGCCACGCGGTCAGATCTACCGCGACCTGTTCGTATCCCAGCGTGAGCTCAAGTATCGATTCGGTGGCGGGAATTAGCCAGTTGACGACCTTCTGTTGCAGCTGCTCAGTGCGCCGTACCATAGCGAGCTCTTTCTTAAGCTCGGGGTTCACCGTGTGGCGGTTGAACTGATGCATAAAGATCGCCGCCTCTACCTCGATCCCGTTCATAGCGATGATACGGGTACGGGTATAGGGATGCACGTTCTTGGCCCTGTAGGGCTCCACATTCAGGTCGGCCCACGGGTGGATCTGCTTCTCCATGGGAATGCCCTTCTCATCCAGAGGGTTGAAAGCCATTGCGATTAACTCCTTTCGCACAAGTCTGGGGCTGCGGCGATAACTGCAGTCTAGGTTACAAGTTCCGCAGTCTGACAATAGGGGCAAATTGCGTTGGCTGACGCCGACTTGCAGCTAAGTCAATTGGATGGATTGGAATGAAGCCGCTATGCGTTGCGTGCTGCCTCAATACTGGGGAAGAGAAGATGCCCGCGGGGTGAGTAGCTCGAGGATAACTGCTGAGCCAGTTCGTCGAAGACCTCGCAGCTGCGTTGGATAAGGCTCAGTATCTCCTGAGTAGAGCCATCCTCGTGCAACGGGAACAAACACTCCACCACTTCGTTTCCCCACCCGCCCGTCCGGTGGATGGTCGTTTGCGCGCGCCGGTCGCGCCGAATCATCTGCAACACGAGACAGGTGCGGGCGAGATCCAGGGCCAGGTGAAACCCTATGAGCAGGTCATTGCGCACCACCTTGGCAGTGGCCACGGCAGCTTTGAACCAAAAGGCATCGGCCATGCCATCGATCTCTGCATCGCTCACTTCTTGGTAGACTACGGGTACGGGGAGTGCGGCTACACGCGCTTCTAGCTCCGGCAATCGGGACCATACCACGCGATCCGATGGGTGAAAGTGGATCAGCTCCGGGCTGGATGCGGGCCACACGGCGGGTGCGGGCCGCACCGCGGATGCAGCGATAAATGTGAGGTCTATCCGCTGAAAGCTATCCAGACAAACGCGAAGCGTCCTTGTCAAAGGATGGACGTGCTTTTCGACACCGAGAATCTGTCCGAACGGCGCCAGCCATTCAGTCGACTGGTGATAGCGATCCAAGACATGATCGACGAGAATGATCTTTACATCCACATCGCTCCAGACATCCGCGTGTCCCTCGGGTTTGGCCAGGGATCCGCTCAAGACAAACGCTTGAACATCAGGGTCTTTCTCGAAAAGCCGGCTGAGTCGCGCAACCACCCGATTCTGCCAATTGAGTCGATCTGGCATATCTCTCCTCGTTATGGAGTGGGATCCGTCCTGTGTCGCGGGACGAACGTCCCGGACGTCAGATTATCATTGTCATACTTGAACGGCGCCCATCATACCATTCCCATCATGGATAGCAATGATCGCGACTATGTGACAACAACCACATTCCGAGTACACTTTCCTCAACGCACTCCGGGCCCTGCGAACACCGGCATCACCGGAGGGCGGGAACGAGAGATCAGGACTTTGTATCTATGACGCATGCGGACATACCTGCGACTTTCGACTCCCGGCCCTCAACGAAGGAGGTATCGAATGGAAAAAGGGACTCTTACCCAGTCCGATCAAACCTATCGTGTCACCCGCGTCCACACGCTCGTCATCGGGAGCGGGGCGGCGGGGCTCAATGCCGCCGTCCAACTTCGTGCCAACGGGATCGAAGACGTGCTGATCGTGTCCGAGGGGTTGCAGAAGGGCACCTCGATCAACACGGGCAGCGACAAGCAAACCTACTACAAGCTCTCGCTCTGTGGAACTGAGGCCGACGCGCCGGAGACCATGGCGGAGACCTACGTTGAGGGTGGGTCGATGCATGGCGATCTGGCTTTGGTCGAAGCCAGCCTTTCAGCACGCGCCTTTCTGCATCTGGTCAACCTGGGCGTCCCCTTTCCGCGCGACGCTTACGGGCAGTTCGTGGGCTACAAGACGGACCACGATCCCCGCCAGCGGGCGACCTCCATCGGGCCCTACACCTCTCGCGAGATGTGCCGCGCACTGATCCGGAAAGTCCAAAGCCTGGATATTCCGGTGTGGGAGGGACGAAACGTAGTGCAACTGCTCACAACAGGGGTTGAGACGGATGACTCGGGAAGCCGGCAGGAGCTAGCGGAAGCGAAACTTCGCCGGGCGGCGGGGGCGGTGATGTTGGATGCGGAGGGCGACCTCGAGGTCGTCATTGCGGAGAACGTCGTGTTCGCTGTGGGCGGACCGGGCGGGCTATATAAGACGAGCGTTTATCCGGAGGTCCATACCGGCGCCATCGGGCTGGCCTTGATGGCAGGCGCCAAGGCGCAGAGCTTGCCCGAATCGCAGTACGGGCTGGCCTCGATCAAGTTCCGGTGGAACGTCTCGGGCACCTATATGCAGGTCGTGCCGCGCTTCGTCAGTACGGAGGCCGACGGCATCAGCGATCCGCAGGAGTTTATGCACGCATATTTCGACACCGTAGGCGAGATGGCGTCGATGGTCTTCCTTAAGGGCTATCAATGGCCCTTCGACTGGCGCAAGGTCCAGGGTGGGTCCTCCATCGTGGATATCCTGGTCTACATCGAGACGGTGCTTAAGGGACGCCGTGTCTTCCTCGACTTCCGCGAGAATTGCGCGGGGTTCAGTTTTGATGCGCTGAGCGACGAGGCACGAGATTATCTCGACCGCTCGGCGGCACTGCTCGAAACGCCCATTGCGCGGCTGGAGAAGATGAATCCCGGCGCTATCGAACTGTATCTTGACCACGGCATCGATATCCACACGGAACCGTTGGAGGTCGCCGTCTGTGCACAGCACAATAACGGTGGGCTGGCAGGCAACCTCTGGTGGGAGTCGCTCACTATCAAACACCTTTTTCCTCTGGGCGAAGTCAACGGTTCGCACGGCATCTACCGTCCCGGTGGTTCGGCACTTAACTCGGGGCAGGTCGCAGGATTTCGGGCCGCGGAGTATATTGCCAATCGCTACCGGGATCGGACACTTGACGAAGCTGCGATCACAAAGATCGCGGAAGAAGCGGTGGCTGAGTTGCAAGCCTGGATGACGGCGTCCGAACAGGCTCCGGGTCGCGCGTGGCAGGAGGAGCGAGAAGAGTTTCAGGCGCGGATGTCTCGGGCGGGCGCGCACATTCGGTCGCTGGATGGGCTGCGCAATGCCGTGCTCGAAGCCTGGACGCAGTGGGAGCGGGTACGTGCCGGCGGAGACCCCAGGGATCTCGGCGAGAGCTTGCGCAACCGCCAGCTCTGTTTTGCACATGCCGTCTATCTGGAAGCGGTGGCCTTCGCGCTGGAAACAGGGACCGGCAGCCGCGGGTCATCGATCACGCTCGATCCACAGGGCGTCAAGGTGCATGAGCGGCTTGACGACAGTTGGCGCATCGTGCCCGAGGACGAGACGTTCCGCGAACAGGTGCTGGAGACGACCGCCTCTGCGGACGGCAGCGTGACCTCCTCCTGGGTCGCGCGCCGCCCCCTGCCCCACCCCGACTCGTGGTTCGAGACGGCGTGGGCTGCATTCAGAGAAAGCAAGATCTACGATTAGCCGGGTATTGACACAATGACAACAGAGGCCTAGTATCGGCCCCAGATATAGGGACCGATTTCCTTAAAAATAGGAGAGAGCGATGCGAATCCTTGTGACCGGCGGCATGGGCGAAGTGGGACGCCCAACTGTCGCGTGGCTGTTGGAACATGGGCACGACGTGCGCGTGCTCGACCTGAACGCGGACGACCCGATCCCGGGTGCGGAGTGTATGGCGGGCGACATCACCGATTTCGCCGTCGTCGAGGCGTCGATGGAGGGGATGGACCACGTTATCCATCTGGCGGCGCATCGGCTTCCCAGTTCGGCACCGGAGACCGAGATCTTCGCAGTCAATGTCGGCGGGACCTTCAACATCTATCGGGCAGCCGCGAATGCCGGCATAAAACGTGTCGTGTGTGCCAGCTCCATCAACGCCCTGGGCTACAATTTCGGGATCACCTTCCCCGAGGGCCAGCTACGTTACTTTCCTATAGATGAAGCGCACCCGACCTACACCACCGACCCCTACTCATACTCGAAGCAGATGATCGAAGAAGTGGGGGCCTACTTTTGGCGGCGCGAGGGGATCTCGAGCATGTTCCTACGCTATCCGGCGGTCTATGACCTCAATACACCGGAGCCGTCGATCCTGATGGAGTTTGTCAGGCAGTGCCAAGAACAGACAGCAAAGGTTATGGCGCTGCCCGAACCAGAGCGAACCGAGCGCGTGCAGGGAATTGTGGAGACGTTTGAGCGCCGCGCCCGAGCGCGGCAGTGGGAAATGGCCTTCGATCTGACTCTGCCGGACGCTATGATTATGCTGGGCCGCAGCAACTTCTGGACCAGCCTCGACGTACGCGACGCAGCGCAAGCGGCGGAGAAGGGGCTCCTCGGCGACTACGAGGGCAGCCACGCCGTCTACGTCACGGATACGCACAACTTCGTCGGCATCCCGTCCCGAGAGCTCGCCGAGGTCTGGTTCCCGGAGGTGCAGACCTGGAAACGTCCTGTGAAGGGCACCGAATCCCTGGTCAGCATCGAACGGGCACGCGCATTGATCGGCTTCGAGCCGGCATTTCCATTTTCGGCGCGGAGTGCGGTGTAGTCACGATGAGTTGGGAGATGGGACATTGTTTGGGCTGAATCCGTGATGCGTGAGACTTTTTTGCTCCAAGTATCTACCCAAAGGAGACGTAATGACACAAGAACTGAGCGGCATCATTCCACCTCTGACCACACCCTTCACCCCCGAGGGCGCCGTTTATGAAAAAGGGCTGCGCGATTTGGTGGACTTTCAGGCACGGGGTGGTGCTCACGGACTTTTTATATGTGGGACGTACGGCTCCGGTCCCATCATGACCCCGGAAGAGCGAATGCAGGTCCACGAGATCGTGATGGACCAGAACCGGGGCCGGATGAACATCGTGGCCCACGTCGGCACGACCTCGACGGCACAGTCGGTAGCACTGGCTCGCCACGCGGAAGGCGCGGGCGCCCCCTACGTGGCCGCGGTCCCACCCTATTACCACAAACATGACGAGCGCACGCTTCTGCAGTTCTATCGTGCGCTGGTCGAAGCCGTCGATATTCCGGTGTACGTCTACAACAATCCCAAGGCGAGCGGCTTTGAGATTTTGCCCGCTTTTCTGCGTCGTCTCGCCGACGTTGGCGTGCGGGGTATCAAGGACAGCGGGTTCAGCTATATCACCTTCGTCCATCTGGTGCTGGAGATGGAGACCGACTATCCCGACTTCCGCTTCATCGTGGGTACGGAGGGCATTGCGCTGCCGGCCTTTATGGCGGGCGCCAAGGGCTGTGTTTCGGGCCTCGCGAATGTCTTTCCGGAGCTGATGGTGGAGCTATGGGACGCGTTCCAGGCGCGCGACTACGAGACCGCTTCGATCCTCCAGATGCGTGTGGTCAAGGCCCGCAAGGTTCTGCATATCCCGTCCTCCACAAATGCCGCCTGCTACGCGGGCCTTGCCGCACGTGGAATCGATGCCGGCATGCCCAAACGCCCGATCCTGCCTGCGGCGGAGGAACAGGCAGCACGAATGTTGGCTGCGTTCCATGGGATGGGGCTGCTGCAATAGGGCTTGGGGTAGAGGGGCCAATTCTCTTTACGAAGCACTGGCCCTCAACCCCACGATATCAACATGACCAGAGCTACCCTTTCGCCGCCGCGCGTGGTGTGCCTGGGCGAGACTATGATTATGTTCGCACCACCCGGGCACGAGTTGATGGAGCACAGTGAGGACTTCCGCGCCCTGATCGGTGGCGCGGAAGCCAACGTTGCCGTGGGCCTGGTCCGGCTGGGCATGCCCGCGGGCTGGATCGGCAAGCTGCCCGACAATGCGCTGGGACGCTGGATCGTGAATGGCACCCGGCGCTACGGGGTCGATACCGGCGCGGTCGTCTGGAGCGCTACGGGGCGGGTCGGAACTTTTTACGTAGAGTTTGGCGCCAAGCCGCGGCCCACGAAGACAATTTACGACCGGGCAGACAGCGCCGCCACCACACTCACTGCGAGTGAACTGGACTGGGATTACATCGGCGCGGCGCAGTGGTTGCACCTCACCGGAATCACGCCCGCGTTAAGCGAGACCTGTCGCCGTGCCACGCCCGAGATCGTACGGCATGCCCGGACCTTGGGTGTCAAGGTCTCCTTCGATTTGAACTACCGCTCGAAGCTCTGGTCGCCGGATGAGGCCCGCGCTGCCTGGAACGCAATCCTGCCCTATGTGAGCCTCATCATTACGACCGAGGAGGACGCCGCCCTGCTCCTGGATAGACCGACCCGTGCCTTGTCCCGTGAGATGACCTTGCAGAAGCTCTTCGACAGCTATCAACCGGATGCGGTCGTGATGACGTGCGGCGGCACGGGAAGCACAGCCTTTGACGGTAAGCAGATCCTCACAGCATCCTCCTGGACCCTGGAGCTGGTCAACCGGCTCGGTGCCGGGGACGCCTTCGCGGCCGGCCTACTCTATGGGCTCATCACAGCCGATCTGCAGGCGGGTCTCGCCTACGGCAACGCGATGTCGGCGCTGAAGTTCACGATACCCCAGAACCTCCCACTGATCGACCGGGAGGACGTCGAGGCACTGGTGGCCGGAAAGCCCGGTGAGCGGCTCGTGCGATAGCTGACGCTCTCGATGGCCTGTTTGTCTCTGTGGTGGACCTACGTTGTCAGTAGCAGCAGTTTGGTCTCCCAACGTTTCATGTCCAGCTCGAGAGCGGTGACGCCGGCGGCCAGCGGCTGGTCCGCGTAGGCGTCGACGACGGTGGTGGGTTGCGGGAAGTGGAGTTGGCGGGTCCCGTCACTCTGCGCATAGACTGCGAGGAAGGCATTATTGGCCCAGATCATGTCTCCCTCCAGATCGTAGAGATGGACGCCGGCATAGCGGGCGATCCCCTGCAGCACGCGCCAGGAGAGCACGGGTGCCGCACTGTAGACCGAGCGCCAGCCGGGCAGCTCCTTGACGACGAAGCCGGGGCGTCCCTGTGAAACCAGGGTCCCTAGCACGTGCGCGTCGGGGTCCGCAGCGTAAAAGTGTGGCGAAATGGTGGTCTCGGGCAGGTATTCGATCTTGGGTGGGTGCAGATACTGTTCGCGGTTCACGCCCGTACCATATCGCGTGCCGGCTG
>SLDA01000460.1 GCA_007125545.1 Thermoflexales bacterium | reverse complement strand
GCGCCCTGGGGTGCTCGCGGAGCACCAGGAAGGGCAGGTAGAAAAGGGGTAGGCACGCTACGGCATAGACGCGTGCTGTGCCGGCATAGCCCAGGCGTCCGATCAACGGGCCTGCAAGCCCGCCCAGCACCGCGCCGAGCATAAACGAGCTTGACGTCCACGCCGACATCCGCACCCGGTGCGACTCCGTCACGGCGATCTCCGGCAGCAGCGCCGTATAGGGAATCTGATTAAACGTGGTGGTCAGATTGTACAGAAGCAGGATCGCCGCCAGGTAGACAAGATTCCACAGTGATGCCGACCCCACCGGCGGGTTCCAGAGCAACGCAAAGAGGACCAGCATCGGCAGCGCGGAGGCTGCCATATAGGGGAGCCTCCGTCCCCAACGGCCGCGGGTCCGGTCGGAGAGATAGCCTATGGGTGGAGCGAGCAGCGCGTTGGCCGCGCGCACTGCCAGCATCGTACCACCGTAAAGGGCCACCGGTACCAGCGTCGGGCCGCTGTTGTCCGGGGGAAGATAGAAGTAGAGCAGCCACCCATTCAGCACCGACCAGATGGCGGTGCTGCCCAACGTGATCAGCGCGTAGCCGAGATCCACCTTGATTGAGACGTTCGACACAGCTTCAACTGTCGACGCGGGAGCAATGGACATGCCGCAGCCTTTCAGCGCTGGATGGATGAAGCCCGCGCCCTCCTGGGTGCGCGCTTAAGTTAGATTATAGTATAAATCCGGTGCCGGCACAAACGCATTTCACGACGTGGTGCCACCCAGGCTTTACAAAGGTGCGGCGCTCTAATGCATAGGGGATTCTCTCTGCGCCCGTGCGATGTGCAACCGCCGGGTCCTGCGGTTGCCGGCACGCAGATACCGGGGAGAGCGGAGGCGGTCTCCCCCTTTCCAAAAACCATAGGCTACAGGTAGAGGCGCATTAGCGCCGGATGCTTACTCCCCGCCGTTGAGCTGCCCGGCCAGGGCCTCGACCTCGTCGATCAGGTCGGCCAGCCGGTCGTACTGTGCGGCAAGCGCGGCCTGACCCTCTCCCGGATAGAGTATCGCCTCTACCTTCTCGGCGAACCGCTCCGGTGCGTGCGCGAACCGCTCCACGAACACCAGGTTGTTGCCGTCACCCGGATAGTAGGTCTCGTTCAACGCAAACAGGAGCTGAATCACGTCGTGGATGAGCTTCGAGCTAAGCCCCGCCAGGAAGACCACATCCGCGCGCGCGACTTTGTGCTGGTAGTGATAATCCTGCCGCCAGTAGCGAAGCGATGCTAGCCGCTCGGTCAGTATGGATTCCTTGAGCGGCGCCGGATAGGTCGCGAGTCGCGTGCGCCAGCCCGCCAGAATGCCCTCGGGATCATCGATGACCCACTGATTGTACACATCGGTCAGCACGTGATAGCCCCAGATCGTCCACACGAGATCGTACGGCTTCCCTATGCCGCGCTCCCATTGCTGGAGTTGCTGTTCGATCTCACCCACGGTGCGCACCCAGCAGCCATCAATGGTGATGCCCTCCGCGGCCCAGCGGTCGATAGCGGTCTGAAGCTGCGCATACGCTTCGCAGAATGCCTCAGGAGGGCTGAGCTGGCGGTCGCAGAAGAGCCGGAAGTCCAGGTCGGAGGTGCCGTCGAAGGTGCCCTTGCCGTAGGAGCCCCCGATGGAGACGGCGCACCGTCCCTCCCCGAGCGCGCGGCAAAGCGGCAGAAGCTCGTCGACCACAGGTTGGAGTTCGGGTGGTAGCGCCGGCTTGCGTTGTTGGGTTGTAGGCGTAGGTGCCATATTCAATCTCCCTGTGGCAGATATTCCTCACGTAGCGGTGAGAAGACCTCGACGATGACCGAGTCCTCGATCACTTGGACGCCATGCGGTTGCCCGCCGGGAAAGCACCAGCTATCGCCGGGCCGGGTATCATATTCCTGATCCTCTGCCATAAAGGTCACGCGCCCGCTTAGTAGCATGCCTGTCTGCTCGTGAGGGTGGCTGTGCAGCGGCAGGACACTCCCGGCGTCCAACTTCAGGTGGATCATATGGGTGTTTGCACCGTAACAGACCGTCTTCATTCGAATGCCGGGCACCATCTCGCGGTACCCGTCCTCATTACTTTGATAAATCACGCTCCATTCCTCCCTGGAATCATCCTAGACCATTTCGGGAATGCCGGGGCCAACCACGTGCCAGTGCATATGCGGGGTCACCCCCGGAGCGGCGGCGTTTGTCCGCACGAAGAATCCCGCTTCGTCCAGCCCCAGGGTCCGGGCCGCATTCTGGACTGCCGTCACCATCGAGATGAGCAGGTCGCCGTCCAGCGCTTCAGATGACAGGATGGAGCTGACGTGCGCTTTGGGAATCACAACCACGTGCACGTCAGCCTTCGGCCTTGGGTGATGGAAGGCCAGGACCCGTTCGTCTTGCCAGACGACCTCCACCTCCAGTTTACCGGAGAGTACATCCTCACAGTACCAATCATAGCGTGCCATAGCCGCCTCCTCAGGGTCTAGGTCTGATCTTCATCCTCTTGTCTCTGCGTCTGGTCGCGAGTGGTGCGGTCCAGCGTCTCCCTGATGCCCGTCCGGGTTTGTCCGCTGCGCTGCCAGGGCCAGTAGCCGGTGGTCTCTACCTCCAGGGTGAAACTCAAAAAGGTCCGTACCAGGATAATCGCGGTGAGAGAGAGCACGTTTTCGATCCTCAGCGACAGCGCCACCGTTCCCACAATGTCCGCGGCGACGAGAAACTCCAGCCCCATTAGGATCACCTCTCCCAAGTTCTCGCGATAGCGGTGGTACCGGCCAATGGAGAAGGATTCCTGTGCAGTCCGGTAGATGAAATTGCCGGTCGCGACAGCGGCGCCGACCAAAATCACGGCGATTCCCCCAAACTCCAGGAGCAT
>SLDA01000152.1 GCA_007125545.1 Thermoflexales bacterium | reverse complement strand
TCAGGTGCTCCGAGACGAACGCGGCCTTCTGATACGAAAATCCCAGGTTGTGCAACAACTCGCAGACGTAGTGGCGGTTGTACAGCACTCCGAACTCACGCTCGATCCACTGCTGCACCAACAGCGCGGTCCAACACGCTGTGACGAACCCCGCGGCTTCCGGTCCGGCTTCCAGGGCTGCGACCAGCTGTTGCTTCTGCGTCTTGGTCAGCCGCGGCGGGCGTCCGGGCGACTTCCGCAACTTCAAGCTGTCCACGCCGTGCGTGAGTACCAGGCACAGCCAGACATAGACGCTCGAGCGCGCTGCGTCGACGAGTTCCATCGTCAAGTACACATCCTTGCTCAGGGCCAGGCTCAGCATCGCCGTCACCCGGCGCACCAAGCGGTGGTCGCCACAGCGATACGCCCGAGCCAAAAGTCCTTGCAGGTCTTTCCGAGTTGCATTCGTGATATCCACACGTATACTTGCCATTGGGAAATGCCTCCTTGTGAGTGAGCTGGATACTGACTCCTAAGGATGTGCATTTCCCGCTTTTTTGTCAAGTCGATTTGCTGTCCGATTCGTTATCTGAAGGCCTATAGAACGGGCGTCAGCCGCGAGCGCTCCGCTACCCCACCCGCCCCGTGATGTAGGCTTCGGTGCGCTCCTCGTCAGGATTCGTGAAGACCTTGCCGGTGGCATTGAACTCCACCAACTCGCCCAACCAGAAGAAGGCCGTGCGATCGGAGACACGCGCCGCCTGCTGCATGTTGTGCGTCACGATCACGATGGTGTAGTCCTGGCGCAACTCGCGCATCAGATCCTCGATCCGCAGCGTCGCAATCGGGTCAAGGGCCGAGGCGGGCTCGTCCATCAACACAATTTCCGGCTCCACGGCCATGGTACGGGCAATGCACAGGCGCTGCTGCTGTCCCAATCCTAACGCCATCGCCGGCGTGGAGGTGTCACCCTTGATCTCATCCCAGAGATCGACGCGCTTCAGATAGGCCTCGACCCGGTCATCGAGCTCACTGCCGCGTGCCATTCGCAACGCTCGCAGGCCCATCGCGACGTTATTGTAGATAGACTGGGGAAAGGGGTTAGGCTTCTGGAAAACCAGCCCCACGCGCCGCCGCACCTCGACGATGTCGGCATCGGGCGCGTAGATATCCTCGCCGTCGATCAGCACCTTCCCTTCCAGCCGTGTGCCCGCGATCTCGTCGTTCATCCGGTTGAGGCAGCGGAGAAACGTGGACTTCCCACATCCCGAGGGACCGATGAACGCCGTGATCTCGTGCTCGTAGACGCTGAGCGAGATATCAAAGAGCGCCTGATTCGCGCCATAGAAGAAGTCCAGGTGAGTCACCTGTACCTTTGGAACTGTCTCTGGCTGCACGTCCTTCTGCATAGAAATCCTACCTCTTGCTAGGCCACCACGCTGGGAGTATAGACGAGGGGAAGCGGAGTGTCAATGAGCGCCGCATCACATCGTGTAGTTGTCGAAGTACCCTTGCACGAGCACGATGGGGGTGCCTTTATCGCCACTGCCGGAGGTAAGGTCGGCCAGGGACCCAATCAGGTCACTCAAGTGACGGGGAGTCGTGCCTTCAGCACTCATGTTCCCCACCAGATCTTCCCCCTTGTTGCGAATGGAGTTCGAGATGGCCGCCTTTAGCTCATCTCCGCTCAAGTCCGCAAACTCGCTATCGGCCAGGTACTTCAGCTTCACTTCATTAGGACGTCCCTCGAGACCCGACGTATAGCCCGGCGACACGACCGGATCGGCCAACTCCCAGATCTTGCCCACCGGGTCCTTATAGGCACCGTCACCGTAGATCATCACCTCTACGTGCTTGCCGGTCTGCTCAAGAATCCGCGCCTGGATCTGTTCCACAACCGGGTCGCAGTCACGAGGAAACAGCTTAACGGTATCTTCGCTGGCCTTGTTACTTCCCAGAAGCCCATAAGTTTCGTTGTAGCCGCTTCCATCGACAGGAGTACTGAGGATAGCATCGAGACAAAGCGCCAGATCGGCGCCTGCAGCATCGAGCAGACGCTTCGTTCGCGCACGCGTATGAATATCGCAGCAAAGAACGCTCTTAGTGTAGTCAAGAATCGCCCGGCAGTCGTTGGCGAAGATAATCTCAGCTTCACACCCCTCGTTCTCGATCAGCTCCTTGTAGTATTCGACATAATCGACGCCGGTGAATAGATGCTTATGGTAGCCGAAAAGCTCGCGGTATCGCTTCTCTGTAAGCACATCGGTCCATGGATTGACACCACTGGCATCCAACGCATCGAGACTCATCAGGCTATTGCCCACTTCATCAGCAGGATAGCTGAGCATAAGCACGATCTTCCGGGCGCCCTGCGCAATTCCTTTGAGGCAGATGGCGAACCGGTTTCGGCTGAGAATGGGAAAGATAACGCCAAGTGTTGTTGACCCGAACTTTGACCTGATATCAGACGCGATTTGCCCCACAGTCACGTAGTTACCTTGCGCGCGGGCGACCACGGCCTCCGTCACCGCGACGACATCCCTGTCGCGAAGCTCGAAGTTCTCACTCTGTGCAGCCTGCAGAAGACTGCGGACCACTATGTCGACAATATTGTCGCCCTCGCGAACGATGGGAGCGCGAATGCCCCTCGATATGGTACCAACCCATCTTTCCATGTCTCTGTTCTCCTCTTATCTAGCCATCTGGAAGCTATCGTGCTTACAGGGTTCACTCCCCATTGCATTGCTGCCCGCGACGTCGAGAGCGCACACGCGTCGTCCTTGGTGGCGCAGGACCGCAGGACATCCAGATTGATATTATAACCCAGTGCCGGACACTTGCGCACCACGCGGTGATGTATGGGTATCGCCTATCTGATCCTTCCTGAGCATCCCAACTGCGCCATCAAGTTTGC
>SLDA01000232.1 GCA_007125545.1 Thermoflexales bacterium | reverse complement strand
GGGAAGGGACGGAGGTATCACGCAGAGTTGATCAGTTATCTGGAGAATAGACTATGACCGATCCCGCGAAAGACCCGGAAAGCCCAAACGTGCTCTTCATCTGCTGCGACCATCTACGCAGCGACTGGTTGGGTGTGAACGGCCATCCCATCGTGATGACGCCCCAGATCGACGAACTGGCCTACGAGGGACGTAGCTTCACCCAGGCGTTCAGCGAGGTGCCCGTCTGCGTGCCCGCCCGCCGTATTATGATGACGGGCCGGGGCCGCTACGGTATCCACATGAACCACAATGTCGATGGCCAGCCCTTCACCGAGGGTCCGAAGCTGGCGGAGGTGATGACCGCCGCGGGTTACCAGACCTTCGCCTCGGGCAAGCTTCACACCTGCCCGCAGCGCAACCGTATCGGCTTCGAGGATGTCCGGCTGAACGAAGAGGGCCGCAGGCAAGGTGGTATGCTGAAGGACGACTATGAAGCCTTCCTCGACGACCACGGCTATGGCCATCTCGCCTATTCGCACGGGTTGGGCAACAATCAGTACGGGCTGCGTATGAGTCCGCTCCCCGAGCCCTTCACCACCACGCATTGGACGGCGCAGCGGGCGATGGAGTTCATCGACCGGCGCGATCCTACCCGGCCCTTCTTTCTCCACGTCTCCTTCGACAAGCCGCACCCGCCGATTACTCCGCCGGAGAGCTATTACGATCTCTACCGCGACGTCACCTTCCCGGAGCCCGCGCGCGGCGACTGGGTCGATGCCAAGTTGCCGGTGTCGGTCCGCCGCAAGCAGCTCCACAACAACTTCGACGACTGGCGCGACCATCCCTTGATGATCCAGCAAAGCCTGCGCGGCTTCGCGGCGTTGATCACCCACATCGACAGCATGGTCGGCGTCTTGCTCGGCCACTTGCGCGAGCACGGACTTCTCGACAACACGAGCATCATCTTCACCAGCGATCACGGCGACCATCTCTTCGACCACGGCAATCTCGCCAAGGGTGACTTCTTCCGCGGCTCCACCAACGTGCCCTTTATCGTGCGCCCCTCCCGTCCGTGGGCTCGCGCTGCCGGGTTTGCGTTCAGCGAGGCCGATACCACAACCCCGGTGGGTCATCAGGATATTATGCCGACGCTCCTCGACCTCTGTGGTCTGCAGATTCCCGAGTCGGTGGAAGGACAGAGCCTGGTCCCCACCTTGTTGGGCGAGAGTGCTGCCTTCCGCCCCTACACGTGCGGCAACTGTGGCACCGCCTTCGGCGTGAGTGACGGTCGGACCAAGTACCAGTGGTTTGGCGACGAGGACCTCCACTTTCTCTTCGACCTCCAGAACGATCCAAACGACCTCCACGATCTCTCCACAGACCCGGCCTGGCAGGACGCCCTGGGCCGGCAGCAGCAGCGTCTCATCGACTGGCTCACCGCCAACGACGATCCCCACGCCCTGGACGGCCGGCTCAACCCCATCCCCGCAGACGCCAACCTCGACCTGGCCCGCGCCACCAGTAGTTGGAACAACCGAGGCCGACACTGAGGAGCGGATGATGCGTGATTCGTGATGCGTGACGCGTGATATTTGCAAGTAAATCACGCATCACGGATCACGCATCATCCACCCATCGCTAACACCAAGAACCGAGGAACCCATGAACCCAAATCCCTTCCGCCCAACATACCACTTCACGCCGCCGCAGAACTGGATGAATGACCCGAACGGGTTGGTCTACTATGAAGGGGAGTACCACCTCTTCTACCAGCACAATCCCTACGGCACCCGCTGGGGCCATATGAGTTGGGGCCACGCTGTGAGCGCCGACCTGGTGACCTGGACCCACCTCCCGATTGCCCTGTACGAGCAACCTGAAGCGGGCTACACGATCTTCTCCGGCAGCGCGGTCATCGACTGGAATAATACCAGCGGCTTTGGCGCAGACGGGCGCCCTCCTATGGTTGCCGTCTTCACCGCTGACTACCGTGCTGCTCCGGGGCTGGAGACGATCCACATTGCCTATAGCACCGACCGCGGGCGCACGTTCACCGAGTACGCGGAAAATCCGGTCATCGACGAGAACGAGAGCAAGTTCGGGGACCCGAAGGTCTTCTGGCACGCTCCCTCGGCCCGCTGGATTATGGTCAACATCTTCGGGCACGAGCAGGGCTATGTAATCCTGTACAGCTCTCCCGACCTCAAGACCTGGACGCGGCTGAGCGAGTTCCACGCGCCGGAGCACGCGCCCGGCGTCTGGGAGTGCCCCGACCTCTTCCCGCTGCCGCTCGACGGCGATCCGGGCCAGGTTCACTGGATCCTCAAGGTCAACTGCACCCGCACGCGCGATTTGTCTGCCGCCACCCGCTACTTTGCCGGCAACTTCGACGGCGAGCGCTTCACGGGTGCGTCGCCCATAGGTGCGTCGATGACCTCGGACGATGGCGCGATCTACGCCGAAGTGACCTACAATGATCTTCCCGACGAGCGCCGCATTTTGGTGGGCTGGCTGAGGGAGGAGGCCCATCCCGAGCGTTCCTGGACCGGCGCCCAGTCCATGCCCCGCGAACTCGCGCTGCGCTCGGGCCCCTCGGGTCCGGAACTCATCCAACGACCCCTCGCCGCCCTCCAGTCGCGCCGCGGTGCGCACCGGGTTTCGAGCGTTCCCCTGCTTGAGGGCGTTCACCCCCTGACCGGGCTCGACCTGGACGGCCGCGCGCTCGAGTTGCTGGCTGAGTTTGACGCGGCTTCTGCGGCGTCACAGCCAGCCAGGCGTTATGGCCTGCGCTTGACCCTCTCCACGGGCGATGAGATCGAGATCGGGCTCGATGCGGAGCGTGCTGAACTGTACGTGGAGGAACTCGCCGTCTCGCGGCGCATCGCGACGCCCTTTGTGCCCCAAAAGGGTGCG